>CACDJC010000012.1 GCA_902552475.1 uncultured Pelagibacteraceae bacterium | reverse complement strand
TCAAAAATATCAATTAATAACAAAATAGAAAATAAAAAATATAATCCTCCAATCCATTGTGATGTTGATCTCCATATAATTAGGCTTTGATCGATATGTTTTACATTTTCAAATATTGTAAATCCTGTTGAAGTAAAACCTGATATTGCCTCAAAATAACAATTCAAAAATGAAATATTAGAAATACTTAAATAATATGGCATTGAAATGACTATGGGAAAAAAAATATATCCAGCTAAGATAGTTATAATTTTTTCATAAATCGTAATTTTGTTAAATTTTATTTTATTAAAATAAATTAGAAATAAACCAAATAAACTGCAGATAATAAATGTATAAGTGTAAGCATCAACATTAAGTAAAATCCCAAAATAATAAGAATAAATTATATTAAAAAATGAGAATATACTTAGTAAAATTAAAAAAGATCCAATATATATTAAGCTAAATTTACTCATTAAAATTAGATAGAACTAATTCTAAACATGTTTTCTACAGTAGGTAAATGATCCCTTTTTGATAAAAGAACTACTGTATCATTCTTTTGAAATACATATTCAGAATAAGGAATAATAATTTCCTTATTTCTTAGTATTGAACCTATTCTAATTTCATCAGGAAGATTAGAGTCTTTTAATTTTTTATTTATTAATTCAGATGTCTCTATAATGTCAGCTTCAATTACTTCATATTCTCCATTTAAGATTGTATATGCATTTTCTATGGTTCCTTTATGCACATGTTTTAAAATACTGGAGACTGTGCTCATTCTTGGATCTATTAAATCATCAATTTTTAAAGATGATTGTAACAATGAATAATTAGGTTTGTTTATTAAAGCCATTGTTCTTTTATCTTTAGAAAATTTTTCAACCAATACACTAACCATTAAATTATCTTCATCATCATTAGTTAATGCCAAAACTGTTTCAACTTCATCTAAATTTGCTTCACTTAAAACATCTTCATCTAAACCATCTCCATTTATTACGATTGTGTCATTTAATTCATTTGCAATATATTCTGCCCTATCTTTATTTTTTTCGATAATTTTTAACCTTGCAGAATCGAATGATTGTTCAATATTTTTTGCTAAATTTAATCCAATATTTCCACCGCCTATAATCAAAATTTTATTAGATATTTTTTCATCATGACCAAAAACGGTTAACGTTTCTTGCATCTTATTTGAATTGACAACTATGTATGCTTTATCTTTATGTTTTAAGGTGTCATTTTTTTTCATGATTTTAAAACTATCATTTCTGATAACTCCTAGAATATAAGCATCAAGTTTTGGAAATTTTTTCGTTAATTCGTTTAATTTAATTCCGTATATAGGGCATTTCTCATCAATTAAAATTTCAAGCAATCTAATTTTATTATCCGCAAAAGGTACATTGTCTAAAGCACCAGGAGCTTCTAATTTTCTTTGTATGGATTTAGCAATCTCAAGCTCTGGTGAAATGATATAGTCTATTGGAAGATTTTCTTTATTAAATAAACCTGAAAACTTTGGATCCAAGTATTCTTGTGATCTAATACGAGCTATTTTTTTTGGTACTTTGAAAATAGAATAAGCAATTTGACAAATTAACATATTAATTTCATCGTTTCTTGTAACGGCAATTATCATATCGGCATCAGAAGTATTTGCTTTTTCTAAAACAGCTGGTGATGTTGCTTTTCCAACAATAGCTTTAACATCAAGAGACTCGTTAATCTTTTGAATATCATCGCTAGATTGATCAATTATTGTAATAGAATGATTTTGTTCGATTAATAGTTTGGCTATAGTAAAACCAACTCTACCTGCTCCACAAATTATAATATTCATTAATTTAAATCTTTTACTCCTAATAATCTTAATTTTCTGTGCAAAGCAGACCTTTCCATGCCAATAAATTTAGCTGTTTTTGATATATTGCCACCAAATTTTTTTAATTGTGAAACAAGATATTTTTTTTCAAAACTTTCTCTAGCTTCTTTTAAAGGTACAGTTAATGAATCTGTAACAGAAAAATCTTCATCAATAGATTTTGATAAAGACTCTTTAATAATATTCATGATTTTTTGATGATCGTTTCCCGGTGCCAGGATAGCAATTCTTTCTATCAAATTTCTTAACTCCCTGACATTCCCTGGCCAGTTATAATTTAACAAATAATTGTTATCCTTTATTGAAAATTTTTTATAATTAAAAGTATTACAAATATTTTCTATAAAATAGTCTATTAAAAGAGGTATATCTTCAATTCTATTGCTCAATGGTTCAATTTTTATATTGAATACGTTTAAACGATGATAAAGATCTTCTCTAAAATTGCCATTTTTGATTTCTGTATACATATCTTTACTTGATGAACAAATTATTCTAACATCAACTTTAATATCGTGATTGCTGTTAATTCTTCTAAATTTTTGATCGATTACTACTCTTAATATTTTTGTTTGTGTTTCCAGAGGTATTTCTGTTACCTCATCAATAAGCAATACGCCTCCAGAAGCTTTTTCTAATGCGCCATAAAAAATTGATCCATCAATTTTTTCTTCCCCAAATAATTCAAGATCATATTTTTTAGCATCCAATAAAGCACCATTAATAACTACAAAAGGGCCTTTTTTTCTATTTGAATTTTTATATATCTTTCTTGAAATTAATTCTTTTCCTGAACCGGTTGGACCATTAATAAAAACTCTACTTTCTGACTTTGATAGTTTTTCAATTTGATCTTTTATTGAAATGATATTTGAGCTTTTTCCAATAATTTCGAAAGAATGAAAAAGTTTACTATTTAGGTTTTTATTTTCATTTTTTAGATTAAAATTTTCTACTGCTCTGTTAATAAAATTAAGCAGTCTATCTTTATCAAATGGTTTTTGAATAAATTCAAAAGCACCAGATTTTAATGAATTAACTGCCATTTCTATATTTGCATGACCTGAGATCATTATTACAGGTAAATCAGAATTTTTTCTTTTTATGTGATCGAGAAGTAAAATACCATCATTATCACCTTTATCTAGCTTTACATCAATTATTGCAACATCAGGAAGTTTTTTATCTATTTCAGATAATGCTTGATTAAAATTTGCTGCAATTCTGGTTTTGTAACCAGCATCAACAATTAATTCTTCAAGAATTAACCTTATATCTGCATTATCATCTACAATTAATATTTCAGCTGACATCTTTTTAAATTGGAATTATAATTTGTATATTTGCACCATTTTTGTGATTTAAAAATTTAATTGATCCATTGTGATCGTTAACTATTTTATCTACAATTGCTAGTCCTAATCCAGATCCTTTTTCTTTTGTTGTAAAATAAGGTTTTATTAAATCCTTTGTTTTTTTATTTTTAAATCCAATTCCTGTATCAATTAAATTAATATTTATATAATCTCTTCTTTGCCTGATTTCTATATCTATGTTTTTGCTTATTTTGCTATGTTTTTGAGCTTTTTCTTGAATACTTTCAACAGAATTTTTTATTAAATTAAAAAAAAGTCTATTGAACTGCTCATTATCAAAATTCAAGATTATATCCTTAGATAAATGATTAATTAATCTTATTTTAATAGATGAGTCAATTTTGTTAACTAAAATTATATTTTCCTTAATTACTTCATTTAAATTATTTTTCTTAAATAAAGGTTTTGGCATTCTAGCAAAATCAGAAAATTCATTAACAAGATTTTCTATCTGTTTTATTTGCTTTAAAATAGTTTTAAGATTATTTTCATATTTAATTTTTTTTTCTTCATTAAGATCTAACAAATATTTACTTTTTAGATTATCTATAGTTAATTGTATTGGAGTAAGTGGATTTTTAATTTCATGTGCCAGTTTTCTTGCCACATCTTCCCATGCTTCGTGTCTTTCAGTTGTTAATAATTTTTCCTGTTGATTTTTCAATTTTTCTATCATCAAGTTAAAATTTTTATTTAATCTTTCCATTTCAATGTCAGCTTTTAACTCAGGAACTTTGATATCTAAATTTCCTTTACCAATATTTTCTGAAGCAGTTATTAAATTATTAATAGAAATAAAAAAACGAGATGAAAATCTAATAGCAATAGTAATAGATAAAAAAAGAAGCAATGTTACCAAAGCAATATAAATAATTGCAAAAGAAATTCTAATACCAAAGTTTTGATTTTCAACTGTATAATAAAAATTAACAGCTTCTTCGGATTTAATTAAATAATTAGAAATATTTTTATCTAAATATTTTACAACATAAAGGAATGTATTTTGATAATTTGTTAGTTTTATTACAGCGGCAGACTTGTTTTCAAAAGTATTAATTATCTTTAAAGGTCTTTCATCATTCAAAACCATTTTAATTGCCCTGTCTTCAATTTTTTTATAAGGCTGATTACCAGCAGATTTAACTAGTTTGCCTTCTCCATTAATTAAATATAATTGATCAATATCTCTTAAATATCTTTGAGTATTTATAATCAATTGATATCTTTCGGGATTTTTTATTAATAGATCTGAATACTTGTTTAAATCTAATGCAATCAAAACAATTTCAGATTCAATTTTATTTCTTTTTTCATTTACATAATTTTTTGCAATCTCATATGAATTATTAACTGCAGTAGTAATTTTTTTGTCAAAATATTTATCTAGCGCAAAAGAAAAAATAAATAATGAAAAAATAGCTATAATTAATGATGGTATTAATGTAAAAAGTGCAAATGAAACAATATACTTTCTATTAGCAACCGAACCTCTTACATTAATATTGTTTTTAATCGAATTTTTAATATCAATAAAAATGAGTACAAAAAACAAAAATAAAAGAAAAATGTTAATTATTAACAAAAGTTGAAGATTATCTTCATTTAACTTGATAAAGCTTTTATCGATAAATGTTAAAAATGTAAGAAAAGCTAACGAAAGGGTGAATATAAAAATAATTATTATAAACAAATTTCTTTTTAACAATGCAAACATAAACTAAAAATATATTAAAAATATTTTAATTAAATACATGAATGATTGTTTTATACTACTAGCTGCTGGCAAAGGTAAGAGATTTAATTCAAAAATGCCAAAACAGTACGTAAATTATAAAAATAAACCACTATTTTTACATTCAATTGATAAAGCAATCGAATCTAAGATGTTTAAAAAAATAATTTTGGTTTTAGATAAAGTTAATAAAACAATAAAAAATAAATCAATAAAAAACAAAAAAATTTCTATAATTATTGGTGGTAAAGAAAGATATCAATCATCAATGAAGGCATTAAATTTTATAAAAAAGCAAAATATTAAAAATGTATATATTCATGATGCGGCGCGCCCAAATTTTTCAATTAAATTATTAAAGAGACTTAGATCTAATCTAAAAAACAATAAAGCAGTTATTCCATATATAAAAACGGTAAATTCAACTAAATATAAAATAAAAAATAAAGTTGTAAATTTAGATAGAGAAAAATTACTATTTACCCAAACTCCTCAATGTTTTGATTTTAAAACTTTATATCAATTTTCTAAACTTAATAAAAAAATAATAACTGATGACGCTTCGTTACTTCTAAGATTTAACAAAAAAGTTAAATTTATTAAGGGTGAAGAAAATAATTTTAAAATAACAAAAAAATCTGATTTACATAAATTTAATATCAAAAATTTTTTTGGCATTGGATTTGACATCCATAGATTAATTAAAAATAAAAAACTTTACCTTGGTGGTATAAAAATACCTTTTCATTCAGGATTACAAGGACACTCAGATGGTGACGTTGTATTACATTCTATAATTGATGCTTTGCTTGGTGCTTCTAGAAAAAAAGATATTGGAACACTTTATCCAAGTAATAAAATGAAATTTAAAAACATGAGATCACCTAATATGTTGTTACCTATTATTAATAATTTAAATAAAGAAGGTTATTATATTAATAATATTGATATAAATCTAATTTGTGAAAAACCTAAAGTATATAAATATAGAGAAAAAATTATTTCTTCACTTTCAAATTTGCTCAATATAAAAAAAGATCAAATTAATTTAAAAGGTAAAACTGTAGAAAAACTAGGTTTGATTGGAAAAGAGAAAGCTATAGCTTGTGAAACAATTGTTTCTTTAAATTACTATGTTTAAAAAAATAAATTATTTATTCGTAACTATGTTTGGTATTGGCAAATTACCAAAAATACCTGGAAGTTATGCTTCTTTAGTTACAGTAATTATTTTGTATATATTATTTAACATTTTGTCAGTTCCGCCAGATTTATTTTTATATTTCTTGGTGGTTATTTTTATAATTTCTTTAATATCTGTTAATGTTTTTATTAAAAACTTAACTAATAAAGATCCTAAAGAAATTGTAATCGATGAATTTATAGGTCAATCTATACCAATCTGCTTATATGAAATTGCTCATAATGAACAAACAAATTCAACAAGAGTGCTTACTTTTTATTTCATAATGTTTATACTTTTTAGAATTTTTGACATCACAAAACCATATCCGGTTAGTTATTACGATAAAAATTTTAAAAATAGTTTTGGAGTTATAATGGACGATGTTTGTGCCGGTTTATATGTTGTTGCAATTTTAGTATTTTACATGATTATTGTATCATGAGCAAATTATCAGAAAATGTAGTTAAATTATTATATAAAAAGAAATTAACTATATCATTTGCTGAATCTTGCACTGGTGGATTGTTATCTAGCTATATAACATCAATAAATGGATCCTCTAAAGTATTTAATATGGGTTTAGTCACTTATTCAAATAATGCAAAAATAAAATTACTGAAGGTTCCAAAAAAAACTATAACTAAATTTGGCGCCGTTAGTCATGAAACATGTTTATCTATGGTAAATAATTTAAGTAATATAAGTAAATCAAATATTTCGATATCTATTACAGGTGTTGCTGGTCCAAAAGGTGGAACAATCAAAAAACCAGTTGGGCTTGTTTTTATTGGTATTAAAAAAAAAAATAAAACTATTGTAAAAAAAAATTTATTTAAAAAAAAAACAAGAAATTTAATTCAAAAAGCAACGGTTAACAAAGCGCTAAAAATGGTTTTAGATATAATTTAGAGACTTTCGGCTCTTTTTTGAAAAGCATCTGCTATTTTTTCTAGACCAAACTGAAAAGATTTAGTCATCAATATATTCAAAAATTTATTTTTTATTTCAAAATCAATATCAAATAAAACTTCTGTTTTATAACCATTAGTCAAATTTCCTTTTTCAACAAATTTCCAATTATTTTCCATGTAAACCAAAGGACCTTCGATATTAACAACATTAATATGATCATTTTTTTTATTAAATTTCACCTCACTCTTAAAAGTATCTTTAAATATACCTTTGCCTATAGTTAAATCTGCAATTATATTTACTATTTCACCATAATCTTTTCTTTCATAAATTTTAGAGCTTTCGCAAAACGGGATAAATTCAGGATATTTTTCTATATCTAGAACAAATTCAATTAATTTATCTTTTCTATTATCAATTAATCTCTTAACTGACGCTTTTGGCATTAATTGATTTTATTTCTATTATTTTTAAGTTTTTCGAAATCTTCATCTGCATGGTAAGATGATCTCGTTAATGGAGATGATGAAACTAAAAGAAATCCCTTAGCTTTAGCTATATTCCCTAATTCCTCAAATTCATCAGGACGATAATATCTATTTAATGGGAAATGTTTTTCAGATGGTTGGAGATATTGACCAATTGTTAAAAAATCAACTTTTGCCGATCTTAGATCATCCATTACTTGAATTATTTCATCTTTACTTTCTCCAAATCCAACCATTAATCCAGATTTAGTAAACACATTTTTGTTGTAATTTTTAGCATTTTTTAAAAGTTCAAGAGAAGCAAAATATCTGGCTCCAGGTCTAACTTTTAAATAAAGGCTTGGTACAGTTTCAATATTATGATTAAAGACATCGGGATTTGCTTCTAATACTTTTTTATAAGCTTCTCCTTTTCGTAAAAAATCTGGTGTTAAGACTTCAATTGACGTGTTTGGATTTTTTTTTCTGGTTGCGATAATAACATTATAAAAATGATTTGAACCACCATCAGAAAGGTCATCTCTATCAACGGATGTTATGACAACGTGTCGTAAGTTAAGTTTTTTTACAGCATTTGAAATTTTAATATGTTCATATTGATCCAATTTTTCAGGTTTGCCTGTTTTAACATCACAAAATGCGCATGCTCTAGTGCAAGTATCGCCCATAATCATAAAAGTTGCATGTCTCTTGCTCCAGCATTCTGTAATATTTGGGCAGTTCGCTTCTTGGCAAACAGTTACAAGATTATCTTTATTTACTACTGTCTTTGTTAAAAAAAATTCCTTACTATTCAAAAGTCTGGATCTTATCCAGTCAGGCTTTTTTTTAATAGGATTGACAGGTTTATTTACTTTTTCAGGATGTCTTGGTCTATTTTTGATTTCCATGATTTCTTATTATATAAGTAGTCTCATCTTCTTTTCCAAATAAAAACTTTTCCCTTATTAGTATTTCTATAAAATCTAAATCAATATTTTCAGTTAAAATTGAATTTTTATACTCTAAATCAGTAATTTTATTATTTAATATATTTTGATCAATTTTAAGTTGTTCATAAATATTTTTTTTTTTCATATATGAAATTAACCCTCTATCGCCATCCATTAAATTAAAAAAGAAATAGATAAACAAAAATGTTATAATAAGAATAAAGTAATTTTTTTTTATATTATTAATCATTATTAAATTTTATTCATTTTGGCACGTCTGCCAAGATCTTCTTCTATTCTTATTAATTGGTTATATTTGGCTATTCTTTCTGATCTTGCAAGAGATCCAGTTTTAATTTGATTTGAGTTTGTGCCAACTGCTAAATCTGCAATAAATGTATCTTCTGTATCTCCCGATCTGTGAGATATTATTGTTTTAAAACCGATAAGTTGTGCAAATTTAATTACTTCGAGAGTTTCTGTTACAGTTCCAATTTGGTTTAATTTAATTAATATACTATTTGCTGATAAATTTAAAAAACCAACTTTTAGTCTTTCAAGGTTAGTTACAAAAAGATCGTCACCTATAATTTGAGTGTTATTATTTGTGGCTTTTAAAAACTTAGTCCAGGCATTCCAGTCATCTTCAGAAAAAGGATCTTCTATTGATTTTATTTGATATTTTTTAATTAATTTTAAATATTTTTTTATTGTCTGATCAACATTAATAAATTTATTAGAATGTATAGAATATTTTTCTTTTTTCATTAATTCATTCGCAGCAACATCTAAACATATAGATATATCTTTTCCATTTTTGAAACCTGATTGTTTAATAGCCTGAACTATAAGTTTAAGTGCGCTTTCATTATCACTAATCATTGGTGCAAATCCTCCCTCATCACCAACATTTGTGGAGTATTGGTTTTTTTTCAACAATGATTTCAATTCATTAATTACGAGAAAACACATTCTTACAGATTCACTAAAAGATCTTGCTTTATCAGGTCTAATCATGAACTCCTGTATTCTGAGACCATTATCAGCATGAGCTCCTCCATTAATAATATTCATTAATGGATATGGAAGTTTAAAATTTTTTTTTACAAAAAAGTTTTTGTATAAAGGTATTTTTTTTATCTTTGCTGATAATTTTTTTGCAGCCATTGATACAGATAATATAGTATTAGCACCTAATTTAGTTTTTTGTTTAGTTCCATCTAATTTTATAAGAATGCTGTCTATTTTTTCTTGATCATGAATGTTTTGATTTTTTAACTTTTTTGAAATCAAATTATTTATAATTTCAACAGGTTTTAAGACACTTTTCCCAATATATTTTTTATTATTTGTGTCTCTTTTTTCATAAGCTTCAAAAGTACCTGTTGATGCGCCCGATGGACAAATCGCTGATGCGCTTAAATTTTTTGAAAATACTTCAGCCTCAATAGTTGGATTTCCTCTGCTATCATAAACTTGTCTTGCAACAACTCTGTTGATTTTACTCATTAACTATTTTTTAACTAAATTATCAATTTCTACAATTTGATTAATCAACTCATCTAATTTATTTAATGGTACCATATTAGGTCCATCCGATGGCGCATTATCAGGATCTTGATGTGTTTCTAAAAAAATTGCAGCCACTCCTACAGCAACAGCTGCTCTTGACAAGTACTCTACAAACTCTCTTTGTCCGCCACTTTTTTCACCGAGACCGCCAGGTTGTTGAACTGAATGAGTTGCGTCAAAAACAACTGGATAGCCATTCTTTGCCATAATCGGAATAGATCTCATATCAGATACTAAAGTGTTGTAACCAAAACTTGCTCCTCTTTCTGTGACAAGAATTTTATCATTTCCAGAATCTGAAATTTTTTTAGTAACATTAACCATGTCCCATGGAGCAAGAAATTGACCTTTCTTAACATTTATAATTTTATTTGTTTTTGATGCAGCTATTAATAAATCTGTCTGTCTGCATAAAAAAGCAGGGATTTGTATTACATCAACATGAGGTGCAACTATAGAGCATTGTGTTTCATTGTGTATATCTGTTAGCACAGCTACATTTAAATCTTTTTTAATTTTATCAAATACAGGTAAAGAGTTTTCCAGTCCCGCCCCTCTCTTACCTTTTAGACTTGTTCTATTTGCTTTATCAAAAGAGGTTTTATATATAAAACCAATATTATATTTTGAAGTTATTTCTTTTATTTTGCCTGCCATATCTAAAGCATGTTGTTCTGTTTCAAGTTGACAAGGTCCAGCAATTAAACAAATTTTATTTTTGTTTGAAATTTCAATTCCGTTACAATTAACTATTTTATTTTCCATTAAAAGATTTCGCAGCTTTAATAAATGACGAGAATAAAGGATGAGGGTTTAAAGGTCTAGATTTAAATTCTGGATGAAATTGTACTCCAATAAACCAAGGGTGATTCTTCAATTCAATAATCTCTGGCAATTTGTTATCTGGAGAAATTCCTGAAAATATTAGCCCTTTATTTTCAAATTTTGACATAAGATTTACATTGACTTCATATCTATGTCTATGTCTCTCTTTTATTGAATTAGATTTATAAATATTCTTTATGGCAGAATTATTTCTTAGTTTGGCCTCATAAAGACCTAATCTCATGGTTCCGCCAAGGTTTTTATCAGTGCCTTTTATAATTTTTCCATCTTTGGTCCATTCATTAATTAATCCAATAACAGGATAACAATTTTTATCTAGCTCTGTAGATCCAGCTTTTTTTATTTTTAATATATTCCTTGCAAATTCAATCATAGCCATTTGCATACCGAAACAAATACCTAAAAAAGGTATTTTTTTTTCTCTTGCATATTTTATTGCTGAAATTTTACCTTCGGTGCCTCTTTTTCCAAAACCTCCAGGTATTAAAATTCCTGAAACATTCTTAAGTTTATTTTTTATTTGGCTTGGTTTTAAGTTATCAGACTCAATTCTAATTAAGTTAACTTTTATTTTATTTGATATGCCACCATGTGTTAGTGCTTCGTCTAAAGATTTATATGCATCTTTTAAATTCACATATTTTCCAATTATTGCAATATTTAATATTTTTTTTGTATTTAAAGTAATTTTTGTAATTTTTTTCCAAGATAATAAATTGGGCTGTTTTTTAGATTTTAATTTAAAATACTTTAATACTTGTCTATCAAGTTTTTCATTAAAAAAACTAATTGGTGCTTCATAAATAGTTCTAACATCAACAGTTTCTATTACATTATCAATTGGGATATTACAAAATAATGATATTTTTTTTCTTTGATCCAGTGGTATTGATTGTTGAGATCTACAGATAATTATATCAGGCTGAATACCTATGCTTCTTAATTCCTTAACAGAATGTTGCGTTGGCTTTGTTTTAATTTCATCTGACGATTTTAAAAATGGAACTAAAGTTAAATGAATAAATAATGTTTTAGATTTTCCATGCTCATTTGAAAACTGTCTTATTGCTTCTAGAAATGGAAGACTTTCAATATCGCCAACTGTTCCACCAATTTCACATATAACAAAATCTTCATTGGTAATATCTTTTTTTATAAATTCCTTAATTCTATTTGTAACATGGGGTATGACTTGAACTGTTTTTCCAAGATAACCCCCCTCTCTTTCTTTTTGAATGATATCGCTATAAACTCTTCCTGTTGTAATGTTGTCTGTTTGTTTAGAAGATATATTTGTAAATCTTTCGTAATGTCCTAAATCTAAATCAGTTTCAGCACCATCATCTGTTACAAATACTTCGCCATGTTGAAAAGGACTCATTGTGCCAGGATCTACATTTAAATATGGATCCATTTTTCTTATTCTAACTTTGTATCCTTGTGATTTTAATAAATATCCTAAGGATGCAGAAGTTAAACCTTTGCCTAGTGATGATACCACGCCGCCAGTGACAAATATATATCGCGCCATGGAATTATGTTATAGCCACATAATTAAAAAAATAAAAGTATTAATTATTATTTTCCGGAACTTTTGGTGCTTCATCTGCATTTTCCTCAATTTTATCTATTACAGACGTTGTAGGAATTAACTCACTTCTAGAAATAATAGTTAGTCCTAAGCTACAAATTATAAACAAAGCGGCTATAATTGCTGTGGCTTTAGTTAAAAAATTACCTGCAGATCTTGAAAACATGAAATTATCTTGAGAAACTCCTATACCTAGTGCACCGCCCTCTGATTTCTGAAAAAGAACTAGAATAACCAATATAGCTGCAAGAATTATATTTATAATTAAAAGTATATTTTCCACGAGAATTAAATAATTGATTTTTTTATTATATCAATAAATTTTTTCGAATTAAGAGAGGCACCACCAACTATAAAACCACTGATTCCTGGTATTCTTGATAAATTTTTAACATTGTTTGGGTTCACAGAACCTCCATATATAATTTTTATTCTATTTCCATTTTTTAATTTATTTAAATTTTTTCTTATAAAATTTATATTTTTTTCTAAATCAATATTTTTTGGCACAATCCCAGTGCCAATTGACCATAATGGTTCATAAGCAAGAATTAAATTTTGTAAATTCTTAATTTTTTTTAAACCAATTTTTATTTGTTTTAATAAAACTGTTTTAGTTTTTTTTTTTCTTTTTTCATACAATGACTCTCCAATGCAAAAAATAATTCTTAAATTTGATTTTAATGCAGATTTAATTTTCATATTTATTTCATTATTAGTATCACCTTGCTTTCTTGTTTCTGAATGACCTACAATAACAAACTTTGCACCCAAATATTTTATCATTTTAGCATTTATAGACCCGGTGTACGCACCATATTCAGACTCGTAATGACAATTTTGAGCACCAACAAATATTTTTGATTTTTTTGTTTTTTTTACAAAATTGCCTAATAATGTATATGGAGGACAATATACAATTTTAATTTTGCTAAATTTTTTTGATTTTGTAAGTTTGATAACATTATTTATAGTATTCAAGCTTGCTGGATTCCCATACATTTTCCAATTAGCTATAAAATATATATTATTGTTTGTCATAAAGAATATTTTAATTTATATGTTTATTTTTTTATAGATCAATAAATAAAGAGCCTTGATAATATGATAAATAAGTTAAGACGTTTTTCAAACTCAAAATTAGCAATGGTAGTTGTTGGGATAATCATCGTGCCATTTGTTTTTTGGGGAATGGGCAGTGTCTTTAGCGGTGGTAACACAAACAATGTTGCAAAAATCAACAATGAACCAATTTCAACAAAAGATTTTATCAATCACATTAATCAATCAAGGTTAACAAATGAAATTATTAGGGAAAATTTAGATAAAAATATTTTAGAACAAATATTAAATGATCTAGTTTCAGAAAAACTCCTAGAGATGGAAATTGAAAACTTAGATGCGACAATTTCAGAAAAAGCTTTGGTTAATAAAATAAAATCTAATGTAAATTTTTTAGATGATACAAAAAAATTTTCTAGAACTAAATATGAAAAATATCTTTTACAAAATAATATTTCAGCTCCAAACTTTGAAACAAGACTCAAAAAACTAGAGTTGAAAAAAAAATTATTTATGTACATAAGTGGAGGTATCAAGTCACCACAATTTTTAAAAAATAAGTTTTATATAAGTGAACAAAAAAAAGTTGAAATAGATTATTTTGACCTAAATTTAGTTTACGATAATGTTGTAACATCTTCAGATATTGATAAATTTATTAAAGAAAACGAAGAACTGCTAAAAGAAGATTTTATTGATTTTTCATATACTAAAATCACACCCAAGGATTTAATTGAAATCAATGAATTTAATGATGAATTTTTTAAAAAAATAGATGAAATAGAAAACAGTATATTAAACGACAACGGCATTAATGAAATCAAAAAAAAATATAGCTTAAAAGTTGATTCTTATTCAAAGTTTAAAATAAATGATGACTCTAATGATGTGTTAAAAACGATATACACAAATAGAGCTGGTGATAAAGTTCAACTAATAGATAAAAACGAATACTATTTATTATATGAAATTTTTAATATTAATAAAATTTCTCCAGCCAAAACAGATGAAAAATTTATTAAAATGGTAAAAAATGCTGTTCTTCTTAAAAAGAAATATAAGTTACATGAAGAATTATATAAAAAAATTGAAGAAAAAAAATTAAGCAATGATGAATTTATTAAAATTGGAAAAAATAATGAAATAATTGAAACAACAACAATAGAAAATATAAATGATAGTAATATTTTTGATACAGAGTCAGTTAAATTAATTTACTCGCTTCCTAAAGAAAGTTTTAGTTTAATTACAGGTAAAAATAATAAAGTATACTTATCTAAAATTAAGAATATAAATTTTAATAATTTAGATATAAATGATATAAAAAATGAAGACTATTTAACAAAAACAAATAAAAGTATAATCAACGATATTCAAAGCTCTTATAACAATTCATTAAATTCTAGATATAAAGTCAGAGTATTTAAAGAAACTATGGATAGAGTAAAAAACTATTTTAGATAATGCTCAATATAAATCTGGAAAAATTTAAATCTCAATTTTTGAGAAAGAAAAATCAGATTCTATATTTCTCTCAAAATACAGATGGTAAAAACGAAATTGAAAATCTAATTAATAATTTTTTAATTGAAAAAGATAGCTTTGTATTTGAGTCTGTAGAAAAAGGTTTCATAAAAGGAAGATACACAATTTTTGGCAAAAAACCTGACAAAATATGGGAATTTAATGATAAAAAAAGCAAATTAATATTTAATAACAAAACGAAAATTTTAAAAGGGAGTCCAAAAAAGAATATAGAAAAAATTATAGAAAATTTTAAATTTGAAATTCCAAAAGAACTTCCGCCAATAAGTTCTCTTTTATCTGGCTATTTTTCTTATGATATAATTAGATATATTGAAAAAATTCCTAACAAAACAAAAAATGATCTTAAAATTCCAGATACAAGAATTTTAAGACCAAAAAATTTAATAGTACACGATAATATTGATAAAAAAATTTTTTTTATTGTTAATTGTTTCAGTGATGAAAAAATTCAAAATTTTTCAAATAAATATAATTTAATAAAAAAACAAGTGGAAGAAATGGTTTTTTTAGCTAGTTATAATAAAAAAAAAAATACATCAATTATAAATAATAATTACGCGAGAGTAATATCAAATATTACAAAAAAAAAATTTATTAAAAATGTAATAAAAGCAAAAAATTACATTAAAATAGGAGATATTTTTCAAGTTGTTCTAAGTCAAAGATTTGAAACTAAACTCACAAAAAAACCTTTAGAAATTTACAAAAAACTTCGAAAGACAAATCCTTCACCTTTTATGTATTTTTTTAATTTTTCTGATTTTCAAATAATTGGTGCAAGTCCTGAGATTTTAGTAAGGTTAAGAAATAATAAAATCACAATTAGACCAATAGCTGGAACTAGACCTAGAGGTATAAATAAAAAACAGGATGTTTTTTTTGAAAAAGATTTATTAAAAGATAAAAAAGAATTATCTGAACATTTAATGTTACTTGATCTTGGAAGAAATGATACAGGAAAAGTTTCTAAAAAAAATAGTGTTAAAGTTACAGAAAGTTTTAAAATAGAAAGATACTCTCACGTAATGCATATAGTTTCAAATGTTGAAGGTAAATTTAACAATAAATTTAGCAAATTTGATACATTGTTGTCAGGTTTTCCAGCAGGAACAGTTTCGGGAGCACCAAAAATCAGAGCTATGGAAATAATTGATGAATTAGAAACAACAAGAAGAAAGGTTTATGCCGGTGGAATAGGTTATTTTTCAGCTAATGGAGATTTCGATACATGTATAGCGCTAAGAACTGCCATTACTAAAAATCAAAAATTTTATGTTCAGGCTGGCGCTGGTATTGTGGCTGACAGTAAGCCTTTAAATGAATTTAAAGAAACCGAAAATAAAGCCAAAGCTTTATTAAAAGCGTTGGAATAAAATTATGAAAATAGTATTAATTGACAATTACGATAGTTTTACTTTCAATCTATATCATTACTTGTCAAATTATTCAGATGTAGAAGTTGTTAGAAATGATAAAATAAATTCAGATGAAATATTAAAAAAAAAATATAGAAAAATTGTAATTTCACCTGGACCTGGAAACCCAAAACAAGCAGGTAATTGTTTAAAAATTGTAAAAAAACTCTACAAAAAAATCCCAATTCTTGGCGTTTGTCTAGGTCATCAAATTATTGGTGAAGTTTTTGGATCTAAAATAGTTCAAGCAAAAAATTTGGTCCATGGAAAAACAAGTAAAATTATATCTTATAAAAAAGGTATTTTGAAAAACCTTCCTAAAATATTTGAAGCTACTAGGTACCATAGTCTCATAGTAGATAAAAAAACATTGTCTAAGGATTTAATAATTACAGCAGAAACCTTAGATGGGATAATTATGGGTCTAGAACATAAAAAATATAGAGTACATGGAGTGCAATTTCATCCTGAAAGTATTAAAACAAAGTACGGATTAAAAATTTTAAAAAATTTTGTGTTAGAAAAATGAACTATTTTATTGAAAAACTTAAAAATAAAAAAAACCTTAGTTTTGAAGAAAGTAAAGAAGTTTTTGAAATATTAATGAATGGAAAAGCTTCTGATCAAGAAATATTTGATTTTTTAACCTTATTATCATCTAAAGGTGAGATTTCAGATGAAATAGCTGGTGGTGTACATGTTCTAAGAAATAAATCAAAAAGAGTTCATGTTCAAAATTGTGTTGATACATGCGGAACTGGTGGCGATGGAATGAATACTTTAAATATATCTACAGCCTCAGCAATTTTATTATCAAGTATGGACATAAAAGTTGCAAAACATGGAAATAAGGCTGTTTCTTCAAAATGTGGCTCCGGTGATGTTTTAGAAGCATTAAATATAAATATTAATTTAGAACCAAAAGAAATTGAAAAACAAATAAATAATTATAATTTTGGTTTTATGTTTGCACCAAATTATCATAGTGCAATGAAATATGTAGGTCCAACAAGAAAAAAAATTGGGAAAAGAACTATATTTAACATGATAGGACCATTAAGTAGCCCTGCACTTGTAGATAGACAAGTTGTTGGTGTCTTTGATAAAAAATTGCTTAGAATTTTTGCGAATGCTTTAAAAAATTTAAATATAAAATTCGCTTGGATTGTTAATAGTGAAGATGGATTGGATGAAATTTCACCTTATGCCAAAACTAATGTTGTTCAATTAAAAAATAATGAATTGTCTGAAATAATAATTGATCCAAATGAATTTAATGTAAATGCTGATAATTTTAAAAATTTATTAGGTGCCGACTCTGAATACAACTCAAATAAAATAATAGATATATTCAAAGGTGAAGATAATGATTTTTCAAAAGCTGTATGTTTAAATGCTGCTGCTGGTTTAATTGTAATGGAAAAATATTCTAATTTTAAAGACTCTTATAAAGATGCTAGAAATTTTATTTTGTCAGGGAAAACATATGAACATTTGAAGTTATTACAAAATGTCTGAAAACATTCTAAAAAAAATTATAGATAATAAAGTTCTAAAAATTAATCATCTAAAAAATAAAATTAATTTGAGCTCCCTAGATAAAAAAATTAAAGAAAATGATAATTATGTTGATTTTAAAAATGCAATAATAAATAACTACAATCAAAATAAAAATTCAATTATTGCAGAAATTAAAAAAGCTAGTCCATCAGCTGGTCTAATTGTTAAAAACTACGATCCTGTAAATATTGCAAAAATATATAAATCTAATAATGCAACCTGTTTATCAGTATTAACAGAAGAAGATTTTTTCTTTGGCAATCTTATTCATATAAGTAAAATTAAAGAAAAAGTTAATTTACCAATTCTTTGCAAGGATTTTTTTGTTGACATATTTCAAGTTCATCTTGCTAAGAGCCATGGCGCTGATGCTATTTTAATAATTCTTGCGGGTATTTCAGAGGAATTAGCTGACAAACTTTACGAAGAAGCTTTAAAATTAAATATGACTGTTATAGTTGAGGTGCATACAGTTGAAGAAGCAAAAAAATCTCTTAAATACACAAGTGCTTTGATAGGTATCAATAATAGAGACCTAAAAACTCTAAAAACGAACATAAATACAACTTATGCTATTCATGATATTTTAATAAAACACCCATATCCTTTGATTTCTGAAAGTGGGATTAAAAACAAAGATGATATTTTAAAAATAAATAATAAAACCAAAATAAGAGCATTTTTAGTAGGTGAATCAATTTTAAATAATTTAGATGAAAGTGATATATTTTCTATATTATAGTTAAATTTAACCATAATTTACAAGCTTTTTTATCTATTGTTTAAATCGAAGAACTTTTGTAGAACAAAATCTGTACGATATTTGTTCTATGTTAACTAAAAAACAAAAAAATTTATTATTATTTATCAACAAGAAGTTGAGGTCTTCTGGTGTTTCTCCATCTTATGAAGAAATGAAAATTTCACTAAATCTTAAATCTAAATCAGGAATACATAGGTTAATAAGTGCTTTAGAAGAAAGAGGTTTTATTAAAAGATTGGCTCATAAAGCCAGAGCCTTGGAAGTTATAAAACTTCCAGAAACAGCTTCGGCTAATGATATTTATAATAGTTTTTCTCCAAGTGTTATAAGGGGCGGACTTGATGAAACAGTTAATAAAAAAAATGAAGGTGGTGAAATCTCAGTTTTAGGAAGTATCGCTGCAGGAACCCCCATAGAAGCAATTCAAAACGAAGTAAGTAAAATTCCTTTGCCTAATAACATAGAAAAAAATGGAGAGTTTTTTGGTTTAAAAGTTAAAGGAGATTCTATGATTGAAGCGGGCATAAATGACGGAGATACAGTTATAGTTAAAAAAACAGAAACAGCTGAAAATGGAAAAATTGTTGTAGCTTTAATTGATGATAATGAAGCAATGCTAAAGAGAATTAGAAGAAAAGGTAAAACTGTCGCGCTAGAAAGTGCAAACCGAAATTATGAAACTAAAATATTTGGTCCTGATAGAGTTAAAGTACAAGGAATTCTAGTATCTTTATATAGAAACTTCTAAAAAAATAGTCTAAACATTTTAGATGTCAAAAGTAGCAACAAGATTTGCTCCCTCTCCTACTGGTCCACTGCACATTGGTGGTGTAAGAACTGCTTTATTTAATTGGCTATATTCAAAAAATAAAGGTGGTAAATTTTTTTTAAGAATTGAGGATACTGATAAAGAAAGATCAAAAGAAGAATTCAAGTTACAGATAATTAAATCATTAAAATGGATTGGGATAGAGCATGATGGGGAAGAATATATACAATCAAACAAAATCCAAGACCATATTAAAATAGCTAATGAATTATTAGCAAAAGGTCATGCCTATAAATGTTTTTGTTCATCTGAAGAAATAGAAGAGCAAAAAAAAAGAGCGAAACAAAAAAAAATTCCATATATATATAATAGAAAATGGAGAGATAAGAGCGATGCAGATGCTCCAAAAAATATTAAACCAGTGATAAGATTTAAAAGTAAAATTGATGGAACTTCAAAATTAAATGATCTAGTTCAAGGAAATGTAGAAATAGATAACAATACAATTGAAGATTTCATTATTTTAAGAAAAGATGGAACTCCTACATACAATTTATCAGCATCTGTTGATGATCATCAAATGGAAATGACTCACATTATAAGAGGAGATGATCATAAAATAAATACATTTAAACAAATACAAATTTACGAAGCTATGGGCTGGAGCCATCCATTATTTGCTCACATACCTTTAATTCATACAATTGAAGGAAAAAAATTATCTAAAAGAGATAATGCATCAACTTTAGACGACTACTCAAAAATAGGAATAATGCCAGACGCACTAAGAAATTATCTATTAAGACTTGGATGGTCATATAAAGATAAAGAAATTTTTGATTTAGATGAAAGTATTAAGTATTTTAATCTTGAGGGTATTGGAAAATCTCCATCAAAATTAGATGTAAGTAGGATAATGTCTATGAATGAACATTATATCAAAAATATTGATGAAAATAATTTATATGAGCAGCTAAATATATATTGTAGTCAAAATAAAGTGCCAATTAGTGATAAGAAAAAAGATAAAATTAAAACATCTTTATCATTTTTAAAGAATAAAGCTAAAACTCTTGAGGATATATATAAAAATTCATTATTTATATTAACGGACAAAATTATAATTAATAATGAAGATAAAAAATTAGTTGATGATAATTCAATAAAAATAATTAAAAGCTTTTTAGAGAAGATTAAATCGACAGAAAATTTTCAAAAAGAAGCTTTGGAAACAATAATAAATGATTTAATAAAATCTTTTGATACAAACTTTAAAGGTATTGGGCAACCATTAAGAATATGCTTAACAGGTTCTAAATTTGGCCCAGGAATATATGATATACTATCTGCACTTGGAAAAGATGAAGTTATAAAAAGATTACATCAAATATGATAACAAAACTTTTGACGCTTCTTCACCAGATGAAGTTTTTGAAGTTAAATCATTAATTGTTTGTTTAACTTTTATTAGTTGATTTCTTATCATATCGGGTTTTTTTAAAAAATAGTAAACAGTTTTAAAAATTTCATTAGCATTACAGTCTTTTTGAATTAATTCAGGTATTATTTCTTTATCATTAATTATATTAATCATGTTAGCAAATTTAATTTTTAAAAATAATTTAGCAATAAAAAAATTCAAATAACTCATTTTATAAATTATTATTGAAGGCACTTCTTCCTTGCAAACTTCTAAAGATACAGTGCCGGATTTAACAATGGCAAAAACTGATTTTTTAATTACAGATGATTTAATTTTTTCGTCAGAAATAATTTGAACATTTTGTAAATTTTGTTTTTTTAAATAATTGTTTAGTAGATTTTTATATCTTTCAGTTGAATGTAAAACATAATTATAGCTATCATCTTTCAGATTCATTTTTTTTATAAAATCAAACAATATTGGTACATGTAATTTTATTTCAGATTCTCTACTGCCAGGGAAAATTGATATAACTTTATTTCCATTCAATAATTGACCTATATCAATACTTTTTTCATTTTTATAATCCAACAAAGGATGACCAACAAAAGAATTTGTTAAATTTTCCTTATCAAAATAGCTTTTTTCAAAATTAAACAATAAAAGAATATGATCTATATATTTTTTCATTTTTTTTACTCTTCCTTCTCTCCAGGCCCAGACTTTAGGAGCAATAAAATGAATAGTTCTAATATTTGGTTTTTTTTTTTTAATTATCCTTGATACTCTTAATGTAAAATCTGGGCTATCAACACTAAATAATATGTCAGGATTGAAATCTAAAATTTTATTGACAGTTTCATTAATTTTTCTTCTAATTTTAAATAGATTAAAAAATATATCTGTAAATGCTATATAGGTAATTTCTTTTTGATCAAATATAGATTTAATTCCAATTGAATTCAAATACTGACCGCCTAAGGATAAATATTCAACGTCAGATCTATTTTTTTTAACATTTTTTATAACTTCTGATGCTAATCTATCGCCTGAAGGTTCGCCGGTGAGAATGAATATTTTTTTCATATTGCCACAAGAAATATTTTATTGCTATTTGCGAATTTGATTGACTCAAGCTTATTTAAAATAATGTTTTGATTTGCTTTAATTGCTATTCCTTTAATACCTGATTTTTTACAATCTTTTAAAGTATCAATGCCAATAGTTGGTAAATCTGCACGTAAATCTTGTTTTTTTTTTGGCATTTTAATTAAAATATAGTTTTTATTTTTTGTTTTTTTAATTAATTTTAACATATGTTTTGTTCCACTTTTTTTTTCTAAAGAAATAACTTTGCTTTCATTTATTACCAATGCCTGAGTATGATTGTGCGCATTGATTTTGTTTAAAAAATTAATACCTTTTTTAATAATATTTTTATCTGAAAAAGATGGTTTTATATTTGTATAACAACCTTTTTTTAATGTGAGTTCTGGATTAAATGAATTTAATTTAATTACTTTAATTTTATTTTCCGCCAATATTTTAATTAATTCTTTTAGAATGGCAGCATCACCTAATTTTGAAGCTTTTAATATTCTGGGTATATAATAAATGCCTTTTATATCTAGTTTTAACTTAGATATAGTTGGTTTAATAATATTACCTGCAAATATGACTTTTTTACATTTTTTTGAATGAATTAAATCTAAAATTTTTCCGAATTTACCAATACTTACAAAAAAACTATTTTTATCTTTTTTAAATTTGTTGTTTTTTGTTAAGTCAATAATAAAATATTTAATATTTTTTTTTTTTATTTTATTTAAGATTTTTATTGGTAGCTCGTTTTCACCTAAAAATAATCCTATCATTTTAAATTTTCGGGAATTGATATTGGCCTTTTTTTATCTGAATTTATAAATTCTATAATTAAATTTATATATTTGTTATCTTTTTGATCTTGATTGAGATTTTTTATATTTGTTCTAAAATTTGAGTTTTTAAATATTAGTTTGTATGCACTCTGTATAATTTTTATATCATAATTTGATATTCCAGATCTTCTAAGTCCAATTAAATTTAATCCTGCTAAATTATTTCTATTTCCTAAAGATAATCCAAAAGGAATAACATCGCTTAGAACTCCCGTCATACCACCAATCATAGCATATTGACCTATTCTTGAGAATTGATGTATCGCACAACTTCCTCCAATTATTGCATTACTTTGAATTAAAACATGTCCTCCTACTTGCACATTGTTTGCAAGAACTATGTTGTTTTCAATAATACAATCATGAGCTACATGACAATAAACCATGAACAAATTATTATTACCAACTTTCGTAATTGTTCCTCCCTGTTCTGTTCCAGGGTTTATATTTACATATTCTCTGAACTTATTATTATTACCAATAATTAATGAATTTTCTTCACCTTTGTATTTTAAATCCTGTGGCGGTGTACCGATAGATGTGAATGGAAAAATTTCATTATTATTACCAATAGATGTATTTCCAACAATGTTAACGTGTGCATGTATCTTAGATTTAGATCCAATTTTTACTCTCGGACCAATAATACAATATGGTCCAATTTCAACATCTTTTGAGATTTGAGCATTTTTATCTATTATTGCAGTTTTGTGGATCACAATTAATAAATAACAAATTTATTTATAATTACCTATCAACTATTACTACTATTTATTTCTTTCTATCAACTATAGTGGCAGCCCATTGAGCGTCAGCCATTTTTTTATCACCTACAAAGGCCTCTCCCTTATACTTCCATACTCTTCCATGTGATCTTATGGCTTCTATTTTTAATTCTAATTTGCAGTCAGGTATGACAGGGTTTCTGAATCTTGCTTTTTCTATAGTCATTAAAAAAACTAACTTATTTTCATAAGTAGATTTATCAAGACCGTTTGCTGTAAGTGCTGCAGCAGCTTGGCCAAAAGCTTCAACTATCAAAACTCCTGGCATAACAGGTTCGTTAGGGAAATGACCATTAACAAAGAAACTATCTTTTTTCACATTAACTACAGCAGTCGCTGAAAATAATTTTTTTATGTCTTTGAGCTCATCAATTAAAAGCATTGGCTCCCTATGGGGAAGAAGCTTTTTAATTTGATCTTTGTTTAAACTATCCATTTTTATTATCCTTTAAAAAATTCCTTATATCTTTAGCTGGGTAACCCATAACATTTGTATTATCTGGAATACTTTTAACTACACCGCTTCCACCACCTATTTTAACATTGTTTCCTATTTTAATATGTCCAGAAATTCCAGCTTGTCCACCTATCATAATATTATTTCCTAATAAAGAACTTCCTGCAAATCCAACTTGTCCTGCTATAGAGCAATTTTTTCCAATTTTTACATTATGAGCGATGTGTACTTGATTGTCTAAAAAGGTGTTGTCACCAATTATTGTATTTGATAAAGATCCGCGATCAATTGTATTATTACAACCTATTTCAACATTTTTTCCAATTAAAACCATACCTATATGTGGATATCTAATATTTACATTTTTATTTGGAAAAAATCCAAAACCTTTTTTTCCAATTATAGCTCCATCTAAAATTTTAACATTTTTATCGATTATAGCTTTTTTGATAATTACATTAGATCCTATTATACAATTATCTCCTATTATAACATTGCTTTCAATTATTGAATTATGACCTATTGAGCAATTTTTACCTATTTTTACATTTTTTCCAATTAAAACATTCTTTCCATATTTTAAATTTTTAAATTTATTTTTTTTTATTATAGAAACATTTTTATCAAATGAGTCATTTAAAGAATCTGGGTAAAAAAGTTCTGTTATTTTTGCAACTGCTAAAAAAACATTATGAACTGGTATTACGGTAAAATCTTTAGAAACTAAATTTCTATATTTATTAGTTGTCATTAAAATTTTAGATTTCGTTTTTTTTAGCAAATCAATATATTTAGTAGAATTAAAAAATGTTATATCATTAATGTTGGCTTGATCTAATTCTTTAATATTATTTAATTTAATATTTTTAATTTTTAAATTTTTAATATTTAAAGCTTTCAAGACATCAATAACTTTAACATTATTATTTTTTTTAAAGAAAGGATTATTATAATTCATTCAAAATTAATCTCTTTTACTTGTTTATTTAAAATATTTATAATAGGGTCAGTTATATCTAAATTTTTCTTTCCAACAATTATATTTTTTTTAGGTAAAACTAAAGATATTGAATTATTATCAACATATTTTTTTATAATAGGATCTAAAAATAACAATATTTTTTTTGTATTTTTTATTTTATTATTATTTATAACTTCATTTGATTTACTGCGATTAATTCTATAACTTTTTATTTCTTCTTGTAATTTTTTTACTCTATTTTGAAATTCATTTTTTTCTAATATATTTTCTTTAGAAATCAATTCATTTTCTTTTTTTTTTAAATCATTTTCTAACTTATTAAATTTATCAAAATGTGTTTTTTTTAAAGAATTCATATGATCATTTAAAGATTTTCCAACAATTGAATTTTCAATGATAAAATTAATATCAATATAACTAATTTTTGCCTCTGCGTAACTATTTGAAAAATTTAAAAAAAAAAAAATAAAAATTAAAATTTTTTTCATTTTAGAAAGACGTTCCTATTCTAAATCTAAATTTCTCAGTTTGATCAGTGGACTCCTCAGACAAAGGTATGGCATACGAAAATGTTAAAGGTCCGATTACAGTAAACCAATTTACCGCTAAACCTGTAGCTGATCTAAT
>CACDJC010000011.1 GCA_902552475.1 uncultured Pelagibacteraceae bacterium | reverse complement strand
TCAATAATTAAAAAAGCTAACGCCCAATTCCATATATTTCTCATACCAAACCAAATTGGTCCTAGAATTGCTGCATATAAATTAAATGAAAATGAAAATGAAGGTTTGCTTCCAATTTTTTGAAATTCTTTAATATAATATTGAGGATTTGATTTAACAAAATCTGTAATAAGCTCTGATCTAGATTGATTTTTGATTTTTTTATTCTCCATCACTGCCCTCGACTACTGCTTTTAAAAGATCTGATTGTGTAATTACACCAATGTTTTTTTGATTATTATCTTTAACAATTAATGATTTTTGGTTTGATTTTGAAATTTCTATAAGTTTGCTTAATAACTCATGTTCATCTACGCTCTGTAAATCCTTAGGTAATTTACTATTTCTACTTTCATAATCATCAATGGTTTGCATAATAGATTTTGCTTGAACAACTTTAAGTCTAGAGATTCCTTTTACAAAATCTGCTACATATTCGTCAGCAGGGCTTACTACAATTTGTTCTGGAGTTCCAATTTGAATTACTTTACCGTCTCTCATAATTGCAATTCTATGACCTACTCTAACCGCTTCATCTAAATCATGAGTAATAAAAACGGTTGTCTTTTTCATTTGTTTTGAAAGTTTAATAAATTCTGTTTGCAATTGTCTTCTAATTAAAGGATCTAAAGCACTAAACGGCTCATCCATTAAAAGAAATTCAGGATCTGCTGCTAGAGCTCTAGCAAGTCCCACACGCTGTTGCATACCACCAGATAATTCATGAGCAAATTTATTACCCCAACCTTGTAATTCAACAATGTCTAAAATTTTATTTGCAGCATCCAATCTATCATTTTTACTAATGCCTCTTATTTCTAATGGCATTGCTATATTATCAACAACAGATCTATGGGGCATTAGTGCAAAGTTTTGAAAAACCATACCTATTTTTTTATTTCTTAATTCTTGTAAATGCTCTCGATCAAGTTCCATTACATCTTTGTTGTTAATCAGAATCTTTCCCGAAGTGGGCTCTAAAAGCCTATTAATATGCCTTACTAATGTTGATTTTCCACTTCCTGAAAGTCCCATTACACAAAATATTTCACCTTGTTTAACATCAAACGAAACGTCTGAAACACCAATAACCGAGTTATATTTTTCTAAGGCTTCTGTTTTTGAAATTCCTTGATTTTGGATAGCATCTAAAGCATTTTTGGATGTATTTCCAAAAACCTTCCAAACATTTTCAATTTTAATTGCTGAACTCGATAAATCCATTTCGTCTTTCAATATAGGAAAGTATACCCGGCAATATTTAGTTGCCGGGTATAAATGATTTAATTTAAACTAAAGTCCTAACCAACCATCAACGGTTGATTTGTTTGCATCCATCCAAGCTCTTGCAACATCAGCTGGAGCTTTTTTCTCCACTGAAATAGCATAAGCCATAGCCGAAACATCATCCGCTGTTAATTGAAAATTCTTAAAGAATTCTACAATTGCTGGTGATTGACTCTCTAAAGATGTTGCCCAACCGATTTGAATTTGCTTAAGAGCATCTTTTGATGCAACATAAGATTTTTTATACCAATCAGCGTCAGCTTTAGGTTGAATCATTTTGTATTTTGCAGGATCGTATTTTGGTTCTTCTAACATAACTACGTCAGCCATTCCCCAAATTGCATGTGGCTTGTAGCAATAGAATGCATAGCCTTCACCTTTTTTTATGGAGTCAAGAACTCTTGCATTTTTAACTGCTTCAGCGGCTCTTATTGCTTCAATACCAGCATCATATAAACCGTAGTCTCTCAATTTAACTTGGTTTACATTTGCTGATGCCCAACCATCTGCTCCAATCCAAAACTCACCTTTACCATTGCCATCGCTATCCATTGCTTTAACAACTTCTGGTCTACCTAGGTCTTCAATTGCAGTGATATTCATTTTTTTTGCAAACTGTTGTGAAACACAATAACCTTGGTTTCCTTCATAAGGTTTACTACTTAATTTTAGAGTTCCTTTTGGAACTAGATCGTTTGTATAAGCTTCTTGATTTGGTAACCAAATATCTGGGTGTACATCAATTTCACCTTTACCTCTATCAATCGCTGCATAAATTGCTGTATTGTTTCCTGGCACAAGTTCTGCTTCACCACCCATTTTATCTGTTACAACTAATGCCAATAAATTTGCAATAGCAGTAGCTCCTGTCCAACCTGGATCACCAATTTTTACTTTTTCTGCAAAACTTGAGAAAGGTAATAATAGTGAAATTAATCCAGCAACAAGAGTAGTTTTAATTGTTCTCATAATTTCCCTCTACATTAATTAATTTATAAAATGAATTAAACTTCGTTCTTTTAAAAGTGTCAATCTATAGAAATGGTGCAATTTAAAATTATTCTAGAAAATTTTTAACGGTTTCATTGAATTTTTGAGGTTGTTCAAGATGTACATTGTGACAACATCCTTCAAATATTTTAAGTCTACTGCTTAGGATGTTTTTATTCAATGTTTCAACTTGTTTAAAATTGTAAGAAACATCTTTGTCTCCCCAAATTATCAATGTTTTATTTTTAATATATTTTAAATTATCAAGACCATTCCAATTTTTCATAGCATTAAGAGCATTATGTGCTGTTTCTTCTGTTACTTTTTTTACAGCATCTTTGCATAAAAAAAAATATTTTGAATTTTCACCTTCTACAAACCATTTTGGGGGTATTCTTTCTACAGTTTTTTTTATACCTTCTTTCTTTAGTCTTTCTATTGATGTTTCTATAGTTTCAAATCTATCAGGAATATTTCCAATTGATCCTGTTGCAAAACAAATAAGTTTATTTATTTTTTCTGGAGAGATGATTGCCATTTCTTGAACAATCATACCACCCATTGAATGTCCCATTAAATTAAAACTATTTATTTTTTTTTCTTCTAAGTATTGAAGCACAAATTGAGCCATTTTTTTAATACTATTTAAAGATACTGCTTTATAACTTTCACCAAAACCTGGTAGTGCTGGTGCTATAATTCTAAAATATTTACTTAAATATTCTTTTTGCAAGGTCCACATTTCAGATGACCCTAAATAACCATGCACTAAAACTAGAGGAAAACCTTTTCCAATATCATCAACATAAATATCTTGCATAAATATTTTTAAAATATAGTTGTATAAGTCGATGATTAAAACAAAAAACAGAAAAGTGTTATTATGATTGGTATTTTAGGTGGTATGGGAACGCAAGCTGGTTTGGATTTTTGTAATAAATTAGCGAAACTAAATAGAGGAAAACTTGATCAGCAATATCCTTTATTTGTTCTTTACAATAAATCAGATACTCCGAAGAGACCTGAAAATTTAAAGAAATATTACAATGTATTAAACGGTCTTGTAAAAGGATGTAAAATGTTGCAAAAAAATAAATGTAAATTTATTGTAATACCATGCAATACAGCTCACTACTGGTATGATGATCTTCAAAAAAAAATCAATATTCCAATAATTAGTATGCCAAAAGAAGTTTATTTGGATACTAAAAAAAACTGCAAAAAAAATTCAAAAATAGGAATTCTTAGTACAGAGGCTACATTATCAACCAAAGTCTATAACAAATATTTTGACAAAGATTTTGAATTAGTTAGTCCTAGAAGCTCTTTACAAAAAAGCTCGGTTAATAAATCTATAAAATATGTGAAAATGGGTAAAATAAAAGAAGCTGAAAAAGCCATAAGACCTGCGGTAAATTATTTAATGAAAATTAAATGTAAAAAAATAATACTTGGATGTACCGAACTACCTATTGCAATATTTGCATACAAATCGTTTAAAAAAATTAAACAATCAAGAATTTTTATAGATCCAAATTTACTTTTAGCTAATATTTCTATGAAAAAATATAAAAGATCTTAAAAAAAACCCCAGTCTTACTTGAAAAATTTATCAAAGCTGAGGTTTTTAATTTGTTTCTTGCCAGATTATTTTGATGGATCTGGTACTTTTCTTAAATATGGTTTTACTGTTTCCCATCCGTCAGGATAGATTTTTTTTGCTTCATCATCTTTAACTGCAGGAAGTATAACCACATCTTCACCTTTTTTCCAATTTGCAGGCGTTGCAACTTTATGTTTTGCTGTAAGTTGCATAGAATCAATAGCTCTTAAAATTTCATGGAAATTTCTACCTGTTGCCATTGGATAAGTTAGATACAAACCAATTCTTTTGTCAGGCCTAACTACAAAAACAGTTCTAACTGTTTCGTTATCAACAGCAGTACGACCCATTGACGAAGTTCCTGCATCGCCTTCTAGCATATTAAAAAGTTTCGCAACTTTTAGATCTTCGTCCGCTATAATTGGATAATCAGGTTTAGTTCCAGAAACATCTTTGATGTCTTCTAGCCATTTTTTATGATCTTCAACTCCGTCTACGCTCAATCCAATAACTTTTACATTTCTTGCATCAAATTCAGCTTTCATTTGTCCTAATGAACCTAATTCTGTTGTACAAACTGGAGTAAAATCTTTTGGATGAGAAAATAGAACACCCCAACTATCTCCAAGCCATTCATGAAAAGATATATCTCCTTCTGAAGTTTTGCATTGAAAATCTGGGCAAACACTGTTTATTTTTAACATAATATCTATCTCCTTTAATTATTTAGAATTATTATAAACAAGATTGATTTGGTATGCAAATTTTAATAATGTTTTTTATCTATGATATTTAATCAATTATTTGATGATAAATCATCAACTTACACTTATGTGATTGCGAGTGGTGAAGGAAGAGAAGCTTTGATTATAGACCCAGTGATTGAACATACTGAAGAATATATAAAACTACTTGAAAATTTAAAACTCAAATTAGTTAAGGTAATTGATACTCATATACATGCGGATCACATAACAGGATTAAATGAACTTAGTAAAAGAACAGATTGTTCTAAAATTATGGGAGAGCACTCAAAATCAGAAGTGATTGATTTAAAAATAAAAGATAATGAAAAAATTGAAATTGAAAAGATAGAACTTACAGCTATATATACTCCAGGTCATACTGATTGTTCTTATAGTTATTTAATGAATGATAGAGTTTTTACAGGCGACACACTTTTAATTAATGGTACTGGAAGAACAGATTTTCAAAATGGGAATTCTTATGATGCATATGAATCTATATTTAATAGGTTGCTTAAGTTGCCAGAAAATACATTTGTTTATCCTGCACATGATTATAATGGAAAAAAACATTCTACTATTAGAGATGAAAAAAATAATAATCCCAGACTTCAAGTAAATTCAAAAGAGGAATATGCAGAAATAATGAACAATTTAAAATTAGCTAATCCAAAAATGATGGATGTGGCTGTACCTGCTAATATTAAAGGATTAACACTAAAAGAGTTATAGAATTCTATATAAAATTACTATTGCCTTTAAAAATTTAGTAACTATATAAAGTATATGGTATGCGAAAACTCATTATGTAAATGTACAAATTGTACATATGACCTTTGTAACTGTGATGGTAACAAGGAATGTTTGTGCTCCCCTGAATCTGGAAGTTGTTGCTGTAACAAATAATTTTTATTTAAATTAACAAACCATTTAAATACTTGTGAATAAATTTTTAGAATCAATAATTAGTAGAGATCCTGCTGCAAAATCAAAATTAAGTTTAGTACTAACTTACCCCGGAGTTAAAGCGGTATTTTTTCATCGAATAGCAAATTTTTTCTCGGTTGCAAATTTTGACTTAATTGCAAGAATAATTTCTCAATTTTCAAGATTTTTAACTGGTATAGAAATTCATCCGAATGCTAAGATTGGTAAAAATTTATTTATAGACCATGGAATGGGAGTTGTTATTGGAGAAACATCAGAAATTGAAGATAATGTAACAATATATCATATGGTAACCCTAGGTGGGATTTCTCCAAGTATTAATTCTGACAATCAAAGAAATATTAAACGACACCCAACTTTAAAAGAAAATGTTGTTGTGGGTTCTGGTGCACAAATTTTAGGACCTGTTGTTGTTGGTAAAAATTCAAAAATTGGGGCAAACGCAGTTGTAACTAATGATGTTCCTGAAAATGCTGTTATGGTAGGAATACCAGCTAAAAATATTGGAACATCAACCCATGAGTTTAAACCTTATGCTGTTACGGAAGAAAGTAAGGAAAAGTAAATGAAAAATTACAACAACAACTTTATTGAAGCTATTGGCAATACCCCTCTTATAAAACTCAATGCAGCATCAGAAATAACTGGTTGTAATATTTATGGAAAAGCTGAATACTTAAATCCTGGAGGATCCGTAAAAGATAGAGCGGCATTAGCTTTAATAAAAGATGCTCAAGAAAAAAATTTAATTTCTAAAGGTGGAACAGTTGTAGAAGGAACTGCAGGAAATACTGGTATTGGTTTATGTCTTATTGGAAATTCTTTAGGTTATAAAACTATAATTGTAATGAATGAAAACCAAACTCAAGAAAAAAAAGACACTCTAATTAATATTGGTGCAGATTTAAGATTAGTTCCTGTAAAACCATATAAAGACGATGGTAATTATGTAAAAGTTGCTGGAAGATTGGCTGAAGAATTAAAAAGCTCTAACAACCATGGTGTAGTTTGGGCTAATCAATTTGATAATACAGCAAATGCTAAAGGGCATTATGAAACAACTGGACCTGAGATTTGGGATCAAACAGAAGGTAAGGTTGATGGTTTTGTGTGTTCTTCAGGAACTGGGGGAACAATTGGTGGGGTTAGCAGTTATCTAAAAGAAAAAAACAAAGATATTAAGATTTTTTTATCTGATCCAACAGGATCTGCTCTTTATAACTATATAAAGAATGGAGAGTTAAAATCTGCAGGTGGATCTATTACTGAAGGTATTGGGTCAAGTAGAGTAACGGCTAATTTTGCAGAAGCTAAAATAGATGGTGCTTTTTCAATTAGTGATCAAGAGTCATTGCCAATTCTTTATGATTTAATTCAAAATGAAGGTCTAAGTTTAGGCACAAGTTGTGGTGTAAATATTGCTGGAGCTATTAGATTGGGTAAAGAACTTGGTCCTGGCAAAACTATTGTAACAATTCTCTGCGACAAATCAGACAAATATAACTCAAAAATGTTTAACAAATCTTTCTTAAAAGAGAAAAACCTTCCTTTCCCAAGTTGGATATAACGCATAGCTGATTTGTAATAAAATCATTGTTTATAGCTTTCTATGATCCTCTAAGAATGTATAATGTTTTAAAAAAATAATAAGGAGAAAATAATGGAAAAAGAAGTGTTAGTGATCGTAGATTTGAAAGAAGGAAAACTTGAAAAATTTATGGGATGGATGCAATCAGATGAAGGAATGAGCGTAAGAAAATCAGCAGCTCATCCAGAAAAAACTATAGGAGCAGTAAAACCAGATAAAAGCGGTGTTATGTTTAAGGTATTTGTTCATAATATGGAAAAAATGAAAGAGATGGTATCTGGAGCAAATCCAATTGGAAAACCAATATATGATGAGTGTGTAAACAAAATGCATGTGTGGGAATTAACTAAAGTGGATATCTAAAATGGCTAAATTTTATGTAATTGGAAAAATAAGTCATGAACTATTGGAAAGAATGCAGAAAGATCCAGCAGCTGATAGATCTGCTTCAACTAGAAAAGTTATCGAAGCAGCGGGTGGTAAAATGATTAGCTACGAATGGGTTCGTGGCCGTTACGATGTAATTTGTTGTGTAGAAGGAGATGCTGAAACAGTTATAGGAATGAAAGTTGCTTTTCTTAATTCAGGTCTTATGGAACAACTAATGATCCACGAGGTTTTCGATTACAACAAAGCTTTTGGCAAAGCTTCAGATGCAGCAAAAAGTGTAACTAAGCCTGCTGAATAGTTATGAAATCTGGTTATATGATTTTTAACATAAATGTTAAAAATCCAGATAATTACAAAGAGTATATCGAGAAGGTAAAACCTATTGCTGAAAAACATGGCGGCGAATATATAGTTAGAGGAGGAGAAAGTATGGTTATCGAAGGAAAATGGACATACCCAAGGACCGTTGTTATAAAATTTCCCTCATATGAAAAAGCAATAGAATTTTACAGCAGTGACGAATATAAACCAATAAAAAAAATTAGATTAGAAAATGCTGAGTCTAACGCAATAATAATAGAAGGAGCATAAATATGTCGATGTTAGAAAAATATAGCGCTGCCATAAAAAATAAAGACGAAGCAGCTATGAACGAACTTTTGCATGATGATTTTAAATTTACAATGCATAAATCAGGCAATGTTTTAAGTAAAAATGATATTATCAAATGGGCGATGAGTGGTGACATTAAACAAGATAAGACAAGAGTAGTTTACGAAAATGATGAGGTTGGTATACACCATGCATTCGTAACATTTGATGATGGAAATGTTGAGGCTGTAATGGCAGTTTATAAATACAAAGATGGAAAAATTATAGCTTTGGAAACTGGCGCTACACCAATGCCTAAATAATGAAGAGATATATTAAGTTTTCTTTATTAGTTATAGCTTACATTATAGTTGTTTTGTTACTTGGAATATACTTTTACAAAAATGGCATAGGTATATTATAATTATGAGTATATTTTATGAGTAATATTGATTTTTATTTTTCAATAGGAAGTACTTATACTTATTTATCAGTAACAAGAATTTTAGATGTGGAAAAAAAACATCAAGTTAAATTCAATTGGATACCATTTAGTGTAAGGGCAATAATGAAAGAAATGAATAATATTCCCTTTCCACCTGATAAAAAAAATAAAGTTGATTACATGTGGAGAGACATTGAAAGACGTGCTGAAGGCTATGGCTTCTTTGCAAAAACGCCAGCTCCTTACCCTTTAACTCAATTTGATTTAGCAAATAAACTAGCGATCCTTGGTCTTAAAGAAGGATGGGGAATAGATTATGTTAGATTAACCTACAAAAGATGGTTCCAAGAAGGAAAAGAGCCAGCTACCGAACCTAATATTTCTGAAATTTTCAAAGAACTTAAAATTGACCAGAAAAAAGCAATGGAAGATGTAATTAAAGATGAGATTGAAAATCAATATCAACAAAATACAAATAATGCTAGGAATAATAAAGCGTTTGGAAGTCCAACCTTTGTTGTTAAAAATGAAATATTTTGGGGCGATGATAGAATGGAAGACTCTATAATTTGGTCAAAAAAATAAAATTATTTTAAAAGTAATAAAATTAAAATTCCTAAAATAAAAATTAGAATACCAATTATCTCATTAATTTTAATTTTTTCTTTAAAGTAAAACCTAGAAGAAATGTAACTAAAAACTATTTCTACTTGTCCAAGAGCTCTAACAAAAGACGATTGAATTAAGGTAAAAGCATAAAACCATGAAATAGTTGCAAAGAAACCAGCTATGCCAGCACCAAAACTTTCATATTTATTTTTATAGAGTTTTGAAAATTGTTCTTTTTCAAAAAAATAAATGTAAATGGTTAATATTGTAGTTTGTGCAATCAAACCAAAAAATAACGTACTTAAAGCTTTTTCAAAATTAGACTCAAAATTATCCAATGTTAAGGCAGCTGCTCTAAAATAAACAACACTCAAAGCTAAAAAAAAACCGGACAATAATCCAATAATTGTAGTTTTAGAAATTAAATTTTTTAAAAATAACTTTGTATCTTTGATTGATAAAATTATAATTCCTAGTGTAGCAATTACAATACCCGAGGCTCCTAATTTATTTAACTTTTCTTCAAGTATAAAAAATTCTAAAATTGCAACTTGTATAACTTCTGTTTTACTAAGTGATGTTCCAACCATAAAATTTGAAAATTTAAATAAATATAAAAGTATAAATGTAAAAATTATTTGAGATAAAGAACCCAAAATAAGATAAACTATAAATTTTTCTTGTACTAATATCTCTTTAATTATTTCAATGTTCCTAAAATATGAAAAAAATAAAATTATTGCCAAAGGTAAGGCAAAAGCGAACCTTACATAAGTTGATGCTATTGTTGAAACTTCTTTATTTAGATTTTTTTGAATTGATGATCTTAAATTCTGAAAAAAAGCAGCAAAAATAGTAACTATTATCCAATTCATTATTAATATTCATATTGTATTTATTCTGAAAGTCGACTTAAATAGTAATATTAAAATAACACCTTAGAGGGAGATAATAATGAAAATTTTAAATAAAATAATATTCTCAATTATTTTTGTTTCTTTTGCTTCAGTTTCGTCTGTTAGTTTTGCAGAAACAAAAATGAGAATTACCCTTCAGTTACCTTTGAAAGCTCATTTAGGTCAAAATTTATTAGTTTTTCAAAAGGAGTTGGAGTCTAGATCTGATATAAAAGTTGAAATTTATGATTCAGCACAGCTTTATAAAGACAAAGAAGTTCCACAGGCTGTTGGCTCAGGAGCGATAGAAGCTGGAGTTGCTTCTATAACTAGATTTGCAGGAACAAATCCGGAAGTAGATATTTTTTATTTACCTTTCTTGTTTGACTCAGAGAAAAAAATTAGAAAAGCAACAAAAGCTGGCTCAGAAATTAGATCAATTTTAGATCCTGCTATTGCTAAAACTGGTGCAGTGCCTCTATATTATCAAGCTTATGGTTCTGCTATAATGCTTTCAAATGGTGGTCCAATGAAATCACCTGCCGATTTTAAAGATAAAAAGGTAAGAGTATTTGGAAAAACCTTAGGAGCATTTGTTAGTTCTCTGGGTGGAAAACCTGCTTTAATATCTGGTTCAGAACAATATTTAGCTTATCAAAGAAATACGGTTGATGCTGGTATGACTGGTGTATCAGGTGTTAAATCGAGAAAACTATATCAAGTAATGGATACTCTAACTGTAACCAATCATGGAGATATAGAATTTATAGTTGTTGCAAATGATAAATGGCTAAAATCTTTAACTCAAAAGCAAAGAGATGCAATTGCTGAAGCTTCAAAAGTTGCAGAAAAAGCTGTTAGAGATGATATGGCAAATATTGAAGCTGGAGCTTACAAAGAAGCAAAAGAAAATGGTATGAACATTGTTAAACTATCAAGTTCGGAAACTTCTGCTCTTAAAAAAGCATCTTCTTCAGTTATAGATGATTATATTTCTAGAACTGGTGGAGCTGGTGGTGTTGGCGATAAATTAGTCAAAGCTGCTAATAATCTATAATCTAAAATTAAATAACCCCGCAATTAATTATTGCGGGGTTTTTGTATGAATTATTATAATAAAATTGTTCAGTATTCTGGTTATTTAGCTTCAGCTTTATTTATTACTATAGGATTTATTGTTTCTTACGAAGTAATTGCCAGATATGTTTTTAATTCTCCAACAATATGGGTTAATGAAGTCTCAAGATTTTTACAAATTTGGGCAACATATTTGGCACTAACTTATTCTTTTCATAAAAAAGATTTTATAAGAATTACTGTTATTTATGACAAATTAAACGAATCTGGAAAAAAAGTTTTAGATTTTATTAGCTTTATATTTATCCTAATTTTTAGCAGTTTTGTTGTCTATTATGGCTGGTTAATAGCCTATGACTCCTTAAAAGTTGGTCGTACAAGCTCTACTATACTAGATGTTCCTTCTTTTCTTACAGAATTTGCCATTCCACTTTGTTTTGCTTTTTTGGTCTTAAGAGTAATTTTAGAAATTATTAAATATTTTAGGGATTTTATCAAATGATAGTTGTATTAATTTTATTTGTTTTATTTTCAATTTTATTTTTAAGTGTTCCTATCGCTTTTGGTCTTGGTTCTTTAGGACTAGGTTTAATGTTGCTTGGAGATATATCTCCTCTAATGATCCCACAGACATTTTATAGCGTGGCTGATAATTTTATATTGTTAGCTGTACCAATGTTTTTAATGATGTCTAATATTCTTTTAAAAGCTGGTGTTGGTGAAGATCTTTTTAATTTTGCACAAAGTTGGGTTGGTAACTTTCCAGGAGGTTTGGCTATAGCAACTATTGTTTCGTGTAGTATTTTTGCAGCCATTTCTGGTTCATCTGTTGCAACAGCCGCAACTATTTCCACTGTTGCATTTCCCGCAATGATTAATCGAGGTTATCATAGAAATTTTACTCTAGGAATTTTAGCTGCAGGTGGAACTTTAGGAATTTTAATACCTCCATCTATACCTATGATAGTATACGCCTTTGTTGTAGAAGAGTCTGTACTTAGCATGTTTTTGGCTGGTATTGGTCCTGGAATTTTATTAGCACTTTTTTTTATTATTTTTTCAATTTTTTATGTAATTTTTTTTAATAAAGAGGTTCAAAATGTAAAAACTTCATTTGAAGATAAAATTAAATATACAAAAAAAGGATTACCAGTTTTATTAATGGCTTTTATAATGTTAGGAGGTATTTACGCTGGAATTTATACACCAACTGAAGCTGGTGGAATAGGTTTTTTAATTTCTTTTATATATGTTGTTGCTAAAAAAAAATTAGACTTAAAAGGATTCATAGATGCTGGTCTCGAAACAATGAAAACTACTGTAACGATATTTGTAATTATCGCTGGTGCAAAAATTTTTGGTAAAGCAATTTCTTTATATAGAATTCCTCAAGATCTGTCTGCTTTTATAGTTACAAATATAACTGAACAAGGGATGTTTATTTTTGTAGTTGCAATTACATTGTTAATTTTGGGTTTCATTATGGAGACATTGTCACTTATTTTAATTATGATGCCCATATTTTCAATTTCAATTGCTGCAATGAATATTGATTTAATATGGTTTGGAATAATTTTTACGCTTATGATTGAGTGTGCATTAATTACTCCACCTGTAGGACTTAATATTTATGTTTTACAAGCAATAGGAAAAGCAAAAATGGCAGAAATTGCAAAAGGTGTGATTCCGTTTGTTATAATAATGTTATTTACTGTTTTTGTTATTTACTTATTCCCTGATATTGCTTTATATATTCCATTTAAATTATAAAAATTATGTTTTCGAATAAAAACTCTAAACAAAAATCTGAAGCTTTAAGAAAAATTTTAGATAGAAAAGGTATAATTAGTATGCCTGGGTGTTTTGATGCCCTTTCAGCAAAGTTGATTGAAAGAGAAGGAATTGAGGTAGGATTTATGTCTGGTTTTAGCGTATCTTCAACAAAATTGGGTATGCCTGACACAGGTTTAATTTCATTTTCTGAAATGCTTGAACAAGTTAAAAATATTTCAAATGCTACAAGTATCCCGTTTATATTTGATGGGGACACAGGTTATGGAAATTCAGTGAATGTCTACAGAACAGTAAGAGGTTATGCCGACGCTGGTGCTGCTGGTGTAATGATTGAAGATCAAAAATGGCCAAAGAAATGTGGGCATACAAAAGGAAAAGATGTTGTTGATTTAGATGAAGCTAAATCAAGAATTAAAGCTGCTGTAGATGCTAGCAATCAAAATAATAAAGATATTCTAGTAATGGCAAGAACAGACGCTATTGCCACAAGAGGTTTAGACGATGCCATTAAACGTATGCAAATCTTTTCAGAATTAGGAGCAGATATACTATTTATAGAAGCTATTAAGACTAAAGAAGATATGGAAAGAGTCATCAAAGAAGTTCCTGGTCACCACATGATAAACTTAATTGAAGATGGTGATACTCCTTTTTTAGATATGAAAGAGTTAGAGGATATTGGATACAAAATTGCAGTTATGCCTTTAACACTAATGAGTGCTTCAGTCAAAACTATGCAAGAGTGTTTAAAAAATATTAAAAACAAAACTTATAATAAAAATGTTTCTAAATTTTCTGACCTTAGAGAAATTGTTGGTTTCAACGAATACTACGATATAGAAGATAAATACAAATAATTTTTCATGTCAAATATTTCTGCTTATGTAATTTTAATTATAGCAGTTGGGTTAGGTACTGCCGCAAATGGATTTGCAAAAGGTGCTCAAGGTTTTACATTGTTTATTCCTAGCGTTTTAACAGCTATTACCATTGTTGGATGTATGTACACATTGTCATTAGTTATGAAATCAATTCCTGTAGGAATTACATATGCTTCATTTGCTGGTCTATGTATTATCGCAACTACTATAGTTGGAATTTATAAATTTAATCAAATGCCTGATGTTTATACAATAATAGGTCTTCTTTTAATTATAGCAGGAGTTTTAATTGTTAATTTACTCGGTAAGGCGAATTAATTATTTGTAAATATCATCTACTTCAACTTGATAAGCTTCAACTAATTTATTATTTTGATTTGCCATTCCCACAACATCAATCATTTCCTTAATCATTTCATCAGTTGCGCCCTTTTTTTTTGCAGCAACTGTGTGAGATCTGGTACAATATTCACAGCTATTTGTCATTGATACTGCAACATAAATTAATTCCTTAGTAACAGAGTTAAGAGCACCTTCTTTCATAACTTGTTGCATTGAACTCCAAATTCTTTCTAAAGTTTCTGGATTGTTTGCGATATATTTCCAAAAATTTGGAACTTCTGAAATTTTTCTCGCTTTTTTTATCTCATCAAAAACTTCTTTAACTTTTCCAGTAGCTTCATTTTCAGAGATTGGTTTAAACAATGGCATTTTTCCTCCTTAGTTATAAATTGATTCTATTTTTGGCATTAATGTTAGTAGTTCTTTTGTGTAATCATGTGATGGATTTTTAAATAACTCTTCAGTTTCTGAAATCTCACAAAGTTTTCCATTTTTTAATACTGCTATTCGATCACACATTTGTCTTACTACTGGTAAATCATGACTAATGAATAAGATTGTCAAATTTAGTTGTTCTTGTAAATCTTTTAATAAATTTAATATTTGTGCTTGGATACTTACGTCTAGTGCTGATGTTGGCTCATCACAGACTAACAATCTTGGTTGTGTTGCTAAGGCTCTAGCTATAGAGATTCTCTGTCTTTGGCCTCCTGAAAATTCATGTGGATAACGATCTGCTGATTGTTGAGTTAATTCAACTGACTCTAATAAATCATATATATAATTGTCTAAATCTTTTGAACTAATTGAAGGGTTGTGAAGTTTTATTGGTTCAGAAACTATATCTTTTACCTTTAACCTTCCATTTAATGAAGAGTATGGATCTTGAAATATCATTTGAATTTGCTTTCTAAATTTCATCATTTCTTTGTTATTTTTAATTTTTGTTATACAAACTTTATCAAAATAAATATCTCCAGAAGTTGGTTTGAACAGATTTACTATCATTTTAGCAATAGTTGATTTTCCACTTCCACTTTCTCCAACTAAACCGAAAGATTGACCTTCTTTTATATTAAATGAAACATCATTTACTGCCATTACTGAATTTTTTGAGCTTTCTGTAAAAAAACTATCATCAAATGTTTTAGATAAATTTTTAATTTGAACTAAATCTTGGTCTACAATTTTTTTTTTAGTCCATCTATTTAAAATCTTTATATTTGTATCAGTTTGATTTTTATTTTCTTTTTCAATTATTTTAAATCTTTCAATTTTTTTATTTGTTGGTGGTACAGAGCTCACAAGACTTTTTGTATAAATTTCTTTTGGGGTCATTAATACTTCTTTGGTTTTTCCAATTTCAACTAGATTACCATTTTTCATTACTGCAACTCTATCCGTGGTCTCGGCTATAACTCCCATGTCATGAGTAATTAATATTACTGCTAGGTTTCTTTCTTTTGTTAATCTTTTTATTAATTCTAGTATCTGAGATTGTATTGAAACATCTAAAGCAGTTGTTGGTTCATCAGCAATTAAAAGTTCTGGTTCACAACAAAGAGCTAAGGAAATAACTACTCTTTGTCTCATTCCTCCTGAAAATTGATGTGGATAATTATAAAATCTAGTATCCGCATCTTTAATTCCAACTTCTTTTAACAAATTTATAGCTTTATTTTTTGCCTCTTCAGTGTTTAAACTTAAATGAGTTTGTATTGTTTCAATTAATTGCTCACCAATTGTAAATATTGGATTTAATGAAGTTTGTGGATCCTGAAAAATTAAACCAACTTTTTTTCCTCTGTATGATGCAATATTTTTTGAATTTTCATGAATATTTATGTCACCTAAAAGTATTGATCCATTTGAAACTTTGCCAGGTTCGTCTATAAGATTTATTATTGCATTACCCACTGTACTTTTTCCAGAGCCAGACTCTCCAACCAAACCTAAAATTTCTCCTTTATTAACTTCTATATTTACATTTTTTGCAGCATAAACAGTTTCTTTTCTCATTTTGTAATCAACGCTTAAATTTTTTATTTTTAAAAAGCTCATTAATTTAATTTTGGATTTAATGTATCTCTCATCCAATCTCCTAAAAGGTTAATAGAAAACGCCAAAATAACTAAAAAAATAGCTGGAAAAAATGTTATCCACCATTCGCCTGAAAATAAAAAATCATTCCCAAGTCTTATTAATGTACCTAAAGATGGCGTGGTTGGTGGCACACCTACACCTAAGAAACTTAAAGTTGACTCCGCTAATATAGCAAGAGCAAGCCCTATAGTTCCAATAACTAAAACTGGTCTAGTTATATTTGGCAAAATATGTTTAAACATTATTATAAAGTTTGAGACACCTATAATTGTTGAAGCAGAAACATAATCTTTGTTTTTTTCAACTAATGTGGCTGCCCTAGAAACTCTTGCAAATTGGGGCCATTCGGAAATTCCAATAGCAAAAATTAACACATAAATTGCCATTTCATCATGCATTTCTCTTGAAATAATACCTCTTGCAATTCCATCAACTAAAAGAGCCATCAAAATACTTGGAACAGTCAATTGAACATCTGTTAATCTCATAACAATCATTTCATATTTTCCTCCAAAGTAGCCCGCTGTTAATCCTAATCCCACTCCCAATACCAAGCTAAATATAATTGCTGAAAAACCAACTATTAAAGAAATTCTAGACCCATAAAGAATTGTAGATAGCATATCTCGACCTTGACCATCTGTGCCTATAATAAACTTCGCAACACCATCTTCTGTCCATGAAGGTGGAGTGAAAGCATCCATTAAAGATAAAGAAGATGGATCAAAAGGATTATAAGGAGTTATAAATTCTACAAAAAAAGAACAAAATAAAATTATAAATAATATGATTGCTGATGCGATTGCTGTAGGTGATTTTATAAAACTAAAGTAAATATCGCTATCTCTAATTCTATCCCAAACGTTTAATTTTTTATTATCCACTTGCGGACTCCGCTTTAACTCTAATTCTTGGATCAATAAAATAGTATAAAATATCAACTATAAAATTTATCATTACAAAAACAAAAGCTATAAAAACCAAGTAGGCCGACATAATTGGTATATCTACAAATTGAACAGCTTGTATAAATAAAAATCCCATACCTGGCCATTGGAAAACAGTTTCTGTTATTATTGAAAAGGCTATTAAAGTTCCAATATTTATACCTGCTATTGTGATCACAGGAATTAAACCATTTTTTAATGCATGTTTATAATGAATGCTCTTCTCTTTTATGCCTCTTGCTCTTGCAAATTTAATATAATCAGTTTGTAATATTTCCATCATTTCAGCTCGAACAAGTCTAATGATATATGTCATTTGAAAAAGACTAAGTGTAACTGCAGGAAGTATTATTGCTTTCAGTCCAGATGATGTTAAAAATCCTGTTGACCAATATCCGATATTAACTACCTCACCTCTGCCAAATGAAGGAAGTACTCCTAATATTACAGAAAAAAGATAAATAAATAATATACCTATAACAAATGTAGGCAACGACACTCCCAAAAGTGATATTGCTAAAATAGCGTCACTTAAAAAACCTCTTCGATTTATACCTGTATATACTCCTAATAAAGTACCTGAAATTAAGGCTATTAAAGCCGAAATTAAAACAAGTTCAATGGTTGCAGGCAATCTTTCAGAAATTAATTCTGATACAGGTCTTCTTAATTGATAGGATATACCAAATTCACCTTTGGTAGCATTTACTATAAATCTAGAAAATTGAATGTGTATAGGATCTGTTAATCCTAAAGTCTCTCTTAGTTCTGCCCTTTCTTCATCTGAAGTTTCTTCACCAACCATATTGTTGATTGGATCTCCTACAAAGTTAAATAGTGAAAAAGAAACAAACGCTACAACCAGCATGACCATGGCTGATTGAAATAAACGTTTAAAAAAATACTTAATCAATTTAAGAAAGTTGTTGGTTTACAAGCCCTTTATTAAATAAAGGGCTTGTAAAAATTAATTTAATTTATGCTAGAAAAACGGAATAACGGTTCGTTATTCGGTCTTATTGGTACATCAACGTTGCTTTTTGATGCCCAAGAAATTACTTGGTGATGTAAAGGTAGATAAGCAATATTATCTCTTACAATTTTCCAAGCATTTGCAATAGCTGCATTTCTTTTATCAAGATCAACTTCACCTTCCATTACTCTAATCGCAGCATCTACGTCTGCATTACTAAAGTTAACTTTATTCCAGCTTGCGCCAGTTTCATATAAGTAATGAAATACATAGTGACTGTCTAGAGTTGGAACACCCCATCCTAACATGTAAAAGTCACCTTGATTGTCTTTAAGTTCTTTGAAGTGCTTACTTTTAGTTTGAGCAAATAAATTTACTTTAACGCCAATTTTGCCTAACATTCCAACAACAGCTGTACAAATTGCTTCGTCATTTACATATCTGTCATTTGGACATCTTAGTTCAACTTCAAAACCATTTGGATATCCAGCATCTGCTAATAGTTTTTTTGCAGCACCAACATCATAAGGTAGTCGCTTATCAAGCTCTGTTGTGTAACCTGTTACACCTGGGAAAGTTATAATTCCTGCTGGTTCACTCAAACCTCTCATAACTTTTTTCTTAATAGCTTCAATATCAATTGCTTGGTAAAGAGCTTGTCTTACCTCTTTTTTCTTAAATGGATTATCTCCTGTATTACCTGTTCTAAGTTTATCTGCAGCCTGATCCATTCCTAGAAAAATTGTACGCATCTGTGGAGTGCTTTCAACTTTATGTCCAGATGAAGATCCTATACGAGCCAAATCTTGAACTGGAGCATCTGTTACTAAATCTATTTCACCTGATAATAGTGCGGCAACTCTTGTTGCAGCATTTTTTATAGGTAATAAATGTATTTCAGTCACAGATTTATCTTTCATTTCTCCCCACCACTTACTATTTTTTTTAAAAACAGTCTTAGTGTTTGGTTCTCTTAAAGTAATTTTAAATGGACCTGTACCCATTGCATTTACAGCAGAGAAAGTCTCTTGAGACGCATCCCAGTTTTGCGGAACTATTGCGAAATTATCATGACACCATTTTTTAGACATTATAAAAATATTTGATAATTGGTTCAAAAGAATTGGATTTGGTTTGCTTGTTTTAATTTGAACCGTGTAGGCATCTATAGCTTTAACACCAGAAATTGTACTTATATATTCTTTAAAATCAGATGTAGGTTGTTTTGCTCTCAATATACTAAAAACAACATCTTCAGATGTCATTTTTTGTCCATTAGAAAACTTTACATCCTCTCTTAAAAAAAAGTACCAAGTGTTTGGATCTACTGCTTTCCATTTTGTAGCAAGTTGAGGTCCAATTGACATATCTAATCCTCTAGTAACTAGAGCTTCATAGACCTGTCTCGACACTTGTGTTGTTGGCCCTTCATTTTGTGCGTGCGGATCAAGTGTTAAACTATCTCCTTGCATTGACCATTTTATAGTTTTTGCAAATGTTTGTGTTGATGCAAAAACAAATAAAACTGTCAATAAAATCTTTAACAAATTGTTAAATTTCATTTCCTCCTCCTTAATATGACAAAATTATTACAAACAAAAAGTTAACCTAATAATTAAGCAAACTACAAGTATTATTTGATCAATTTTTTGAAATTTTCGTAGAGAATTCTTGAGTAATTGTTCATACTGGGCATATGAATTTGAGAATCTGTATCAAATTTTTCAAGAGCCCCTTCTCCAAGCTGCTTTTTTAATGCAGACTTGTATTCAGGTACACATCCCCATTCTCCAACAGTTGTTTTTTTTACTTCAATATGAAATTGAATTCCATAAGCATGATTTTTATATCTAAATATTTGATATTTTGTTTCTGAAGAAGATGCGATTAAAGTTACATCATTATTTTTTTCTAAATTTTGAACTTCATAAGAGTGCCATTGAAGTGAAGTAATATTTTTTGGAAATTTTGAAAATATCAAATCATTATTTTGGTTATTAGAAAAATTGATATCCAACATTCCTATTTCAGGATTGTTAGATTTAACTACTTTTCCACCAATTACTTCACCAAGTAATTGACAGCCAAGACAAAAACCTAAGTAAGGTTTTTTTAAATCAACGACAAACTCTCTTATTTTTTTTTTTTCTTCAATTAACCATGGATAATCTTTTTCCATCCATGTATCCATTGGTCCACCCATACAAAACATAGCATCATAAACTGATAAATTATTTGGAATTTTTTCACCTTCATCTAACTCAATTGTTGATAGTGAAACACCATCTTTAAGCATTAAATCTTTTATATAACCAGGATCTTCAATTTTAATATGTTGAAGAATTATAACTTTCATTTCAGAGTGCTGGTTTTAAAAGGTTCAAAAATTTTTTATGAATTTTTTTATTTGCAGAAATAAGTACGCTTCCGCCTAACGTAGCACTTTTATTATCCCAAGTTGAAGATATTCCTTTTGATGCTTTAATAATTGGTATAAGAGGATGTATATCCCATATTTTATTTTGGCACTGGACTACAGCATCTATTTTTCCTTCACATAAATGGGCATAACTTAATGCATCTGCACAAGGGAATTGCATTAATTTTAAAAATTTATTTATTTTTTTTTGTTTATTTAAAGAAAGCCAACCATGAAATGCACCTGCAACTTTAGCATTTTTAAAATTTACTCTTTTATTGACCTTAAGCATTCTTTTTTTTCCATTTTCTACAACGTAAGCTTTTGTAAATGACGAATTATAATAAAATTTATTTAGTTTTGGAAAATTAGCTAGTCCAAATATTGGGTTATCTTTATAATTTAAAGAAATTAAATTACTCCATGTTGGATTGCCGATCACAAAAGATCTAGTTCCATCAATTGGATCAATTATCCAAGAATAGTCACTTTTTGATTTCTTATAACCAAACTCTTCACCAATAATTTCATGACTTGGAAATTTCCTTTCAATTCTAGATCTAATAAATTTTTCAAATGCTCTGTCTGCTGTTGTAACTGGATCATAACCTTTGCCTTTAAGTTTATTGTTAATTTTAAATGGTTTTTTTAATTTATTGTTATAATATTTTGTTAAATCTTTAGCTAAATTTTCCAAAAAAACAGGAAATTCTTTATTTTTTTTAAATTTATTTTTTGACATCATTAGGCACATACTATTTTATTTATCTTGATTAAAGATAAATTTTGCATAATCCTCGAATACATATGAAAATTGAGCTAAGCAAAAACAAAGTTTTGTTTAATAACGGCTCAACTATTCAAGAAATCCATCCTTTTTGGCTTAGAGAAAGAGTCGATGGTGAAGAGTTTTTAGACAAAGGAACTCAACAGAGATTATTTGATCCTTCATCAATGAACACTGAAATTTTTATTAAAAAGGCTAATATTAGAGAAGGTTTTTTAGAAATTGATTTCAATGATGGCGTAAATTCAAAACTTGAAATAGGTAAAATTGCTCAAGAGTTTTCAAAAAAAGATACTGTAATAAAATCAATTAAAAAAATTAAATGGGACTCAACTTTATCCAATATAAAAAATTACAAATATTCTGAAAATTTTTTTGAGTCTAGAGAAATGTATGATTTGTTATTTTCTTTTTATGAATATGGATTTGTAATAATAAAAAATGTTCCAACAAAAGATAATTTTATTGTAAATTTTGCAAACTCTATAGGTAGTGTTAGAAGAACAAATTTTGGAGAACACTTTAATGTAAGATCAAAATCAAATCCAAACGATTTAGCTTATACAACTTTATCTTTAAGTCCACATACAGATAATCCTTATAGAAACCCTGTTCCTTGTATACAATTACTCCACTGTATTGAAAATGAGGTTAAAGGTGGTTTTTCAACACTAGTTGATGGTTATTCAGTGACCGAAAAGTTAAAAAACGAAAATTCTGAGTATTATAAAATTCTTTCAGAAGTAAAAGTCAAATTTAAATTTATAGATAAAAGTGTGATACTTGAAGATTGGTCAGAATTAATTCATTTAGATGAAAATAATGAATTTAAACAAGTTAGATTTAGTCCACGACTGGATTATGTTCCGATGTTAGAAAAAGATAAACTAGATTTATTTTATAAAGCAAGAAAAAAATTATCAGAATTATATAACTCAAAAAGAAATAGGATAGAATTTAGATTAGAACCAAAAGATCTTATGATGATGGATAATTATAGAATACTACATGGGCGAACAAAATTTGATCCAAATGAAGGAAAAAGATTTTTACAAGGATGCTATATTGATTTTGATAGCACTGAAGGTAAATTTAGACACTTAAAAAGAAAATTTAAACTTTGAACTTAAAAGATACTTTACTAGCCTCTCTAGTTCCTATCTTTTTAGGATTTGGTTTTGTTATAGCCAAACCCGCATTTGAACATTTTCCACCTTTTCTTTTGATGGGACTAAGATTTACATTTGCAGCTTCAATTTTAATTTGGTGGTTTCCTATACCTAGAGGATATCTTAAAAAAATATTTGTAGCATCGCTTATTGCTAATACCTTACAGTACAGTATGACCTACACTGGATTGAACATGATTGATGCATCTGCAGCTGTATTGCTCGTACAAACAGAAGTTCCTTTTGGAGTTATATTTGCATATTTTATGCTTAAAGAAAAACCAACCATAAGAAGCTTGATAGGAATAACTATAGCATTCGTTGGTGTTTATATTTTAACAGGCTCTCCTAATTTAGATGGAAAAATATTAGGTATAAGTCTTACAATTGCTGGCTCCGGTGTTTGGGCATACGGACAAGTTCTAATTAAACCTTTAAGCAAGGAGATAAATCCATTAGCACTAGTAGCTTGGTTAGCTTTGTTTTCAGGTCCAATATTAATTTTTCTTTCTTCAATGTTTGATGGAAATACAATCAATTATTTTAGGGAAGCAAGTTTTAATAGTTGGATAATTGCAATTTATTTGGGATTTATTATGCAGCCAATAACTTATGGTTGTTTTTATTATGTAATAAAAAATAACCCTATGTACAAAGTACTACCTATAGTCACAATGGGTATACCTCTAACTGGATTGTTAGCTGCAATTTTTCTATTAGGCGAAAAACCAACTTCAGAACTTTTTATAGGTGGTATAATTATACTTGTGGGCGTTGTTTTAATTGTCTTCAATAAAAATAGTTAGCCAATTTTTTGTAAGAACGGCAAATAATTTAATATATAAAATCCTAAAACTTGAAGCTGATTTGTTATTATAAGTAATCCTGTAATAAGCAATAAAGCTCCTCCAGTTTTTGAAATAATATTCATTTTTGATTTCAAATTTTTAGAAAAAACCATAAATTTTTGAATCAAATAACCAGATAAAATAAAAGGTATTGCTAAACCTAATGAATAAAAAAATAAAAGCATTATTCCTTTGTTTATGCTTTCTTCTGTTGATGCTAATGCTAAAATAGAACCAAGTATCGGGCCAATACAAGGAGTCCAACCAAATCCAAATGCCATTCCTATTAATATTGAGCTAAAATTACCCATATTTTTTTCAGGATTAATTCTTTTTTCATAATTAAAAACTTTAATATTAATAATTCCCATAATTTGTAATGAAAATATTATAATAATTAATCCTGCTAAAATTCTAAGTTCATTTGAATTATTTAAAATAACTGAACCCAAAAATGTTGCTGTGGCACCAAAAATTATAAATACAATAGAAAACCCAAGTGAGAACAATATAATAGGTAAAAGATTAATGCTTTTTTTTTCCAAAAGTTCATTTAATGAAGCTCCTGAAATATATGAAATATAGCCTGGAATTAAAGGTAAAACACAAGGAGATAAAAAACTTATTAATCCTGCGGTAAAAGCTAAAAAAAATTCTACCATATTTATCCAGTATTTTTCATAGCTGCAGAAATTCCTGCAATTGAAGTCATCAACGCATCATCAAGATATTTTTTATTGATAGATTTTATTTTCTTTTGATTTAATTTTTTTATTACGATCGCTTGAACGATATTTAAAATTTCTGAATAAATATTTCTTATAATAACTGAAGATCTAAATTGTTTTCTAATTTTAATTATTTCTTTGGGCGTAATTTTTTTGTTTAAATTTTTTATTACATTAAATTGAAATCTTAGTTTTTTGCCTACTCTTTTCAATTTTTTATCTGCAAGATTGTCTTCATAAATTTTCGAAATTTCTGGGTCAGCTTTTGATATTACCATATCTAGAATATCCATCATTGAATTGAAAAATGGCCAGTTTTTTTCCATATCTAATAAAGTTTTTCTGAACTTTTTTATCGATGAATATCTTAAAGCTTCGGCACTTCCTAACCAAGCTGGCAACATTAATCTAATTTGTGTCCAAGCAAAAACCCAAGGTATTGCTCGCAAACTTTTAATATTGTCTATGTTTTTTCTTTTTGATGGTCTAGACCCAATAGATAATTTTCCAAGTGAAATATGAGGTGTAACAGTTTTGAAATAATTTATAAAATCTGAGTTATCATTAATATTTTTTCTGTAAGATCTTTTTGAAATATCTGACATTTTTTCAATTAAATTTCTCCAATTTTTTTTAGGGATGGGCGGTGGATTTAGAGTAGCCTCAACTACAGCCCCAATGTAACTACATAAATTATATTTTGCTAGTGGTTCGTATCCATATTTTTGCTGAATAACTTCACCTTGATTTGTAATTCTAATTTTACCATTAACTGATTTAGGTGGTTGCGATCTTAAAGTTGCTTGAATTGGCCCTCCCCCTCTTCCAGCAGATCCTCCTCTTCCATGAAAAAATTTAACTTCAATTTTATATTTTTTAGCTAACTTTAATATTTCCTCTTGTGTTTTGTATTGATTCCAGCTTGCGCAAATTTTTCCTGCATCTTTACTTGAGTCTGAATAACCAATCATTATTTCTTGTTTATAATTAATATTTTCGATACCATTTTAATTCAAAAAGTTTTTCCATTATTTTTTTTGCATTTATTAAATCATTTAATGTTTCAAACAATGGGACTACTCTTAATTTTTTTTTTATTTTTGCTTCTTTTTGAAGAAATGAAACTGACAAAATATCTGATGCAGATGAGGTCATTGATATAACATATGCGCCCAAACATTCACTTGGTTCTTCAGCTAATATTTTAAAAGTAGACCAAACTTCTCCGTTGTCTTTATTTCTAAAATTAAAATTTTTTAAAATATTTTGCTTTTTTTTGATTTTTGAAATTAAAAATTTTAATTTTTTATCTTCATTCCAATCTAAATAATTTGATTTATATTTTTTTTTAACAAACTCTGAAATCGTTTCAGAATGTCTCGATGACTCTTGTCTGATATCCAATCTAGCTAAATTAATTCCAAAACATTTAGCTCTTCTCATTAGATCTAATAAATCTCCATTAGCAATATTTTTACTTTCATTCTGTTCCAATGACTCTCTTACTATTCTCAAAGGTTGTAAAATTTCTTCTTTAGATTTTAAAAGTTTATCTTTATCTAAAGTTTGATTATTTATTAAATGTTGTTCTATGGATCTGTGCGTTAGTCTCATCTTATTTCTCAAAGGTCTAAGATAAACTCTATATGGTTCAAATGATTTTCCTGTCGATTTAATTATTTTCTTTGAACATTTTGCCATAGAATAAGATCTGATTAACTTTGTTAATTCTTTTTCATAAAGTTTTGCAGCTTCCCATCTCGATAAAAGTATAACTTCTTTTGTAACTTCTGCTGTAACATTAGGATTACCATCTCTATCTCCACCCATCCATGATCCAAACTCAATTGGATTAAAATTTTTAGGTAAATTCTTATTCATATTTTTCAAAAAAATATCATTTAGTCTTCTATAAACTTTAGGAATTGTCTCCCAAAGACTATCTTCTATTATGGCCAAGCCCCATCTAGCTTCATCAAATGGAGAGGGCCTTGTTCTTTTTAAATCATCTGTATTCCAAATTATTGTGAATTCATCATAAATTTTTTTATCTAAAGTTTTTAATTTTGATGAAAATTTTTTTAATAGTTCTCTTTGTTCCATTATTTCTGTAATTTTATGATATTTTTGAATTAGAGTTCTTCTTTTAACCTCTGTTGGATGAGCGGTTAAAACAATTCCTATATTTAAATTTTTTGCAAGATTATAAA
>CACDJC010000010.1 GCA_902552475.1 uncultured Pelagibacteraceae bacterium | reverse complement strand
AAGGAAAATTAATTGTTAAAGGAGTAATGTCTGAACAAGATGCTATAAAAATTAAAGAAGCAGGCGCTGATGGAATACAAGTTTCAAATCATGGAGGAAGACAATTGGAAAGCGCAACATCAGCAATTAATGCTTTGCCATTAATTAGAAAATCTGTAGGACAAGAATTCCCATTACTTTTCGATAGCGGTATAAGAAGTGGTGGCGATATAGTGAGAGCTCTTGCTTTCGGTGCAGATTATGTCATGATTGGCAGACCGTTAATGTATGCCATAGGAGCAGATGGAGCGAGAGGTTTGAGAAAAATCTTAGATATAATTAAAGGAGAATTGAGTACAACACTTGGTTTGGTAGGATTAACTGATATTAATGAAATTACATCTGATATTGTAGCTCAGAAGTTTTTTAAGGATATGAAATATTAAATAATGGACAAAAAAATTAGAGGTGGAGCGTTAATAGCTAGGGCTTTAAGAGACAAAGGTATTGATAAAGTTTTTACTTTATCAGGTGGTTTTTGTAATCCTGCAATTGAAGGTTTTATGGAATGCCAGATGGAAGTTATTAATTGTCCTCATGAACAAATTGCAGGACATTTAGCTGATGGACATACAAGAATAACAAGAAAACCCTCTGTTTGTTTAGTTGGTCCAGAAGGTTTTGCAAATGCTGTTCCTTCAATGATGGAAGCTTGGGGTGAAAGAACTCCAATAATTTATATTACTGGATCTAGCAGTTTAAAAAGACAAGGATCTGGTGGATTTAAAGAAATAGACGATGTTTCTATTGCTAAACCATTAACAAAATACAGTGCAAGTATTACAGATGGTAATCGTATAAGAGAATTTGTAGATAAGGCCTATAGAATTGCAACAAATGGATATCCGGGTGCAGTTCATTTAAGTCTTCCTGTTGATATAATGTTTTCCTCTTTTCCTGAAGAAGCAGGATTAGAAGAGAGACCATTTTCACATAAAGCAAAACCAATAGCAAAAGCTTGGCCAGATCCAAATTCAATTTCTGAAATTTTAAAACTTGCTTGTAGTTCAAAAAAACCTGTATTAATAGGAGGGCACAGTGTCTGGTGGTCTAAATCTGAAAAAAATTTAGAGGAGGCTGGTAATGAATTAAATATTCCAATTTTTAATATTCCTTACCATCAAAAATTATTAGGAGAAGAAGCTAATGCTTATATGGGTTTAGCTGATATTCATCAATTTCCTCCGTCGGAATATGCATTACATAACTCTGATTTAGTTTTAATGGTTGGTGCAAGATTAGATAATCAAATGAATTTTGGTAATCCTCCTTTTTTTCCAAAAACTACCAAATTAGTATGCATAAATGGGTCGCACGAAGAAATAGAAATTAATAGAGCAGCTGATATCAATCTTTTATGTGACCCAGGAGTTTTCTTAGATACTTTAAAAAATTTAAAAAAAAATAATAAATGGAATTTGGATAGTAAATGGTTTGATCAAAATAAAGAAAAAAAGAAAGAGTGGGTTGAAGCATCATTAAAAGATTTAAGTTTGGAAGCTGAAAATACAAAAAAAAAAGGTGGTAAAATACATCCTCTTCAACTAGCGTTGGATGTTCAAGAAGCAATGGGAGAAAAAGACTGGCTGGTAATTGACGGAGGTAATACTCATTTTTGGTCTGAAATTGCAATAAATATTGCAGGAGCAAAGGGTAAAAAACTTGGAGGAATATTACATCCGGGTACTTTTAGTATGCTAGGTGTTGGTGTATCCTTTGCTTTATCGGCAAAAAATAATAATCCTAATTCGAATGTTGTTCTTATAAGTGGAGATGGAGCTTTTTTATCTGGAGGAATGTCAATAGAGGCTGCTTTTCATGAGAAAAAACCAATTGTTGTAGTTATTGATAATAATGAAGGTCTTGCTTCTATTGGACAACAACAAGAAAGGTTATTTAAGAGTGGAAAGCGTGTAGCAACTGACTTTAGAGATATTCCTTTCCATAAAATTTTTGAAGGATTTGGAGGACACGGTGAACTTGTAACCAAAAGAGATGAGTTGGCTCCAGCTTTAAAGAGAGCAATTGAAAGTGGCAAAACAGCTTGTGTAAATGTTAAAGCAAAACCAGTATTGAGCCCAATAGTTGCGGCAGTGGCAACAAAAAGAGAGAAATCATCAATAGAATAATTATGGCAACTTTATCTTCACATTTGTTAAATTCTGTTAATGGCACTCACGCAAGTAACGTGGATATAATTATTTACCAAATCAAATCTAATGGTGAGAAAAAAGTTTTTTATGAAACTAAAACGGATGCTGGGGGAAGATTGTTAAAAGAATTTAATCTTAATGATGAAGATTGTAAATCTGACTATGAGATGGTTTGTAAAACTGGCGATTATTTTTCAGAAGAAAAAGTAGTTTCTGAAATTACAATTAAATTTAAAATGAAAGATCCAAAAAAAAAATACCATATACCAATAATAATTTCACCTAATGGTTACTCTACATGGTGGTCTGATTAAATAAAGAGTAATCAAAATTTGATATGGAAAATATAAAATTAAACATGTCTAGGCGTATAAGAAGAACGCCCTTTACTAATAAAGTGGAAAAATGCGGCGTATCAGATTTTACAGTTGTAAATCACATGCTTTTGCCAAAAGGATATAGAAATTCAGTAGAAGAAGATTATTGGCATTTAAATAAATATGTCCAGATTTGGGATGTCTCATGTCAAAGACAAGTACAAATCTTTGGTCCTGATGCAGAAAAACTAGTACAAAAAATGACACCGCGATCGATAAAAAATATGGAAACAGGTAAATGTTTTTATATTCCAATAATTGATGAAAATGCAGGAATGATAAATGATCCAGTTCTACTTAAACTTGATGATGATATGTTTTGGATCTCAATTGCTGACTCCGATATTTTGTTATGGGCAAAAGGCTTGGCCCTTGGTTCAAATTTTAATGTAAATATTATTGAACCTGATGTGTATCCTTTGGCTGTTCAAGGTCCTAAATCAGAGGAATTAATGGTATCATTATTTGGAGAAGATATAAAAAAAATAAAGTTTTTTAATTTTAAAATATTCGATTTTTTAGGAACAAAACAAATTATTGCAAGATCGGGTTATAGTAAACAAGATGGATTTGAAATTTATTTCAAAGGTTTTGAAGAACATTTCGATAGGATCGAATTGGGAGAAAAACTTTGGGATACTATTTGGGAAGCTGGTCAAAAGTTTAATATTTCTCCTGGTTGCCCAAATTTAATTGATAGAATTGAAGCTGGACTACTTTCTTATGGAAATGATTTTACGAAAGATAATAATCCTCTGGAGTGCAATCTTGATAGATATTGTAATGAAAATGATAATCATGAATTTGTTGGAAAAGAAGCTTTAAAGAAAATAAAATTACAAGGCATTAAACAAAAAATAAGAGGTATTATATTTGAAGGCGAACCATATTATCCTAACGGAAAACTTCTTAATGTTTTTTCTGAAAAAAATAATAAAATTGGACAAATTACTTCAGGAATATACTCACCAAGTCTAAAAAAAAACATAGGTCTTTCTATGATTTTGAAAGATTATTGGGATATTGGTCAAAATGTAGTTATTGAAACTATAGATAAAAGAAAGATTAAAGGCGTTATAACTACTTTACCATTTCCAAAATAATCCTATATATATAAAAAATAATGTATAAATCAGTAATAGCAGGTTATACCAGGTCACCTTTTACAATGGCAAAAAAAGGTGAACTAATAGATGTAAAGCCAGTTAACTTGTTAGCTAATGTTATAAAAAATCTTGTATCAAAAACTAAAATAGACCCAAAAGATATAGAAGATATTGTTATTGGGTGTGCATTTCAAGTCGGTGAACAGTGTTTCAATATTGGAAAACTGGTAACATTTTTGTCTGGAATGGATATTAAAACATCTGGTATGACTGTCGATAGATGGTGCGGATCCTCAATGGAAGCTATTCATATTGCAGCTGGAAAAATTGCTATGGGATCGGGCAAAGCTTTTATTTGTGGAGGAGTTGAAAGTATGACGCGAGTAACAACAGGATTTAACCCTATGCCCTATCCATACTCTGATAAAGAAAATCCAAATGTTTATTTTTCAATGGGCATTACCGCAGAAAATGTTGCAAAAAAATATAATATTAGCAGAAAAGAACAACAAGAGTTTGCTATATCAAGTCATCAAAAAGCATTTCATGCACAGACCAAAGGTAACTTTAATAAAGAAATTACAGTAATTGGTGATTGTTCTAAAGATGGTAATATTAGACCAAAAAGTAATCAAGAAACTTTAGATAGTTTAAAGTTAGCTTTTGACCAAAATGGAACAGTAACAGCTGCAACTTCTTCGCCATTAACAGATGGTGCTGCTGCTACATTGATATGTGAAGAGCAATTTGCTAAAGAAAATAATTTAGAAATACTCGGTAGAATTGTTTCAACAGCTGTTCAAGGTTGTGAGCCAGATTTCATGGGGTTAGGACCAATAGGCGCATCTAGAAAAGCTTTAGAAAGAGCGAAATTATCTTCTAAAGAAATTGATATTGTGGAATTAAATGAGGCATTTGCCTCTCAATCATTAGCTTGTATTAAAGATTTAAATTTTGATGAAAATAAAGTTAATATTGATGGTGGAGCTTTAGCTTTGGGTCATCCACTCGGAGCTACTGGAGCAAGAATTACAGGTAAAGCCGCTGAATTATTAAAACGAGAAAATAAAAAATATGCTTTATCCACACAATGTATTGGATTGGGTATGGGCATTGCCACTGTGATTGAGTCAATTGATTAAAATTATCTTTTGTGTGGCAACTTGTTACATAAATCTTTATTGATATAAAATAATTTATATCCATATAAGTCTCATGAATTACTCAAAAAAACATTTAATATGAAAAAAAATATTTTTTTAATAATTTTCTTTTCTTTATTTCTATCAAAATTTGCAGTTGCTGCAGATCAAACTGTAGAGATGCTTAATAGATTAAACAAAGAGTCTATGGTATTTGAGCCAAAAATTGTAAGGGTAAACGTTGGTGATACAGTATTATGGAAAGCTATTGATAAAGGTCATAATGTTGAATTCATAAAAAAAGGTGTTCCTGAAGGAGTTGATAAATTTAAATCAAAATACAATAAAGATACTCAATATAAGTTTACAATTCCTGGAATTTACGCTTATTGGTGTACACCTCATAAAAATATGGGGATGATTGGATTCGTTGTGGTTGGAGATTATAAATCGAATTTAGATGAAATAAAAAAATTAAGATTTTCATCAAAATCAAAGAAAATTGCTCCAGATTTAATAAATAGTTTATAATTATCTATTAATTCCTCTTAATCTTTCTGATCTTCTTCTTAATAGTTCAGCTGTAACAAGTATTAATACTGAAAGAACGATTAAACATGTTGCTACTGCCAATATAGTTGGGCTTAATTGTTCCCTCAAGCCAGTCCACATTTGTATTGGAATTGTTGTGTTTTCTAGTCCAGCTAAAAATAGTACAACAACAACTTCATCAAATGAAGTTACAAAAGCAAACAATCCTCCAGAAATTACACCAGGTAAAATTAAAGGTAAGGTAATTTTCATAAATGTATTAACTGGATCACTTCCAAGACTTGATGCTGCTCTAGTTACACTATGATCAAAACCAGAAAGTGTTGCTGTAACAGTTATAACTACAAATGGGGTTCCAAGTATTATGTGAGATAAAATAATTCCTAAGTGAGTTCCTGCAAGACCAACTTTTGCTATGAAAAAGAAAATTGCAACCCCAGAAATAATAAGAGGTACAATCATTGGAGAAATTAAAATTGCCATTATCAAAGCTTTATATGGCATGTGTCTACTGCTTAGACCTAACGCTGCAACAGTTCCAAGCAAAACAGATCCTAAAGTTGCAAAAATTGCAATTATGAAACTATTTTTTGCAGCTAGTCCCCAAGGGTTTTTAGTGCCATAAATCATATCATGGTACCATCTTAAAGAAAATGCATCTGGATCAAGTCTCTTCATTCCATCCGAGAAAACTAAAAACTCTTCTGCATTAAATGACAATGGAAAAATTACAAATAATGGTGCAATCAAAAATATAAATACACAAGTACAGATTAGCAGATAGAAATAGTGCCATATTCTATAATGTGTTTCTGTATATTTTGGTAAAGCCATAAATAATTATCCTAATTTAATATTATCAATACCTACAAGTTTGTTATAAACCCAATAGATTGCTAGAACTCCAAGCAGAAGCATCAAACCCATAGCTGAAGCAAAGCTCCAATCTAAAGTACTTTTCATATGATATGCTATTTGGTTACTTATAAGAGTTCCTGATGCACCACCAACCAGTGCAGGCGTGATGTAATATCCAATAGCAAGAATAAATACAAGCAAACATCCTGCTCCAATACCAGGTATAGTTAATGGAAAGTAAACTTTCCAAAAAGCAACAAATGGTGTTCCTCCAAGAGATTTTCCTGCTCTCATTAAGCTTGGGGATATAGTTTTCATTACACTGTACAAAGGCAAAACCATAAAAGGTAAAAGAATTTGTGTCATCGCAACATATGTACCAGTTTTATTGTACATCATCTCTGGCCTGCTCTCGTCAGCTACGAGTCCTATCCAAACAAAAAAATCATTTACTATACCTTGTTGTTGCAGCAAAATCATCCAGCTTGCAGTTCTGACTAATAAAGAAGTCCAAAAAGGAAGGAGCACACATATCATAAGTAAGTTGCTATATTTCATTGGTAAAGTTGCGAGTAGATGAGCTATTGGGTATGCCATCAAAAAGCAAAACACTGTTACAAAAAATGCAATTTCTAAAGTTCTAAACCACAGTTTTTTATGAACTCTTCTACTTTCTTCAACTTGAACTATTTTTCCATTCTCATCTTCATACATATCCACACCTTTTAAATATTTTGCATATGTATAATTTGGAGCTCTCCTTTTAATTGCCCTCCAATATTCAACATTAGCCCACCTTTTATGCACTTTCATAATTTGTTCTTTATAATTTCCTTCTTCAAATTTTTTTTGTTTTCTGGCCAATTTTTTTAGAATGCTTTTAAAACCATTCTTTTCATAATTAAGCTGAGTAGCTAATTTTCCAAAGGTCTTTTCTTTTACTAATATTCTATAATCCAAATAAAAAGCCTCAAAAACTTCTTCTGATGGAAGATCTTTTCCATCCCATTGTTCCATTGCTTTAAATGTTTTGGGAAGCATTTTAGTTACCATCTTGTCATCTATGCTTCTTAAAAACATATCTCCAATTGGAAAAATATAAGTAATTAATAAATAAAGTAATAATGGAGCTACTAGTAAAAAAGCTTTGATTTTATTTTTCTTTTCTGCTTTTTTTAAACTTTCCTCAAGAGGAATTCCATCTGTTGTTAAAATTTTTTGTGTTTCACTACTCATAAAAAAAGGGCGGTTAAATATAACCGCCCTAAATATAATATATAATTTTAGTCTTTAAAACTTAAATTATAGTCCTGCTTTCATAGCTTCCCATTTTTCACCAATCTCTGCACTGTTGTCAGCCCAAAAATCAGCGTTAACTAAGAAGTATTTTTTAAGGTTAGCTGGAGCTGTAGGCATGTGTGGTACCATATTAGTTTTACCATCTTTATACCAAGGCTCTCCTGCTTCCATAACTGCAATTGAAGATTTTCTCCAAGGAGCGTAAGCAATATACTTAGCGCTTCCTGCTAACATTTCAGTGTTAGTCATCATAGCAAGTGCTTTTTTAGCATTTGCTTCATCTGGACCACCTTTTACAAGTGCAAAGTATTCATAGTCAAGACCTTGTCCGTCCCAAACTTGAACAATCGGCGCACCTTCACCAATAGTAGCATTAAAGAATCTTCCATTCCAACCAGTAGCCATTACAACTTCACCACTCATTAATAATTCTGGCGGTTGAGCACCTGCTGACCAGAATACACATCCTCCATTAGGATCTGTGCAAAGTTTTTTAATTTTAGCTATTGCTCTATCTACTCCACCTTCAGCTTCTAATCTTTTGTAAAGAAATTCTCCACCTTTACCCATTTTTACACCGTCAGCAGCTAAAGCGATCTCTAAATTAGTCAAAGCGCTTTTGTAGATAGCTCTTTTTCCAGGAAATCTTTTAGTGTTAAAGAAATCTTTTATTGTCTTAGGACTATTTTTTAGATTTTCGCTATTGTACGCATAGTTCCAAGAATACAAAATATTTCCTACAGCACATTTAGATGGCATGCTAGTAAAGAAGTCTTCGCTAGCTGGAGTTCCATCTGGAGCTGGTGGAAAGTCTTTGTCAAAATCAAATTCAACAAATATACCTTCGTCACATCCAGTAATAGTATCCATTGCGAAAACGTCCATGATATCCCAGTTGATAGCACCCGCTTCTTTTTGTGCTTTAATTTCTGATAATCCACCTGAGTAATCAACCCAGTTAATGTCAATACCCAAAGCTTTGGCAGTAGGATCACCATAACCTAACTTTTGAGACTCAGTATAAGCTCCACCCCAAGATGCAACAGTAACTGCAAATGCAGATGAAGTTATTGAAAGAGCAAAAGTTAAAGTAAGTAATAATTTACTTAATTTTTTCATTTATCCTCCGTTTAAACGTTTTTTTATAAAAACGGGATTACAGCAACATAGGAATAGAGAGTCAACAGCTGATTTTAATAAAAGTATAATAATTATTGGACTTATTTGGGGTCTAAAGCTCTAGCATCTTGACTGTTCCAACCTATACTTATTTCGTTACCAAGTTTTATGTCTAAATTTTGTGAACTGTTGGGTACTTTTAAGATAAAGTCAGAATTGCCAAGTAAATTTATTCTAACTCTTGTATGATCTCCATGATAAATTACTTCTTCAATTTTACCTTTTTGATTGTTATCCATTTTATCTTTAGGATTAATTAAAGCTCTTTCTGGTCTGATTGAAACTGTTGTTTTTTCACCTTTAGATTTTACTGAAATAGGATTTGCTAAAATTTCTCCCTGTCCTATTTTTACTTTACACACTCCATTGGAAACATCTAAAACTTCTCCATCAAATCTATTATTTTCTCCAATAAATTCTGCAACGAACGAATTCTGTGGTTCTTCATATAATTTATCTGGACTTGAAAGTTGTTGGACTTTGCCATCATTAAATACTGCTATACGATTTGACATTGTTAATGCTTCTCCTTGATCATGAGTTACATAAACAACGGTTACACCGATGCTTTCATGAATATGTTTAATTTCATATTGCATGCTTTCTCTTAGGTTTTTATCTAATGCTCCAAGAGGCTCATCCATTAAGACCACAGCAGGATCAAAAACTAATGCTCTTGCTACAGCCACCCTTTGCTGTTGTCCTCCTGATAATTGTCCTGGCATTCTATTTTCAAATCCTGACAAAGAAACCATGCTTAAAGCTTTATCAACTTTTTTATCAATATCATCTTTAGAAATTTTTCTTACTTTTAATGGAAAAGCTAAATTCTCGTATACTGTCATGTGTGGAAACAAAGCATAGTTTTGAAAAACCATTCCAATACCTCTTTTATGAGGAGGAATATTTGAAATTGGATTTGAGTCTAAAAAAATTTCTCCGTTTGTTGGAGTTTCAAATCCAGCAAGCATCATTAAGCAAGTTGTCTTTCCCGAACCTGAAGGTCCCAACATTGTAATAAACTCTCCTTCAGCAATATCCAAATTTAGATCTTTTACAACTAGGAGTTTTCCATCATAGCTCTTATCAACTTTTTCAAATTTTACGAATGCATTATTTTTAGACATAAAAGGGTTTTTAAAACATTTGTTTTTATTATTTGCAATAGTTAATTAGCTTTTAATATGCAGTTCTTTTGGATAGTTGCAGAATAATTCACATCCATTATCGGTAACTCTTATTGCTTCTGAGGCTTCTACACCCCAATCACCAAATTGCATCACTGCTATCATATGAAAACATACATTTTTTTCTAGAACTGTCATATCTCCTTTATAAATATTTAAAGTATGCTCTCCCCAATCAGGAGGATAACCAATTCCTATTGAGTAGCCTGTTCTAGATTTTTTTTCTATTCCATATTTGTCTAATATTTTCCAAAACGCTTGTGCTACATCATCTGAAGTATTGCCTGGTTTAGTTGCGTCTATTCCTGCTTGAAGCGCTTCTATAGTCTTATTCATGGTATCAATTTTTTTTTGATCTGGTTTTCCTAATAATACCGTCCTAGCCATTGGTGAATGATATCTTTTATAAACGCCTGAAAGTTCAATTATTGTTGCCTCTCCACTTACAAATTTATCCTGTGTTGCTGTTAAATGTGAAGCAGAAGTGCCTTTTCCTGTTGGAAGTAGTGTCGCAATGCTTGAATATTCTCCGCCATATTCTTCTGTTCCATAAAATAAAGATTTTTGAATTTCTCCAACGGCATCACATTGTCTTACGCCTGGATTAATAACTTCCATTGCAGTTTTCATTCCTTTTTCAGATATTAGAGCTGCTGATTTCATAAATTTAATTTCTGTATCAGACTTTACTAACCTTGCCCAATTAACCAGTCTTTCAGAGTCTACAATTTTTGCATTGGGCAAACCTTGTTTTATTTTTTCATAACAAAAAGCAGTAAAATAGTGAGCATCCATTTCTAGGCCAATTGACAACTTGTCCCATTTTCTTTCTTTGATAATTTCAACTAAATAATCGTAAGGGTGCTTTGGCCAAGTATGAATATAATTCTCATCATATACAATTATATTATCATTTTTTAAGTATGTTTTTATGTAAGCTCCACCAGCATCTTGAGCCCTAACAAAACAAAGGGGTTCATCAGAATTTACATGAACTATTGCACACTGAGCATAATAAAAAGACCAAGCATCATATCCTGTTAAATAATTCATATTGTTTGTGTCATGAGATATTAATAACTCAATACCCTTTTCTTGCATCATGGCTTGAACTTTTTTTAATCTTTGTTTGTATTCTTCTTTATTGAATAGCATAATTAATTTGATTTAAATAATTTTCCAAAACCTTCTATTGACTCGTTTTTTCCTATTCGATCTAGAGTGTCCCAAATTAAAGCTTGATTGCTAGATAAAACAATTTTATTTAATTTTTTCTCTAATTTATCTATTATTGATAGAGCAGGTAAAGCTGTGCAAGAAATAAAAAGAGCATCTGCATCTTTCAAATCGAATTCTGATAATACATTGAATAAGTAGTTTTGATCTACTTTTCCAATATCATAGTCTGATTGAATATCGAAATATGAATTAGAAGTAATTTCAAAACCTTGGTTTTTAAAATGTTCTACTACTTCATCATTCAACTTTTTACTGTAAGGAGTAAAAATACTTAGTTTATGTATTTTCATTTTTTTCAGTGCTTTTATAGCAGCAGTACTAGGAGTAGTTACTTTTGCTTCTGGTTTTGCTAATTTAACTTTTTTTTCAATTGAGTCATATCCGGCTGCTATTGTTCCAGAAGTACAAGCGTATACAACGCAATCTATCTCTTGATCTGGAAGTATATCATTTGTCACCTCAGTTACTTTTTCTGACATTTTAATTAAATTTTCCTTTGTCAAAGGATTGTAACATTCAATTCTGTTAACAAAAAAGTCTATATCTTTATTTTTAATTACATTTATGAAGTCTTTTTCAATCATAAAGTCGCTCGCTAAAGCAATTAAACCAATCCTTGGATTTGATTTTGTAATATATTTAGGTTCTATTTTTACAGAGTGCATTTTTTAAAAACAAATATATCATTCGTTTTTGAATAATCATCAAAATTAAGGAGATTATAATGAAAATTGGTTTTATTGGACTTGGAAATGTTGGTGGCAAATTAGCAGGAAGTTTGTTGAGAAACAAATTTGATTTAACTGTAATAGATTTAGACAAAAATTTAACTGATCAATTTGAAAAATCAGGTGCAAAAGTGGTTAATTCACCTAAAGAATTAGCAAATCAAGTTGACCTTATCATTACTTGTCTTCCTTCTCCTGAAATATGTGCAGAAGTTATGGAAGAAGAAGAAGGTATAATAAACGGTCTTTCAGAAAATAAAATTTGGTTGGAAATGAGCACAACTGATGAAGCAGAAGTTAAGAGACTGGGAAAAAAGGTAATAGAAAAAAAAGCAATTCCTTTAGATGGACCTGTTAGTGGAGGATGTCACAGAGCCACAACAGGAAATATAGCAATTTTTGTTGGAGGAGAAAGAAAAACTTTTGAAAAAATATTACCAATACTTACTGTAATGGGAAGAAAGATATTACACACCGGGGAACTTGGTTCTGCATCAATATTAAAGGTTATAACTAATTATCTAGCATCAGTTCACTTGGTAGCACTCGGAGAAGCTTGGACTGTTGCAAAAAAATCAAAACTTGATTTATCTAAAACTTATAAAGGTATAGCCGCATCGTCTGGAAACTCATTTGTTCATGAAACTGAAAGTCAGGTAATTTTAAATGGATCTTATAACATTAATTTTACAATGGACCTTGTTTTAAAAGACACAAGTATTTTTAACGAATTAGCTAAAAAACTTAATTCATCTTTAGAAATTTCTCCAATGATAGTAGATATTTTTAAAGATGGAAAAAAAAAGTATGGATCGAGAGCTTGGTCTTCAATGATAGTCAAAAGGATGGAAGATTTGAACAATATAGATTTTAGAGCAGATGGTTTTCCAGAGGAACTAATAGATAATGAATCTGAAGAAAAAGGTTATGAAATTTAAATAATATGTTACAATATTTTTATGATTGAAAAAAAAAATTTTTATATAAATGGTAAATGGGTTTCTCCTTCAAAACCAAACGACTTTGAGGTAATTGATCCATCAACAGAAGAGTCTTTTGCAATAATTTCATTAGGATCTGCTGAGGACGCTGATAAAGCAATCAGTGCTGCTAAAATAGCTTTTGAAACCTGGAGAGAAACTACAAAAAAAGAAAGATTACAATTATTAAAAAAATTTGATGAAATTTATAATAGAAGATGGGATGAAATGGTTAAGGCTCAATCAACTGAAATGGGAGCCCCACTTGACTTTGCCTCAGACATTCACACAAAAATGGGTGCCGATATTTCAAAAAATACAATAGAAATTTTAGAAAACTTTAATTTTGAACATCAATTTGATACTAAGTCTAACAACCACATAAGGTATGAACCTATTGGAGTATGTGGATTAATAACTCCTTGGAATTTCCCAATGAACCAAATTGTATTAAAAGTTATTCCTGCCTTAGCTGCCGGCTGTACGATGATATTAAAACCTTCAGAAATTGCCCCAATATCTGGAGTTTTATTTGCCGAAATGATTGATGAAGCGGGTTTTCCACCAGGTGTTTTTAACCTGGTAAATGGAAACGGAGAAGTTGTTGGAAATCACATCTCAGGTCACCCTGACATAGATATGGTGTCATTTACAGGATCAACAAGAGCTGGAAAATTAATTCAAAAAAATGCGGCTGATACAATTAAAAAAGTAACCCTAGAATTAGGCGGAAAGGGTGGAAACATAGTTTTTGCAGACTCATATCCAGACGCGGTAAGAGATGGTGTTAGAAATATAATGAGTAATTCAGGACAATCCTGTGATGCTCCAACAAGAATGCTAGTTCAAAAACCAATTTATGAAAGAGCCGTTAAAGAAGCTGTAGATGAAGCAAATAAAATTAAAGTGGATTTGGCATCAAAAAAAGGTGATCATATTGGACCTCTAGTTTCAAAAGTTCAGTATGACAAAGTGATAAATCTTATAAATGCTGGAATAAAAGAAGGTGCAACTTTAGCAGCAGGAGGTCCAGAATTACCAAATGGCTTAAATAAAGGTTATTTTGTTAAACCTACAATTTTTACAGATGTTAATAATGATATGAGAATTGCAAGAGAAGAAATATTCGGGCCCGTTCTTTCTATTATACCATTTGAAACTGAAGAAGAGGCTATTGCAATAGTAAATGATACATCTTACGGGCTTGGAAATTACTTACAAACTGAAGACAAAGAAAAAGCTCAAAGAGTTGCGCGAAAAGTTAGAGCAGGAACAGTTTACATTAATGGTCAAGGAACCGATACTGGTGCACCTTTTGGTGGATATAAACAATCTGGAAATGGTCGAGAAGGTGGTGTTTGGGGTTTTAACGAATTTTTAGAAGTAAAAGCTATTACAGGTTGGAACTAAATATTAAAATAAACTAGAACCAGTTTATGTTTTTTTTTTCACAAAACTCTTTTAATCTTAGTGGATAATCAGTCATGATGCCATCTACGCCATACTCAACCATTTTTAAAAAATCGTATTCTTTGTTTACTGTCCATACATTTACAGGTAAACCTTCTTGATGTGAAATATCTACAATTTTTTTGTTAATATCTTTATAATAAGGATGCCAAGCCTTTCCACCTTGTTTCTTTATAATTTTTGGTAATTCAAAGTTGTCATAAAAAGGTAGAAAACTCATCCATGGAGATCTATTATAAATTGTTTTTTTTATCTTAATCCCCATTTCTTGTTGATAGGTTAAATATGCTCTTGAAATTTCTGGATTTTGATTTTTGATTTCAGTTAAAGTTCTCCAATCAAATGATGAAATAATTATTTTATCTTTTAAATTTGATTTATTTACCTCATTAATAATTAATTTGACCATATCTCCTGGGGGCGGTGTTAAATTTTCTTCATCTGGAGTTGATTTAATTTCCAAGTTTATTACTAGACTTTGATTTTCATTTTTTGATGATAAATTTAGTAAATCAGAGAGTTTGGGTATTCTTTGATTTTCTAAAGTTTTTTGATTAATAAAACGTCTTCCATATCTAGATAATTTATTTAAAGAACCAACATCAAATCTTGAAAGTTCTTCATAAGTTAGATCAAATATTCTGATATTTTCATCTTCTATCCAATTTCCTTCTTTATCTTTTGTAAAACTTGGATCCAATCTAAAATCATGAGTAATAACAGGTATAAGATCTTTAGAAATCAATATGTCTGTTTCGTATCCATTAATATTATTTTCAAACAAATATTTGAAACTCTCAATAGTATTTTCTGGAAGATCTCCTCTAGCTCCCCGATGACCATAAATTTTAATATGATTTGGTTTGGATAAGATCAAATTTAATTAACTCTGTTACCGCTACTTTTATCAAAAACATAATAATTATTGTCGTTGATATTTAGTGATATTTTACTCCCTTTTTCAATTAATTGATTTCCAGGACATCTATAACAAAAATCCTTTTTATTTTTTAATTCACCATAAATAAGATTATCAGATCCTAATTGTTCAACTAATTCTACAGATAAATTTATCAAACCACTATCAGATTGTGACATGTGTTCAGGTCTTATGCCCAATGTAATTTCACCATTAAAATCACTTTGAACATTTTTAATTTCAAATCCTTCAGCAAATAAAGTTTTGTTTTTTAATTCACCATCAATAAAATTCATTTGGGGTGATCCTATAAATCCTGCAACGAATAACGATTTAGGATTGTTATAAATTTCAATAGGAGTGCCTAGTTGTTCTATTATACCATTATTTATTACAGCCAATCTATCAGCTAAAGTCATAGCTTCTACTTGATCATGAGTCACAAAAATACTAGTAACCCCAACTTTTTGTTGAAGTTTTTTAATTTCAAGTCTCATTTGTATTCTTAGTTTTGCATCTAAATTAGATAATGGTTCATCGAATAAAAATATTTTAGGATTTCTAACTATCGCTCTTCCCATTGCAACTCGCTGTCTTTGTCCACCAGATAACATTGATGGTTTTCTTTGCAAGAATTCAGAAATTTGTAAAAGTTTTGCTGCGTCATTCACTTTTTGTTCAATAGATTGTTTATCAATGCCTCTATTTTTTAATCCATACGCAAGATTGTTATAAACATTCATGTGAGGATAAAGCGCATAGTTTTGAAAAACCATTGCAACATCTCTTTCTGAAGGATCAACTTTATTTATTAATTTTCCATCAAGATTTATATCTCCTTCGGTTATATCTTCCAATCCTGCAATCATTCTTAATAGTGTTGACTTTCCACATCCACTTGGACCAACAAAAACCATAAATTCACCATTCTCAACATTCATGCTTGTCTCATGAACAGCTTTTGTTCCGTTTGGATATACCTTAGTAACTTTATTTAATTCTAAAAAACTCATTTATTTCTCCGTTTGAATTAGTCCTTTTATGAACCATTTTTGTAAAAATACCACCACTAAAACTGGAGGTATCATTGATAAAATAATATAAGCAAATCTCTCTGCTGTTCTTGGAAGAGCAACACCTTCATAACTTTCTGTGTATATAATTTTCATTCCCATAACAACAGTCCAGTATTCTTCAGCAGTAGTCATGATTAATGGCCATAGATATTGGCTATATCCATACACAAACATAAATATAAACATTGCTGCAATCATAGTTTTAGATAATGGAACTAAAAAATCTATGAAAAATCTCCAACTATTGGCTCCATCTAATTTTGCTGACTCCAAAAGTTCATCTGGGATTGTCTTATAAAATTGTCTAAAGAAAAATGTTGCTGTTGCAGATGCAACCAGTGGAAGAATAAGACCTGTATAAGAGTTTGTTAAACCTAAATCTGATACAATCTTATAGCTAGGAAAAATTCTCACCTCCAAAGGTACAAGTAAAGTAATAAAAATTACCCAAAAAATTGGCACTGCTAATTTAAATCTGAAATAAACCAAAGCATATGCAGACATCGCAGAAATAATCACTTTGAGAGTTGCAATTCCTAATGCCATTACAAAACTATTAATAAACATTTTTGCAGCTGTAACTTCTTCTGACCAGCCCCCTTTCTCATTTAAAACTTCGTTGTAGTTTCTTGTAAGTTGATCACCTAAATGAAATTTCATTCCTTCGGTAAGTATCGTTACCGACTCATGTGAAGAGCTAGCAAAAGATATCCAGATTGGAACAACCATTAATAAGACTCCCATTATAAGAATTATATGAGCAATTATCTGAAGAGGTTTAATTTTCATTTATCTTGAAAAACTCCTTTAATAAAATGTTTTTGTAAAATAATTATAATTAAAATTGGCGGCACCATAGACATCATTACAAAAGCAAATCGATGTACAATCGATCCTGACATCATCTTTAGCCCCATAACTACTGTCCAATATTGTTCAGAGGATGTAACCAATAATGGCCATAGATATTGGTTATAGCCGAATACAAACATAAATATTAGCATAGCTACAATCATTGTTTTTGATAAAGGAACTAAAAAATCAATAAAAAACCTCCAAGGATTTGCACCATCAAGTTTTGCGGACTCAAGCATTTCATCTGGAACAGTTTTATAAAATTGTCTAAAAAATAAAGTAGCTATAGCTGAAGCTGAAATAGGAACTATTAATCCAAAATAGGAATTTACTAGATTAAGTTCAGCCATAACAGAATATGTAGGAAAAATTCTTAACTCTAATGGAACCAAAATAGTAATGAAGATTATCCAAAATAATAATGTTGCATATTTTATTCTATAATAAACTAAAGCATATGCAGCCATTAGAGATGTCACAACTGATAATAACGCTACTCCCGTTGCCATTATAAAACTGTTAAAAAACATTTTTAAAGCAGTAATTTCTTTAAAAAATCCCCCCTGATATAATAAAACTCTTAAGTAGTTTTCATAAAAACTATCACCTAAAAATAACTGCAGACCATCCATATTGATAACTGAACTAGTGTGCGTTGAGCTTGCAAAAATCATCCACACAGGAGCTATCATAATAAATATTCCTATGAATAAAATTAAATGTGAAAAACCTGATGTAAAAAATCTAGTCATTAATTATAATGTATTTTCCCTTCAATGTATCTGAATTGAAAAATTGTAATTACTAAAACAATCAACATCATCATTATTGATTGAGCGCCAGCACTTCCTAAATCTAATCCTCTAAATCCATCCATATAAGCTTTATAAACAAGAGTTCTTGTTTCACCTGATGGAGCGCCTATCGTTGTAGTATCAATAATTCCAAATGTATCAAAAAAAGCATAAGTTATATTAATTATGATTAAGAAAAATGTAGTTGGCATTAACAAAGGAAATGTAATAGTCCAAAATCTTCTAAAACTATTTTTGCAGTCAATCATGGATGCCTCTATTACAGATTTTTGTATAGCTTGAAGTCCTGCTAAGAAAAAAATGAAATTGGCACTAATCTGTTTCCAGGCACCGGCTATAATCACATAAATATAAGCGTCAAAAACACTTTCGTACCAATTAAAGCCCCATAAATTATGAAATAAATGATAGAGAAGTCCAAATCTTTCGCTAAAAAAGTAGTTCGCCATAACTCCCACTACAGCAGGTGCAATTGCATACGGCCAAATTAGAAAGGTTTTGTATGTACTTTTACCATGCATCACGTTATTAGCTTGAACAGCAAGTAACAATCCAATAGATCCAGTAATAAGTGTTATTACAAAGCTATAAATAATAGTAAATTTGAAAGCTATGAAATAAGCTGGATCATCGAAAATAAATAAAAAATTATCAAATCCTACAAACTTAGCTCCAAATCCAAATGCATCTTGCATTGTAAATGCATCTTTAAAAGTTTGTATTATTGGCCAATATAAAAAAATTAATAAAATTCCTAGCTGTGGAGCTAAAAATAAATATTGCGAATAACTGGATTTGAATTGAACTTTTTTCATACAAATAAAAATAAGGAGGGTAAATTAATACCCTCCTACATTTAAATTGTTATTTATAGAGTTTTAGCAAATTGTTTTAACAACTTAGCTGCGCCTTTATCCATGTTTTTCAAACCCTTTTCGATAGATATCTTACCGTTTAACATCGGCTCAACATTTTCATAAATTACTTCACGAATTTGTGGCCAGTTACCAGCTCTATATCCTCCTGGGATTGTCGAACCTTCCAAGCTTAGTTGTTCACCAACAGCTTTGTGATAAGGAGAAGTTCTATAAAAGTTAATAGTCTCAGCTAACGCTATACCACCTTTGGTAACAGCAGAATAACCTGTCATGTTGTGATAATACAAATCCATTTCAGGAGAACCCATAAATTCTATAAATTTAGCAAGTCCTTTGTACTCTTCTTCTGTATGACCATTTAAGATCCAGTTAGCGGCACCACCAATAAATGTTGGATATTCTTTACCTCCAGTTACAGAATCCCAATAAGGAATATGATTAACTGAAAAGTTAGGCACAACACCTTTCATTCCACCAAATGATGCTGCAGAACCAAACCAAAAAGCTGCTTCACCAGCTATAAAAGGAGCTTGATTATCTCCCCATGCTCTACCCTTATAACCATATAAACCACTGTCATACCATTCTTTAACTTTTTTCCAGTGCATTACAAATGCATCTGTTTCAGCAAATAAAGTTTTAGTAGGAACAGCATCGTAGCCATTATTACCATCAGTCATTAGTAAGTTATGTCTTGAAAAGAAATTTTCAGTCCAAATCCAAGGGAAATGACTTTGAACTAAAGGAATGTATCCAGCTGCTTTAATTTTTGGAGCCATAGCCTCAAATTCTTCATAAGTTTTTGGAACTGCTTCAATACCTACTTTCTTTAAGATATCCATGTTAGCATACATTAAACATGTTGAACTATTAAAGGGTACACCAATCATTTTTCCATTAGAGTCTGCATAGAAATTTTTAATACCTGGAATGTAATTATCGGCATCTACTTCAATTCCATATTTCTCTGCCATGTCTTCAAAACCGATAACAACACCATTTTTTACCTGTGCTACCATAATTGCAGCTCCGGCATCGTAAACTTGTGAATAGTGTGGTTGATCTCCTGCTCTAAATGCAGCAATTGTTGCTGCCATGTTATCTTCGTAACTTCCTTTACCTGTAGGAATTACAGTATACTCATTTTGAGAAGCATTAAATCTATTTGCAATTTCAATAATAACATCGCCTAGGAAACCACTATTACCATACCACCAGTGAATTTCAGTTTTTGAGTAACTAGTTGATGAAAAAGAAAATGTAAATAATAATGCTAAAATCGATATTATTTTTTTCATTATTTCCTCTTTTTAGTTATTTATAATTAAATTGTTCTAATTATTTTTTATTAAATTTTAATTACTTAATGTTTAAATTTATATTAAAATGATATCAATAATTACTTGTAAAATGAAAAAATTAAAAAAAAAAACAATCTTTAGTTGTAAAGTTTTGTCATAGAGGAAAATATTTATGCTTGGGTATGTAATGGTCGGAACTAATAATTTGAAAGAAGCAATCATTTTTTATGATGAGGTTTTGAAAGTTTTAAATCTTGAAAGAAACTATACTGATGAAGTTTGTGCAGGTTATACACAAAAAAATGGAGATGGAACTATTGAATTTTATGTAACTGAACCAGTTAATAAAGAGAAAGCAACTTTTGGGAATGGCACACAGGTTTCTTTCATTACATCATCAAGAAAAATTGTTGATAAATTTCATGAAGTGGGGTTGAAAGCTGGTGGGAAAAGCGAAGGTAGTGGAGGAGAAAGACCAGAAGGTTCGGGAGTCTATTATTCATATATTCGAGATTTGGATAATAATAAAATTTGTGCTTTCACAAATAATTAATGTCTTATTCATTTATAAAACAAAAGCTTGATCAAGGAAGAGTTGTTATTCTTGATGGAGGTATTGGTGCAGAGCTTGAAAAAAGTGGCGCCGATATGGATAAAGATTTATGGTGCGGAAAATGTTCTGTTGATAACCCTGAGTTAGTAAGAAAAGTTCATGAAAGATATATTGATGCAGGAGCTGATGTAATAACTACAAACACATATGGAACTACCCCCATATCAATGAAGCAATATGGTTATGATAATTTGATTGAAAAATATAATCAAAAAAGTGTTCAATTAGCGAAAGAAGCAGCAAAAAATAAAAATGTTGCTATTGCTGGAAGTGTCTCAACTTTTGGAAGTTTTTATAGACTGGGTCTTAAAGCTATGATCCCAGGATTTAAAGAACAGATAAAAATTTTATCTGAAGAAGGAGTTGATTTAATTATATTAGAAGCCATGTCATCTCAAGCTGACATTGTAGAAACAATTATTGAATGCTCATCAAATATCAGTTTACCTGTTTGGCTATCTATTTCTTGTGTAATGGAAGATAAGAAAGTTATGCTCGGCTACAATGATACAGTTGATACTGACACACATATTTATGAAAGCTTAGAAGTGGCTATAAAAAATTTTACCAAATTACATAAAGGACCAATCTTGATAGCACATTCTGATATTAATGTTACAGGGCAAGCTATTAAAACTGCTAAAAATAATTTCGATGGAGTTTTGGGTGCTTATCCAAATAGAGGCTATTATGAGAAGCCTCATTGGAAATTTGTAGATAATATGTCTCCTGAAGATTATTTAAATGAAGCTAAATCTTGGGTGAAAAATGGAGTTCAAATTATAGGTGGATGCTGTGGTGTTGGAGTTGAAGAAATTAAAGCAATTTCAATTTTAAAAGATTAAAGTATAAATATTTAATAATTTTAATATCTATGAAAACATTTATTGGCGGTATTGGTTGTTTTTGGGATGAAACTAAATACGAAGGTATAAAAGGTATAATTTCAACAGAATGTGGCTATTGTGGTGGAGATGAACCAAATGTTTCCTACAAAGCAGTATGTGGTGGAGATACAGGACATATAGAAGTTGTTAAAGTACAATATGACGAAAAAATAAAATCCTATGAAGAAATGGTTAGACTATTTTTTGAATTACATGACTCAACTCAAGTAAATCGCCAAGGTACATATGTCGGAATTCAATATAGGTCAGAAATTTTTTATAATACTGAAGAGGAAAAAAATATTGCTGAAAAAGTTCTAAATGAAATGAATAATAAACTTGATGGTAAAGTTTCTACCAAAGTATCAAAAGAAAAAAATTATTGTAAAGCAGAAGGTTATCATCAAAAATACGAACAAAAAAAATCTTTAAAATATTGAAAAATAAAAAAATAATTTCTGTTCCTAACCCACAACTAATAACTTTAAAAGATAATAAAGCTCTATGGAATCTGCCAAAGACAAGGAGGCATGGTTACAGAAATTTACATAAAATTAATAGATATGGGATTTTTTTAAGATCAGATTTAGTTTTAAAACTTAAAATAAAAAAAAATAAAAAAATTGGTAAAAATTTATTAGTTAAAAAAATGATAAAACATAAATCATTTTGTTCTTTGATTGTTGGAAATGGTCAAAATATTTTATATGAGAAATATGCTAAAGATTTTTCAAATGTTCAACCTCAAACAATAATGTCGATAACAAAAATGTTTGTAAATTTATTTGTAGGCGAACTAATAAAAAATAAATCTATAAATTTAAATAAAAAAGTTTCTTACTATCTTCCTAAAATTGGAAGTGGTTACGCAAATGCAAAAGTACAAGATATTTTAAATATGAATATTGTTAATGCTTATACAGAAGATTATAAAAAAGCTTTTTCATCATCTTTTCTTCATGAGCCTGTTGGAGGATGGAGATTGCCTAAAAAAGGTAATATTATTTTAAGCCAAGAACAATATTTGAATACTATTAAAAAAATAAAAAATCGAAGTTTAAAAAATAACTCTGAATATGCACATTATAAATCTGCAAATACAGACGTAGTTGGATTAATTGTAGAAAAAGTAAGTGGCAAAAAATTAAGAGATTGGGTTTTGTCAGCTGTGGAGGCTGCAGGATTTGAAGATGGTTTGTATATAGCATCAGATAGATACGGAATGCCATGGATGTCAGGTGGTGGTTGTTTAATTACAAGAGACTTTTTAAGAATGGGTTTATTATTTGCAAGAAAAGGTAAAGGGGTTGGTAATAGAAGAGTTGGATCGTCTTCTTTTTTTGAAAAGACTATTAATAATGTTGGACCTAAATATATGAAATTATCCAAAAACAAATATTTATATTATTCAAACTCTACAATGGTTTCTGAAGATGTAATTGGACACTCAGGATATGGAGGACAATTTTTAGCAACAAACTTTAAAACCGGCAATGTTGCTGCGTACTTTTCTGTTTTAAAAACAAAATCTGCAACTAAAGAAAGTTATAAAGTTGACATGATTAATATGCTAATAAATTTAGTAAATAATAATTATTAATTAGAAGCTATTTTTTCTTTTTTCGGTGCAAGAATAACTGCCAAAATTCCACCTATCACGATCATAGAACTACCAACGATTTCACGCCAACCAAATGGTTCATCTGTAAGAATACTTGAGCTAATCACTCCAACAATTATCTCTGAAAGAAAAAGTATTGAACACAATCCTGCGCCTAATTTACTTGGAGCCCAAAGGATAACTATTCCGGTTGGTATAAAATAGAAAACTGATATCACAATTAAAAATGAAGCCATCGATACAAAGGCTTCGGTTGCTGGCATTGGACCAAGGTATTCTGATAACATAAAACCAGCAAAAATATTAAATATAGCTCCATAAAAAAAGAATGAAAAAATTAAAGGAAATACACCATCATATTTAACTACTTCTAACCTTATCATGCCTGCTGCAAATATTGCACCACCGGCAAGTGCTAACCAATCACCTGAATTTTCAGGCAATGGTAAAATAGTTTGTTTGCTAAAGACTATCCATAAACCGCCGAGAGCTAAAAGTAGAGTCAATATTCTTTCTAAACCAGGTCTTTTTTTTAAAAATAAAATTTCAAAAATTGTTGTCCAGATAGGAGTCATATAAAACAATATTAATGCTCTAACAACATCAGTTAAAAGAAAGCTTAACGCATAACAGATAAACCCTGATCCAATCAATAATCCTGTCAAAGGCAACTCTAAACCTGATGATTTACCTTTAAATAATCTCCAAATAGAAATGGGTATTAAAAGTAATACACCAATTACCATTTGTGCAATTGTCCCCCAACCTCCTGTAAGTCCACCTTCCTCTAAAATTCTTTGTGGTAACCAATAAATTCCCCAGGCTCCAGCTGAAACTGCTAAAGCAATTGAAATTTTATAATGATGAGTATGTCTAGTCATTAAGATAAATTTGGTTTAATTTTTGAGTATTGAAAAATTTCTTCATATTTTTTTGCGAAAGATAAGACCTTTAAATCTTCTTTTTGCTTGCCAATTATTTGAATGCCAATTGGAAATCCGTCTTTATTAAACCCAATGGGGACTGATATTGAAGGTAAATAAAAAAGACTAGCAAATATATGAATTTCAATCCACCGATGATAAGTATCCATTTGACTGCTATTAATCTTCTCTGGATGTCTTAAATTTTTATCAAAAGGAAATGCTTGTTGAGATGGTAGAGCTAAAAAATCAAAATTATTGAACAAATTATTTACTTCATTTGATAATTCAATTCTAGAATTAAGAGCCAATTTGACATCTTCCTCATTTAGCTTGATACCTTTGTTGTACTCCCATATCGCCTGTGGTGTCATTTCATTAATATCTTTAATATTCATAGTAATGATATCTTCATAAATACTTTTAGCTCTTAATGTTCCCCAGCAGTTCCATAATTTATGGACATCTAATTTTGGTTTTAAGTATTCAATTATAATTTTATTTTTTTCAAGACTTTTTAACTTTTTGTTACATATTTCGATTAATTCAAGATCATATTGGTAATTATCATTCATATTAGATAACCATCCAATTTTTATTTTTGAAAAATCTTGGTCACTTAAATTAGTTTCTCTAAATGAACTATTTAAACTAAAAGAAATTGGATCTTCTTTATGCTGTCCAACAATAACATCTAACAAAATAGACATATCTTCAGGTGTTCTTGCAAGACATCCAGGTGTAGAAATAATTGGAAGATTTTTCTTTTTAAGATTTGTTCTATAATCTGGAAGAAGTCCTGGTGTTGGTCTAAAACCATAAACATTTGCATAAGCAGCAGGTGTTCTGCAGGAGCCCATCATATCTGTACCATCTGCAAATGGGAGTAACTCTGCTGCAACAGCAACGCCAGCACCACCACTTGATCCACCTGATGATTGAGTATTTCCATAAATATTTGGTGTTATTCCAAATAGTCTGTTTGCTGTATGCGCACCCACACCTAGCTCTGCAGTGTTAGTTTTTCCAATCATTATGCACCCAGCATCTATTTGACGATCAACAATCAAAGAATTTTTTTCAGGAAAATAATCCTTATATCCAGGAAACCCGTAAGTAGTTGGAAAATTTACTACATCCAATAAATCTTTAGATGCAAGAGGTAAACCAAACAATGGTTTACTTTCATCAAAGTTTTCGTCTCTCTGTTTGGCCTCTTTAATTATTTCCTCTTCATCTTTAATTGATACAATCGCATTTAAAGACGGGTTAAATTTTTTTATTCTATCTAAATAAAAGTGTACAACTTCTTTTACGGAAATTTCTTTTTTATTAATTAAAGAAATAATTTCTTTTACTGATTTATTTTCAAGCATTGAAATTATCTATTACCTAGCCTTTTTAATTGATGCTAGAGTAATTTCCTTTATTTCTTCTAAAGTTGCTTTTCTAGGATTTTGTGCATAGGCTTGATCTTTCATTGATTTTTCAGCAATTCTATCAACACAATCCTCGGGGACTCCTATTTCGCTTAAACTTTTTGGAATTTTAATTCTATCAAGAATGTTTTCAATGTTTGATATAAAAGCATCTACAGAATGATCTTTAAATTGCATAGCCTCTGACATTCTTTTAACTTTTTCTTCCATACCTGGTAGATTATATTTTAAAACTACAGGTAATATTATTGCATTCGTTAGTCCGTGATGAGTATTGTATTCGGCTCCAACCATATGAGCAATAGCATGTACTAATCCTAAACCTTTTAAAAAAGAAATTCCTGCTAAACAAGATCCAACATGCATTCCACCTCTTGCAACTATATTGCTAGGGTTTTCGACAGCTGTGACCAAAGATTTTGAAATCAATGATAATCCTTCTAAAGCAGCACCATCACACATTGGATTGAAACCAGGAACGCAATAACCTTCTATACCATGGATTAAAGCATCTGCACCAGTCCATGCCGTTAAATTTGCTGGCAATCCAATAGTTAGTTCTGGATCTAACAATGCTAAGGAAGGTCTAACATCTGGATGCCACATACAAAATTTCATGCCTTCTTTTAAATAAGTAACCATAGCTGAAATTTCTGTTTCAGCTCCAGTTCCAGCAGTTGTTGGAATAGTTATAATTTTTGGGAATGGGTTATCCTTGCTAATTTTAGGCGGAGTTAATTCAAACTCAAAATCTCTTAATGGAACGTCATTGTTTGCTGTGAGGCAAATTAATTTTCCTCCATCCATAGCACTGCCTCCACCGATTGCAATTATAGCATCATGGTTTCCATCTTTAAATTTACTAACACCATTTGAAACCTCATCTTCTCTTGGATTTGGAGATATATCAAAAAACAAATCGGATTTTACTTCAGAACTTTTTAAATAATTTTGTAAATTAATTATAAATGGTAATTTTGTGCTGCCTTTATCTGTAACAATTAAAGGGTTTTTAATATCTAAATTATTACAGATACCACCTATTTCTTTCAATCTACCTGGACCGTATGCAATATTAGTCGGAAATGTCCAATCTTGATTGGATAGAATATCAGTTTCATTTAGTTTAAAACTTTGCATTTTATTTATAAAGTATACAATTTTAAAAAATTATAAATGAATATTTCTTCAGAAAAAACAGATTTAAAAAAAACTTATTTAGCAATAGTCACAATGCTCCTAGCAATTCTATGTGTTGATATGTATATGGTTGTAATAAAATTCTTGGGTAATGAGTATACTGTAATTCAGCTTGCGGTTTTTAGAAATATTGCAGGTGTAATTCCTTTATTTTTACTTATTTTATTTACTAAAGAGTACATTTCAGTTTTTAAAGATTTAAATAGTAAATTTATTATTTTAAGTTTTCTTAGAGGTTTGGGTTTTTTATCTATGAATATTTTTATATTTATTTCTGTTATTAACCTAGATTTTGCTACTGCAATGGTGCTGACTTTTTCATCTCCTTTTTTTATTGTAATTTTATCAATATTTTTTTTGAAAGATAAGGTGGGTATTTACAGATGGTCAGCAATTTTTATTGGATTTTTTGGAGTCGTTCTTATTGTGCGGCCAACAAGCGATATATTTAGTTATTATTCTATTTTTCCAATTTTAACTGCGATTGCATGGGCTTTTACAGTTATAATTTTAAAGTTTATTCCTGATGGATATTCAACAGCCAAAGTCCAATTATATACTTTAATATTTAATGTAATTGGTGCAGTAATATTATTTTTACTTACAACAGGGCACTCCAAAATTCAAAACACTGAGGATTTTTTTCTCATGACATTAACTGGAATTCTTGGAGGAACTGCTGCAATACTTTTTATTTACGCCTATCGATTAATATCAGCAAGCAAGATGGCATCATTTGAATATTTTGGTATTCCGTCTTCATTTATTTTAGGATGGTTATTTTTTAACGAAGCTCCTTGGGAGCAGTTATTTCCTGGTGTCTTTGTAATTGTGTTTGCGGGTATAATCATAATTTGGAGAGATAAGGTAAAACAAAAAAGTATTAGAGTAAGTAGAGAAATTAATTAGTAGATTTCATTGATTTCATAACAATTGCTCTATCAATTTCACCAACTAACTCACCTGTCTCACTATTAACAACTGGAAATTTCTGATCTGTATCTACAAGTTTATCTATTAAAGTTTCAATCTTTGAATTGTGATCAATATTATTAGATCCATTTTCAAACATTTTTTTTGTATCTTCGCAACATTCTTCTCTCATTACTTTGCTTGCGCTTAAAACTTTGTATTTTGGAACATCTTCACAAAAGTCTTTTACATATTGATCTTTAGGATTTGCAACAATTTCTTCTGGAGTTCCCACTTGAGAAACTTCTCCATCTTTCATTATGGCAATATGATCACCCATTTTTATAGCTTCTAAAAAATCATGAGTAATAAAAACCATTGTCTTCTGTAATTTTTCTTGAATTTTAAGAAGTTCATCTTGCATTTCTCTTCTTATTAATGGATCTAATGCTGAAAAAGGTTCATCAAAAATTAAAATTTCTGGGTCTACGGCAAGCGCTCTTGCTAGTCCTACTCTTTGCTGCATTCCACCAGAAAGTTCTCTGGGATAATTGTTGTGCCATCCTTCCAAACCAACCATTTTTAAAACTTCCATTGATTTTTCAATTCGGACATTTTTTTTATTTCCTCTTATCTCTAAACCATAACCTATGTTTTCAATAACTGTCCTATGTGGAAATAAACCAAAATGTTGAAAGACCATACTCATTTTATTTCTTCTCAAGTCTAATAATTCACGGCTACTCATTTTTGTTACATCAACATCATCCATTCTAACTGTCCCTGCAGTTGGTTCAATTAGTCTTGAAATACATCTCACTAAAGTTGATTTACCACTACCTGATAATCCCATTACAACAAATGTTTCACCTTTCTCAATTGAAAAACTCACATCCTTTACTGCAACAACATGGCCAGTTTTTTCTTGAACTTCTTTGATTGATAAATTTTTATCTAAATCTTTTATAATTCTTTTTTCATCAGGCCCAAACAATTTCCAAACATTTGAGCATGTTATTTTTGGTTGATTACTCATATTTTTGTTAATTTGATAACATAAAAATAGACATTATTTTTCTTTAAATGTAAAATTATTTATTTTAAGTTTTGCAACTATATGTCATCTGAATTATCAAGTATCACAGGAAAATCTAATTACTCGAAAAATATTGTAACATATTCAGTAATCTTAATAACATTTCTTGTAGCTTTATGGTTATCTTCTCAAAGTGAAGGTCCTTCAAAAATGCCTAAAGTGGTGACTGACGAATTTACTTTTACAGCATGGGTAAATGATGGGGAAGACTATTTAAAAAAAAATTATAGATGGTTTACTAAGATTATAGCCGGCTATATTAAAAATGGATATTATTTCCTTGAAGATTTTTTAATAGACTCTCCTTGGTTATTAATTGCTGCAATAATATTTTTACCTTGTTTAATTGCTGGTGGCTTAAGATTGGGTTTGTACTCTTTATTTGTAATTTATTTCTGGGGTGGAACAGGAATGTGGGATGAGTCGATGCAAACTTTAGCTTTAATGGGCCTAGCAGTACTCCTATGCGTCTGTTTTGGTGTAACTTTAGGAGTGCTCTGTTCTCAAAGTGATAGGTTTGATAATTTTATGAAACCAATTTTAGACACAATGCAAGTTATGCCAGCATTTGTATATCTTTTTCCTGCATTATTTTTTTTTGGAATTGGAGGAGCTCCTGCAATATTAGCCACTATGATTTATGCAATGCCTCCAATAATAAGGTTAACAAATACAGGTATAAGACAAGTTTCTGAAGAAACAATTGAGTCTGCAACATCATTTGGTTCTAGTAAATTACAGCTTTTATTTAAGATTAAAATTCCACTTTCATTGCCAAGTATAATGATGGGAATAAACCAAGTAATAATGATGGCATTAGCATTAGTTGTGCTTGCTTGCTTCATTGGAGCAGAAGGTATCGGAGGACAAGTATGGCTAGCTATAAGAAACTTAGATGTTGGTTGGGCAATGGAAGGTGGTCTTTGTATTTTGTTTATGGCTATCATGTTTGATAGATTTGGTTTGGCTTTAAGTAAACCTAAAGAAACATTGCCTTCAGATGTGCAAAAATTTTATTTACTTCCTCAGTCTTGGGAAAAATACAGTATTGCTAGAATTTTAGAAAAACCATTTGAGTTCTTAAGTGGTCTTATTAACTTTGTTTGCATAAATATTACTAATTTCATTGCTTACATTTTTGAATTTTTAATTTCTTTATTTCAAAAAGAAACTGCAAAAGATATTGGTGAAATAATAAGTAAAAGATATTACATCATTCCATCATTTATTATTTTCTTTTTAATTTCTTTTGTTGACTCTAGTTTATTTAAAATTGGTACCTTTCCGGATGATTGGAAACTTTCTATAAGACAGCCCATTGCTGATGGAGTAAAATCTTTAACTGTACATCCGGGCTTTATTGCATTTACTAAAGGATTAAGAGGATTTATTTATCTTAATCTTCTTAAACCACTAGATACTTTTTTAACTCATATTCCATGGTGGTACACTACTGGTATATTTGTTGCTATTGGATATTTTACTGTTGGACTGAGATTTGCATTTGTTACTTTTTTATTATTATTATTTATTGGAGCTAATGGAATATGGCCCCAAGCAATGATTACTCTTTCTTCTGTTTTGGTTTCAGTGGTTTTGTGTTTTGCTCTTGGAGTTCCTCTTGGAATAATTGCATCTTATAACGAAAGATTTAGAAATATTCAAAATGTTGTATTAGATGCAATGCAAACTCTGCCCTATTTCTGTTATCTGATACCTGTTCTAATGTTTTTTGGTGGAGGAACAGTGTCCGCAGTACTTGCAACTGTAATTTATTCAATACCCCCAATTATAAGATTAACAGCTTTAGGTTTAACACAAGTTTCAGGCACATATTCTGAAGTTTCAAGATCTTTTGGTGGAACTTTGATACAAACTTTAAATAAAATCAAATTTCCATTAGCTGTTCCAAGTTTAGTTGTCGGATTCAATCAAACTGTAATTATGGCATTTGCAATGCAGATTGTAACACCATTAATTGGAGGAAAAGGACTTGGTTTAGAAGTTTTTAATGGTTTGGCTAGATCTGATACTGGAAGAGGTCTCGCAGCTGGTATTGGTATTGTATTACTAGCAATAATTATCGATAGAATTTCTCTTGCTTGGACAAAAAAACAAAGAGAAGCCTTAGGTTTATAGCCATTCTAAAGAAAAGATTAAAGTTTTTTGACATCTTTACATTATATGCTTTTTTGATCTAAAATAAGTTTTTAATTAATTAAAAGAGGGGAAACTAAATGAAGTTATCAAAAACAATATCAGCGTTGATATTATCTTCGATCCTTGTACTTGGAAGTTTTGGCACTGCTAATGCAAAAAGATTAACTGCAGCTGTTGCTGACTGGACAGGTGGAGAGATAACATGTCAAGTTGCTGTGAGTATGCTAGAGGAAGAACTAGGATACAAAGTAAAAAGAATAGTTTTTCCATCAGGAACTGGTTTATGGGAAGCTATCGCAGCAGGAGAAATTGATTTTGCTTGCGAAAGCTGGCCAAGTTATGCCGAAGCAGATACTGTAATGATGAAGGGTCCGCTAATATATGATGGTGAAACAATGTTTAATTATGAAGGTGATGGAAGTGTAAAACTTTTAGGAACATCTGGAATAATTGGTTTATCTGATTATTATATTCCAAGATATGCTGCTGAAAGTTTAGGCATTAAATCATGGAAAGATTTAAATAAACATAAGGCTAAATTTGCTACTATAGAGTCTGGAAGCAAAGGAAGACTTATTGCATGCCCTGTTGCAGGCTGGAACTGTCATGACCAAAAAAGACTTGATCTTTTAGGAATTGATTTCCAAGCTGATGAACTAGGAACAGAAGCGGCTGCAATTGCAGAAGCAGTTGCTGCTTATGAAAGAAAAGAACCTTTCTTATTATATCTTTGGGAGCCTCATTGGTTCTTTGGAGCATATGACATGGTTGGTGTAAATCTTCCAAAACATAAAGTTTGTGATTCATTTACTGAAGCAAACAATTGGAAAGATTGTGGAGATAAAGCTTGGCCAGCAACTGGTTGGGCAAAAGACTATACATTTAACTATGGTAATCCAGAAACTTTCGCTAAACCAGAACATGCTAAAGCAGCTGAATTTTTTACAAAAATGAAATTCGACAATGCTGATCAAGCAGTAATGTTAGTTGAAGTAAAACAAAAAAATAGAGATTTAAAAGAAGTTGTTAAAGAATGGAAAGACGCTAATCCAGGAAAATGGAAAAGCTGGATTCCAAAATAATTCTTTAATCTAATTTATAAAAAAGGGCTTTGATTTTTTGAAGCCCTTTTTTTTATTTCTTTAAGAAATTTAATCTTCCAATGATTTCATCACGATCCATATAATAACCTTGCAAGTGTCTATGTCCTGAGTTTGGATCAAATGCAGTTCTTCCGTGTAGTACTCTTCTATTATTAAAAGAAAAAATATCTCCAGGTTCTAATCTAAAATTTATTTGAAATTTCTCATCATGCAAAAGATTTCCGAATCTATGGTGGGCTTTATAAACTTTTTCCATAAGATCAGGATGGCAATCTAGAGCATCCATTGTTGCAACACTAAATCTAATATCGTGATAATCTTTATCTTTGGTTAAGCTTATTGCTGTTGCATGAAAACTTCTATGAGACTCTTGAGTGTAATCTTTGTCTCTAAATTTAAGAGGAATAGAAACCAATGTTTCAAAAATTTCTTTTTCATTTTTTCTTAAATAATCCGCAACTGCAAATCCATCTATTGCTGAAGAATCTCCACCTTTAGCAGCATTAATCAAACAATGAAGAAATTGATAACCTGGCGGTAGCTCAAACCAAGGTAAATCCATATGATTTCTTAATGCATGAGCGGTATATGCAGAGTTATTTGGTTTTGGTATGTTTATAACTTCAAAAGGTGTATTAAAAAAAGTTTCTCTTGTATGACTTATTCTATTTAAAACAGGAAAAGCTGATTTTTTTTCTAGAGGTGCATTTTTAACTATTGCAATACCTTTGTGATGAAGAAGTTCTAACCATCTTATTAGACCTTCATCGGAAGAAATTATCTCATCGTGATCTATACAAATAGTTTCAAAATTACCTTCTAATGAATTATTCCAAAGTTGGTATGGAGAAATATATTTTTTATTATTTTTTATTGTATAACAATTATCTCTTAACCAGTTTGGATCATAATAGCTTTTGTGATTTCCTTCACTCCATTCAATTTCTAGCTTACCCTCATTATTTAAAGAATATTTTTTTGGATTTATATCTTGAGATACATCTAAGATATTGAACATTCTATGTCTGGAGTCTTTATCATGAGCCGTTGGACAATTATCTCTCAACCACATATAATTAAACTTGCTCTCTTCACCATCATTCCATATAATTTTTAAATAAGTATTGTTTTTCTCAATTTTTGAAATTGAACTCATAATTAATGATTATATAAAAGACTAACTAATGCAATTCAATTATTAGTTGAAAATAAATTAAGTAATTTTTTTTAAAATTACTTTGAACTTTTGGTAAAAATAGAATTTATTATAAATAGTATAAATAATGTCAAAAATAGAAATCAATAATGTTTACAAGATCTTTGGTCCTAAGCCGCCGAGTGTTCTTCAGATGGTTAAAGATGGAGCAAGCAAAGAGGAGGTTCTAGATAAAACTGGCCACACAATTGGACTTGATAATGTGACTCTTAAAATTGAAGAAGGAGAAACATTTGTGTGTATGGGGCTTTCTGGTTCTGGAAAATCTACACTAATAAGACATTTGAACAGACTAATTGAGCCTACTGCTGGAGAAATATTAGTAGAGGGCACCGATGTTACAAGTCTTAAGAAAGAACAATTAATTGATTTTAGAAGACATAAGATGAGTATGGTCTTTCAAAGATTTGGTTTATTTCCTCACAAAACAGTTTTACAAAATGTAGGTTACGGCCTTGAAATGCAAGGAATAGAAATTGAAAAAAGAAATTCTGTAGCAATGGAAAAAATTGAATCAGTAGGTTTGACTGGATTTGAAAATCAATATCCAGCTCAACTTTCTGGTGGAATGCAACAAAGAGTTGGACTAGCAAGAGCACTAGCTACAGATACAGACATAATGTTAATGGATGAAGCTTTTTCTGCACTAGATCCACTAATTAGAAGTGATATGCAAAAACAATTATTAGATCTTCAATCTGAATTAAAAAAAACAATTGTATTTATTACTCATGACTTAGACGAGTCATTAAGATTAGGAGATCATATTGGAATTCTTAATGCTGGAAAACTTGTGCAAGTTGGAACTCCAGTAGATATTATTATGAACCCAGCCGATGAATATGTTGAAGCATTTGTTAAAGATGTAAACAGAGCAAAAGTTATTAAGGCAAAAATTATAATGACTCCTGCAAATGAAACTAATGGTATTGATAAGAGTAATTTAATCAAAGTACAAGAAGACCAATTTATTGAGGAATTTCTACCCCAGGTTGTTTGTAGCAACTCCAATGTTGAAGTAATTGATAAACAAGGAAATGTAAAAGGTTATATTACCAATAAAGAACTTCAAACATCATTAACTAAATCTTAAAATGAATAAACGATTAGAGAAAATCGTTAATCTAAATAATTATCCCATTCACGATATAGAGTCTGATCAAATAAAAAATTTAATTAAAAAATGTAAGTTTGATTTAGATAAATATAGCTGCGCAACAATACCTAATTTTATTTTACCTGATAGTTTAAAAATAATGAACGAAGAATTAGAAAAACAAATTAATGAAGTTTATATGTCAAAAGAAAGCATTAATGCATATTTATATTCTCAAGATGACCCTGCTCTTCCTGAGGATCATCCAAAGAGATTATTTATGAACCGTTACAATGGCTATTTAAATTCTGATTGTTTTCCAAAAAACTCAGAAATGAAATTTCTATATGAAACAGATGAATTATTAAAATTTGTTTCTGCATGTTTAGGAATTTCGCCAATATACAGATGGGCAGATCCATTAGCTTGTCATGCATATAACGTAATGTATCCTGAAGGAATTCTTCCTTGGCATTTTGATAGTTGTGAATTTACCCTAAGTTTAATGATACAAAAACCTGAAAAAGGTGGAATATTTGAATACTGTCCAAATATCAGAGCTCCAGGAAATGAAAATTTTGATGAAGTTAAAAAAGTTCTAAATGGTGATAGATCACGTGTTAGACAATTAAAATTGGAACCAGGTGATTTACAAATATTTAAAGGAAGATTTACATTACATCGGGTAACTAAAGTAGAAGGAAATACCTCAAGATATATGTGTATTCCAGCATATGTTTTAGATCCTTGGAGAGTAAATACCCCAGAACATTCGAGGGCAATATATGGTAAAGTTTTACCAATTCACATTGAAAGGAATAAAGCTAGATCAGATGGTTTGGCTGACTAAAATATTAAAGTGACTTTAAATCTCAAAAATAAAAAAATTATAATCTCAGCAGGTGCATCTGGAATTGGTTGGGCCATTACAAAAGAATGTTTAAAAAAAGGAGCGACAGTTTTTTTATGTGATATAAATAAAAAATTTATATCTAAAGCAAAAAAACATCCGTTAAATAATAAAAAACTTTTTTCTTATGAGTGTGATGCTTCAGATGAAATTGAGGTTTCTAAATTTTTTTCTAATATATTGAAAAAAACGAAGAAGATAGATGCTCTAATTAATAATGTTGGTGTTGCAGGACCCACAGGTAATTTAGAAAAACTAAAATCAAAAGATTGGGAAGAAACATTAAAAATAAATGTAATAAGTCATTTTTATTTTTCAAAACTTGCAATACCTATGCTTAAAAAAAATAAAACTGGTTCAATAATTAATTTATCGTCTACAGCTGGAATACATGGTTTTCCTTTAAGGTCACCTTATGC
>CACDJC010000009.1 GCA_902552475.1 uncultured Pelagibacteraceae bacterium | reverse complement strand
TTTAATTTTGCTGAAGCTTGTTCTGATTTAGACTCTGAGGTTAATTTTTTTGCAACAGCTAGCTCAGGATGTGAGTTCAAAATTTCCAATATTTTGTCCTTCCCATAAGCTTCATATATATTTAGCATTTTTAAAATAATATCATTAAAATCTTTGAATGGTTTCAATTCAAAAGTTTCTAAAGCCACAGACTCAGTTTTTTCAAAAACATTACCAAATACTGATAAAAAATCAGACTTGTTAAGATCATTAATGTTATTTATTGTTCTCATTTAAGTTTTAATAATTTAAGTTTAAAATTTAAATGATACTATAATCTTATGACAAAGCTAACAACTCATGTTTTAGATGTATATTCAGGCAAACCTGGCAAAGGAATTTCTGTTAATTTGTATTATATCAGTAATTCAGAAAGAAAAAAAATAACTTCAGTGAAGTTAAACAATGATGGAAGAGCGGACTCTCCTTTAGTGGAGGGAGAAAATTTTATTAAAGGAAAATATGAATTAATTTTTAATATTGGTGATTATTTTAAAAATATATCTTCAGATAAAGATATTCCTTTTCTTGATGATGTAGTAATTAGATTTGGTATTTCAAATCCTTCGGAACATTACCATGTTCCTTTACTAGTTTCACCTTGGAGTTATTCTACTTATAGAGGTAGTTAAGTGATATCAGACACTGTCAAATTTTTATTGAATGATAAAATTTTAGAAATTAATAATCCGGATCCAAATCAAACAATACTTAATTATATACGAACAGAACTAAAAAAAACTGGCACGAAAGAAGGATGTGCCGAAGGTGGTTGTGGTGCATGCACTGTAGTGCTTGGCGAATTAGTAAATGGTGAAGTAAAATACAGTGCCATAAACTCTTGTATTTCATTTGTTCCATCTTTGAACGGCAAACAACTTTTGATTGTTGAAGATTTAGTTTCTAATGATGGGAAGCTACATCCAGTTCAAGATGCAATGGTTAAATTTCATGGATCACAATGTGGTTTTTGTACTCCGGGTTTTGTTATGTCTTTATTCTCAATGTTTAAAAATAATAAAAGTTACGACGGTGAGTTAATAAAAGATTCAATTTCAGGAAATTTATGCCGTTGTACTGGTTATAGACCAATAATTGATGCAGCCAAAAGTTTAAATAAAGTAGATAAAAAAGATGAGTTTAGTAAAAATAAAAGTAAAGTTATTAAACTTTTAAAAAAAATTAAAACAAAAAATATTTATATTAATAATGAGAATAAAAAGTTTTTTTCTCCTAAAACAATTAAAGAATTAAAAAATATTATTAAAAAAAATTCAAACTTAAGTTTTCTTGCCGGAGGAACGGATTTATCTTTAACAGTAACAAAAGAAAGAAAAGAAATATCAAGTATAGTAAACTTAAAAGAAATAAGAGAATTAGATTTTATTAGAGTCAATAAAAATTATATTGAGGTAGGGGCCACAACTTCTTTACTTGAATTTGAAAATGAAATTAAAAAATATTACCCAGATTTTTATTTAGTATTAAAAAGATATGGATCTGTTCAGATAAGAAGTGTTGGCACAATAGGTGGAAATATTGCTACTGCATCGCCAATTGGTGATACTTTACCAATTTTATTATCTCTAAATGCAGAGGTCTTAATTGAAGGTATAAATAAAAGAAAATTAGTATCAATCAATAATTTTTTTATTGGTTATAGAAAAACAAAACTTAAAAAAAATGAATTTATCCGTTCAATAAAAATACCATTATTTAAGAAAAATATTTTTAAAGCATTCAAAATATCAAAGAGATTTGATGATGATATTTCATCAATCTGCGGTTCCTTCAATTTTGAAATTATCAATAATAAAATTAAGCAAGCATATATTGCCTATGGGGGTATGGCAGCAGTACCAAAAAGAGCAAGAGCATGTGAAGAAATTCTTAAAAATAAACAATTAACAATTAATACTTTTATAAAAGCAAAAGATTATTTAGAGAAAGATTTTATGCCGATTGGCGATATGAGAGCAAGTAAAGAATATAGGTTAGAGGTAGCTAAAAATTTATTAATTAAATGTTTTGTAGAAATAAATACAAAAAAATTAACTAGAGTTATTTAAATGAGCAAAGAAAATTTTATTGAAGAAATTAGACCACACGACAGTGCTTATAAACATGTTAGTGGATTTGCCGAATATACAGATGATATTCAAGAACCAAAAGGCACTTTATATGGAGCAATTGGTTTAAGTAAAAAAGCACATGCGATAGTTAAAAAAATCGATTTAAGTGAAGTTTATAAAAGTAATGGTGTTATTTCAGTTGTTACTTTCAATGATATTCCTGGAAGAAATGATGTTGGGCCAGTTTTTGATGGAGATCCTATATTTCCAAAAAATAAAGTAGAGTTTTACGGCCAGCCATTATTTGCTGTAGCTGCCACTTCTACTGAGCTTGCAAGAAAAGCTGTATTAAAAGCTAAAATTTTATATAGAGATTTAAAACCAATAATTAGAATTAAAGATGCCTTAAAGAAAAAAAATTTTTTGTTTAAACCAAGGAAAATTAAAAAAGGCAATCCATCAAATAAAATAAAAGCATCTAAAAATAGTTTAAAGGGGAATTTTACAACAGGAAGCCAAGAACATTTTTATTTAGAGGGCCAAGCAGCTTTTGTAATACCTAAAGAGGATAATAATCTTTTAGTTTATAGTTCAACACAACATCCATCTGAAACACAACAATTAATTGCAAAAATGTTAAATCAAAAAAGCAATTCAGTTAATGTAGTAGTCAGAAGAATAGGAGGTGGTTTTGGAGGAAAAGAAACTAATTTTATGACTGCATGCGTATGTTCATTGTTGGCAAGAAAAACAGGCAAGCCAGTAAAACTAAGATTAGACAGGGATGATGATATAATTTTAACTGGAAAAAGACATGAGTTTTTTTCTGAATATGAAGTTGGTTTTAATGATGATGGAGTTATAAAAGGTTTAAAAGTAAATTTATCTTCAAATTGTGGAATGTCAGCTGATTTATCTGCAGCAATCAACGAGCGTGCATTGCTTCATATAGATAATGCATATTATATTCCAGATATTGAAGTAACTAATTATTTATGTAAAACAAATATTTGCTCTTCAACAGCTTTTAGAGGTTTTGGGGGAAACCAAGGCATGATGGTAATTGAAAATATTGTGGACAATATTGCAAGATATTTAAACAAAGATCCACTAGAAATTAGAAAAAAAAATTTTTATCAAAATAATAAAAAAAATATAACTCATTATGGAATGAGTATTAAAGACAATGTAATTAATGAAATATTTAGAAAGTTAGAAAAAAAATCAAATTATAAAAAAAGATATTTAGAGATAAAAAAATTTAATGAAAAAAATAAATTTAAAAAGAAAGGCATAGCGATAACCCCTGTAAAATTTGGAATTTCATTTACAACAATACACTTAAATCAAGCTGGAGCACTAGTTCATATTTATACTGATGGAAGTGTACATCTAAATCATGGTGGAATAGAAATGGGGCAAGGCACACATACCAAAATTGCACAGCTTGTTGCTAATTCTTTTGGGTTACCTTACAGTTTGGTTCATATTTCATCGACAAATACATCAAAAGTTCCAAACACTTCTGCAAGTGCAGCTTCTTCAACAACAGACTTAAATGGCGCGGCTGCATTAAATGCTGTTGAAAAAATTAAAACAAATTTAGAAAATTTTATAAAAAAAAATTACAAAATTTATAATCATGAAGCAGAATATAAAGATCAATATATAAAATTCGGTAATAGAAGTTTTGAATTTAGAAAAATTATTCAAGAAGCTTATCTAAATAGAGTATCTCTTTCGTCATCAGGTTTTTATTCAACACCAAAAATAAACTTTAATAAAAAAAGATTTAAAGGAAGACCTTTCCTATATTTTTGTTATGGCGCTGCTGTTTCTGAAGTAACAATAGATACATTAACTGGTGAAAATGTTTTAGAAAGAGTTGATATTTTACATGATGCTGGAAAACCAATTAATCCAGCTCTCGAATTGGGTCAGATAGAAGGTGGTTTTGTTCAAGGACAAGGATGGTTAACAATTGAAGAATTGAATTGGAAATCTAATGGTCAAATTACGACTTTTTCTCCATCAACATACAAAATACCTGCAGTAAGTGATATTCCTAAAAAATTTAATGTTGAAATTTTTAAAGAGGGTTTAAATAAAGAGAAAGTAGTAAACAAAGCAAAAACAACTGGAGAACCTCCATTAATGTTGGCTATGAGTGTTTTTTATGCAATTAAAGATGCAGTTGCCTCAATTGGAAATTATAACATTGCACCAAAACTTAATGCACCAGCAACTCCAGAAAGAATTTTAATGAGTATTAATAAAATTAAAAATAAAATAAAAAATCAAAATGGAAGATAAAAAAAAATTTATGGCAAAAGCCATTGAACTTTCTATAAATAGTGCAAACACTATTGGTGGACCCTTTGGAAGTGTCATAGTTAAAGATAACAAGATTATTGCAGAGGGTTCTAATAAAGTGACTTCTTCAAATGATCCAACTGCCCATGGCGAGATTGTAGCAATTCGAGAAGCTTGTAAAAAATTAAACACTTTTGATTTGTCGGGTTGTGAAATTTATACATCTTGCGAACCTTGTCCAATGTGTCTTTCCGCAATTTATTGGTCAAAATTAGATAAAATATATTATGCAAATACAAGAGAAGATGCAAAAAATATAGACTTTGATGACTCATTTATTTATTTAGAGATTCCAAAAAAAATAGGTGATAGAAAAATAAAAATGATACAAATGCTTAGAGATGAAGCTTTAAATGCATTTGAAATTTGGGATAAAAAAGTGGATAAAATAAAATATTAAATGGAATTTTTACCTTATACAATCAAATGGCTAGAAGTTATTTTAAGATGGGGCCATGTATTATTTGCAATATTGTGGGTAGGTAATAGTTTTTTATTTAATTACTTAGACAACAATTTAAATAAAAATATAACAAGTGATGATATCGATGGTGAAGGATATCTGATGCATTCTGGTTTTTTTTATAAACTATCAAGGTTAAAAACATCACCACCTCAGGATTATTTAAATAGATTAGTAATCTTTAAATGGCAAAGTTACTTAACTTTTGTAACTGGAATGTTGCTCTTAGTTGTAATTTATTATTATAACGCTGGTGTATTAATGGTTGATAAACGTGTTTTATTAATACCTCCAAGTTATGCCATTATTATCTCGCTTTTATCATTAATTGTTTCTTGGTTTGTTTATGATCTTTTGTGCAAATCTAAATTGATTGAAAATAATATATTATTTATTTCTACAGCAATCATTTTGCTAGCACTTGTTTCTTTTGGTTTGACTAAATTATTTGGACCAAAATTTGCAATTTTAAGTGTTGGATTGATTATAGGTACTAATATGTTTGGCAATGTCTTTACGGTAATTATACCCAATCAGATGAACATAATTAGTAGTAGTGAAAGAGGTGAAAAATTTGATATGAGACTATCCTTGGCTGCTAAACAACGATCAATTCATAATAACTATTCCACTTTTTTAGTATTGTTTATAATGCTTTCTGGGCATTCTAGTTTTTTAGTTTATCATCAATATAATTGGTTAATATTATGTGCGATAGCTGTTATTTCTGGGGTGGCAAGACATTATTTTAACTTAAGAGGAAGAAACATTCACAGGTTGTATATTTTAATTTTTTCAATAATAGCACTTATCGTTCTTGCAGTTTTAGTTTTATTATTTAAATAATTAATAAAAAAAATTATGTCCGAAAAATTAATTGTTAGCTGGGATGAATATAACAAGACAGTTGAAAAACTTGCAATACAGATTCATGATAGTGGCTATAAGCCAACAATACTGATCGGTATTATGCGTGGAGCAGCACCAATGATTGATGTGCTAAGTAGAATTTTTAAATTAAAATGTGCATACCTTGCTGTTGAGTCTTATAGTGGAAAAGGGATAGAGGATGAGCAGGGAGATATTGTATTTTCAAGAGAAATGAGTTCAATTGCTCCAAACATGGGTGGAAGAATACTTTTGTGTGATGATTTGTCAGATACAGGAATTACTTTTAATAAAAGTATAGATTGGTTGAAAAAATATGAACCAATAAAAGATAAGATAGAAGAAATTAAAACAGCAACTTTATTTAAAAAAAAGAAATCAACTTTTGAACCAGATTTTTGTGCCAACAAGCTTCCTGATAATCCTTGGATTGTACAGCCTTTTGAAATTTATGAAGAAATAAGAATTGAAGAAATAAAAAAAAGACATCAGAAATAAAAAAGGCCAGTTTAAAAAACCGGCCTTTTAAATTTAAATTTTATTATGTAAAATTATTTAGGTATATCTCCCTCAACCCCTTTTACATAAGTCATCATACCTGCAAGCATTCCATCGTCAGCAGTTTTACCTTCAGCTACCATTAAATTACCTTTTTGGTCATAAATTGGTCCAGTGAAAGAATGAACTTTGCCTGATGCTAAATCTTTCTCGAGTTGATTAACTTTAGCTCTTACGTCTGCTGGAATAGCAGAGTCTAGATCTGATATAACTACCATACCATCGCCTATACCATGCCAAGTATCTTTTTGATTCCATGTTCCATTAGCTACAGCTTTAACCCTATCTACATAGTAAGGACCCCAGTTGTTTTCAACTGAAGTTAATACAGCTTTAGGAGCAAATTTGTCCATATCGCTAGCTTGTCCAAAAGCAAATATTCCTGCTTTTTCAGCAATCTGAACTATAGCAGTACTATCAGTGTGTTGAGCAATAATATCAGCACCTTGATCGATTAATGCTTTAGCTGCTTCTGCTTCCTTACCTGGATCATACCAAGTAAAAGCCCAAACAATTTTTGTTTTTATGTTTGGATTTACTTTTTGAGCTGCTAGAGTAAATGAGTTAATACCTCTAATTACTTCTGGAATTGGAAAAGATGCAACATATCCAATAACATTAGATTTTGTCATTGATCCAGCAATTGTTCCTAAGATAGTTCTGCCTTCATAGAATCTAGCTGCGTATGTTGAAACATTTGGATGCTCTCTTTTATATCCAGTAGCATGTTCAAATTTTACGTTTGGAAACTCTTTTGCAACTTTGTTTGTTGGATTCATATATCCAAAACTAGTTGTAAAAATAACATCATGACCAGAATTTGCTAATTGTCTAAGCACTCTCTCAGCATCAGCGCTTTCTGGGACACCTTCTACGTAAGTTGTTTTAAATCCGGCAGCTTCAACAGCTTTTCTTCCTACATCATGCTGATATGTCCATCCATGGTCACCTGTTGGACCAATGTAAACAAATGCTGCCTTAACGTCTTTTGCAACAGCTGACACAGTTAATGTAAATAAGAAAACTAAAGAAGATACCAAAGAACGAATAAATATTTTATGCATAAATTTATATTCCCTTTTTGTTTTTTTTTAAAAAGTTAAATCTAAAGTAAATTATTCAAAAAAAAATAATTATTTTAAATTAATTATCTTTATAAAATGATTTACCCAAAGAACTTGGCGTACTTAGTCTTATTTTTCTACTATCACGAGAAATTACAACTAATACTATTATTGTTACTATATAAGGTAGTGCTGTTAAAAACTGCACAGGAATTCTCACTCCAATTGCTTGCATATGAAATTGAATTATCGTTAATCCACCAAAAATCATTGCGCCAATTAAAATTTTAATAGGGTTCCATGTAGAGAATACTACTAGAGCTAATGCAATCCAACCTCTTCCACCAGTCATATTTTCAATCCATTGTGGGGTATAAATCATTGATAAATATGCACCGGCAAGTCCACACATTGCTCCTCCATAAAGAATGCATAAGTAACGAACTAACCTAACATTTATTCCTTGGTTTGATGCTGAATCAGGCGAGTCTCCAACAGCTCTTACAATCAATCCTATTTTTGTTTTTTTTAAAAAATAGTTAGTTATAAAAGGTAAAGCAAAAGCAAAATAAAATACAACCGAATGTCCAAATAATATTGGGCTTAAAAAAGGTATTGAATCTTTTAAGCCTCCAAATAAAACAGGAAATTCTTTCCCGGGGATGCCGACAAAGTTTTTTCCAATCATTGCAGATATTCCAATCCCAAATATGGTAAGTGCTAAACCAGTTGCTACATGATTTGTTATTAAAGTTTGGGTAAGAAATGCAAAAATTGTTGAAATTAAAACTCCTGCTAACATTGCACCAATAACTGCTAAGAATAAATTTCCTGTAACTGTCATTAGAGCAAAACCTGAAATAGCTCCGATGATCATCATTCCTTCAACTCCAAGGTTTAGAACTCCTGATCTTTCTGTAATAAGCTCTCCACAAGATGCTAAAATCAAAGGTACTGAGGATGCCATTATCGATGCAATTATTAATCCAATAAAATTTATATCTACTGTCATTTTTTTGAACCTATAAATTTAATTTTAAAAAAGAGTAAATAATCTGAAGCAAGAAGAAAAAATAAAATCATTCCTTGAAAAACTTGACCAGTATATTTTGGTATTTGCATAAATATTTGAGCCGTTTCAGCACCTAAATAAGTTATTGCAACAACTAATGATGCAAAAATTATTCCAACAGGATTTAAACGACCTAAAAAAGCAACAATTATTGCAGTGAAACCATAATCTGGAGATACCTCTCTATGAAGTTGTCCGATAGGTCCGGTTATTTCCCCAACTCCTGCGAGACCCGCGCAGGCACCACTTATTAAAAAAACGAGAATAATCATTTTTTTACCTTTGTAGCCAGCATATTTAGCAGTTTTTAAACTAAAACCTGAAACTTTCATTTGAAATCCTAAATATGTCTTATAGAAAATAAACCAGCTTATAACTACTGCAGCTAAAGCTAAAAATATTCCAGCATGAATTCTTAATCCTTCTGCCAACAATGGAAGTCTAGCAGAGTCACTAAATTGTCTGGTTTCTGGAAAATTAAATCCTTCTGGATTACTCCACGGTCCAACAACAAGATAGTCTAAAATTAATTTTGAAACATATACCAACATTAGGCTAACTAGTATTTCGTTGGTATTAAAATATGTTTTTAAAATAGCAGGTATGGATGCATATAACATTCCTCCAATTGCGCCAGCCAATATTACTATTGGTAGAATGTAAAAACCTTCTTGATTGTAAAATAGTAAAGCAACTCCTCCTGAAACTATAGCTCCAAAAGTTAATTGTCCTTCGGCTCCAATGTTCCAATTATTACTTTTAAAACAGAAAGATAAACCAATCGCTATTAGGCAAAGTGGCGTAGCTTTCAATAGTAATTCACTGAAACCATACATGTCTGCAATTGGAACTATGAAAAAAAACTTTAAAGCTTCAAAAGGTTTAAATCCTAAAATATAAAAAATTAAACCTCCTGCAACTAATGTAAGAAAAATTGCTAAAACAGGCGTAAGAAAAAATATAGTTCTTGAAGGCTGGTCTCTTTTAATAATTTTAATCAAATTCACCACCTCCCATTAATATTCCAAGTTTTTCAGAAGTTACTTCATCTGCATTCATTTTCTTTGATAACTTTCCCTTGTATATTACTGAAATTTTATCACTTAACTTTAATAATTCGTCAGTATCTGTGGAAATTAATATTATTGATTTGTTTTGTTCGTTTATTTTAATAAGAGTTTCATGGATATAATTTATAGCCCCAACATCAAGACCCCATGTCGGATTGAAACAAATCAATAAATCAGGAGAAGTTATTAATTCTCTTCCAATAATTAGTTTTTGTAAATTTCCACCTGATAAAAACTGGCTTTTTAATTCAATATTATTTGTATTAACATTAAAGTCAGATATGATTTTTTTTGCATGTTGCTTAATTTTATTTTCATTTATTAAACCATTTTTGAAAAAGTTTGATGATTTAAAATTATTCAAAGCAACATTTTCAAAAATCTTCATTTGTGGAACAGCAGCTTGCTCAAGTCTGTCTTCTGGAGAAAAAGCCATCAAGTATTCTCTTCTTTCTTGAGGGTTTTTATCTCCAATAAAATTTTTATTAAATTCTATACTTTTTTTATCCGAAATAATTTCTCCACTTAAGACTTGGAATAATTCACTTTGACCATTTCCAGATATACCAGCTATACCCAAACATTCACCTCGATTAACTGTAAAATTAATTTCTTCTAAATTTGTTTCAAAAGGATCTTCACTTTTAAAATTAAGATTTGTAATTTTTATCAATTGATCAGATGAAACTTTTGATAATTTTTTTTTCTTTATTGTTTTTAAATTTTGTCCAACCATTTTATTTGCCAAGGTTTCAATTTTTTCGTCTATAATTTTACTTATAGATACAAGTTCCCCTTTTCTCATAACAGCAACCTCATCACAAAGTGACATTACCTCTTTAAGTTTATGTGTTATGTAAATAATTAAAATACCTTCTTCTGAAAATTTTTTTAAAGATGAAAAAAGTTCAATTGTTTCTTGTTCAGTTAAAACTGAAGTTGGTTCATCCATAATCAATACTTCTGGACTTCTTATTAAACATCTAATTATTTCTACCTTTTGCTTTTGGCCTGCTGACAAATTTAAAACAGGAATATCTAAATCTATAGAAAAGTTATATTTTTCCATTATTGATTTAATTTTTTTTCTTAAATTCTCTCTAGTTTCATTTGAATCTATAATAAGATTTTCAAATACCGACAAAGTCTCAAATAAATTAAAATGTTGAAATACCATCCCAATATTATTTTTTTTAGCATCAATTGGAGAATTTAATTTTAAAGCTTTATTATTTAAAAATATTTGACCTTCATCTGGCATTATTACACCAGAAAGAATTTTTACTAAGGTGGATTTTCCAGCTCCATTTTCACCTAGTAAGGCATAAATTTTTCCACTTTCAAATTCTAAAGAAACATTTTTATTTGCAATGCATCCAGGGTAAATTTTAGTTACATTTGATATTTTTAAATTTGTTCTCATAAATTATTTTAAAGGTATAGAGTTATTTTCTTTTGATAATTGATATTTATTAGATAAATCAATATATAATTTTTTGATTTCTTTAAATGCTTCTGATATTTGTTTTTTTTTATCATCTTTTAGCTCATCAATTAAACTACCAATATTATAACTTTTCCAATAAGAATTTTCTTTAATATATTTGCCATTATCGATATTAAAAACTTCTTTAAGAATATTTAAATCATGGGGAATATTAAAATCATCAGAGGTCGATTGATAAGGAAAAAGATAATAAAAATTATCAAAACCTGAAAAAGCAATTGCACTTAAACATAAACTACAAGGTTCATGAGAACTCAAAAAAATACAGTTTTTTTCATCTGGTCTCATTTTTTTTTCTATTTCATAAAATTTTTTTAATGTGTGAATTTCCCCGTGCCACAGAGGGTTTTCTGTTTCGTTATTTGTTCCCGCTACTACCAATGAATGATCATTTTTTTTTATTATAGCAGCGCCAAAAATTTTATTACCTAAATTTACTCCCTCAGATGTGAGTGGTAAGATATTTTTTCTAAAAACATCTAAAAACCTTTCTAATAGTAAATTATTCATATATTTGAAATATCAAATAAAAACCACATTTGTTAGTATAATTAAACTCAATAATTATTTATTATTAAATTAAAAATACAACTTAAAGGTTAATACTTAATTATTATAAAATGATAAGGTGAAATAATGAGATATTTAAAAACTTTTTTTACTTTAGTTATAGTTTTAATTTTACTTTCAGGTTGTCAGACAATAAAAAAAAAATCTGATGAAGTTGCTGAAAGAGAAAATGAGAAGTTTGGTCTATTTGTTGGTAAACAAGTAAACGAAATGAAATTAGAATTAGGAGCGCCAACTGAAGATTTAATAATTAATGAAGCAGGAAATGAAGTTTTGGTTTATAAAACAAAAAAATATGGAATTCCTTGTGAAAGAAAATTCGAAGTTAATACAAATGGTATAATAGTTGGATTCTCTTCAAGTGGCTGTATTTAAATATTAATTTAAAAAAGCGTTCAATTTGGGTTAAATAATACAAGAAAATAGGGGAGTTTTTTTTTATCTTTTTTCTAGTTTTACAAAAGTTTTTAATAAATGTATCGTACCATTAAACTTTGGAGGTTATATGGTTTCAAATAAATCGTCAGGTGCCAGTAACAAACAACTTCCATACAATAAATCTATACCTTTAGGAATACAACATGTTTTAGCAATGTTTGCTGGAAACATAACTGTACCTATAATTATTGCTGGAGTTTTTGGACAAACACCTGAACAAAAAATATTTTTGATACAAATGGCACTCTTTGTTGCTGGTGTAGCAACTGTAATTCAAACGGTTGGATATAAAGGAGTTGGTTCAAAATTACCTATAATTCAAGGTACTAGTTTTGCTTTCATTCCTGTTATGGTTCCATTTAAAGCTGCAGGTTTAGGTGCAGTTTTTACAGCTGCATTCATTGGTGGAATTTTTCAAATTTTTATAGGTAAAATTTTAAAACCTATAAGGCATTTATTTCCACCTTTAGTAACAGGGATCGTTGTATTAATGATAGGAGTGAGCTTATTAAAAGTTGGTTTTATGTATGCTGGTGGTGGAGCATGGTTAATGAATAATAAACCTGAAATTTTTGGTAATGCAAATCATCTAACAATTGCTTTTACAGTATTAATTGTTTCTTTATTCTTTAACATAAAGGGTAAGGGAATGTGGTCATCAGCATCAATTTTAATTGGAATGATAGCTGGTTATATTGTTGCAATGGCTTTAGGCATGGTTAATTATGGAAAGATTGCATCAGCAGGTTGGTTTGCTCTTCCAATGCCTTTGCAATATGGAATTGATTTTGTTCCAGGAGCAATAATATTAATGTTGTTCATGGCGATCGTTACTACGATAGAAACAATTGGAGATATTAGCGCAACTACAATGGGGGGAGCAAATAGAGAGGCAACTGATAAAGAATTATCAGGAGGAATAATGGCAGACGGAGTTGGAACTGCATTTGGTGCACTATTTAATGCAATGCCTAATACATCTTATTCTCAAAATGCAGGACTAGTTGCCTTTACAGGCGTAGTAAGCAGACATGTAGGAACAGTTGCTGGTGTTATATTAATTCTTATGGGATTATTTCCAAAACTAGGAGGAATAATTGCTTCAATGCCAGAGTCAGTAATAGGTGGAGCTGCAATTATTATGTTTGGTTTAATTGCATCTGCAGGAATTAAATTAATTGCTAGAGAACAAATGAATCAAAGAAATTTATTAATCTTAGGGCTATCTCTTTCTTTTGGTATCGGAATGTCTTTGTTACCACAGTTTGTTAAACATATTCCTGATTTTGGAATAAGTTTAAAACTTCTTTTAACTACAGGACTGATTCCAGCGGGAATGCTAGCATTTATTCTTAATGCAACAATGTCAAAAAAATAAAAAATTTGATACTTGTGGGGAGTAATCCCCACAAGTAAGGCTGATTATTTAATTTCAATAAGTCTTTTTTTCTTATGATCTGGCAAGATTCTTTCACAAGCTATTGTTAAAAGACCATCTTTTAGTTCAGCACCATTTACTTTAACATCATCAGCTATTGTAAATGATCTTGCAAATTGTCTTTGAGAAATTCCCTTATGAATTATTTCACCATCTTCATTTTTATCCTGAGACTTGTTAATCTGTTTAGTTCTTACAGTTAACAAATTATCTTCAAACTCAACTTCGACATCTTTTTTATTAAAACCTGCAAGAGCAACTTCTATAGAGTAAGCGTCCTTACCGGTTTTTCTTATGTTATAAGGTGGATAATTTGATTGCATACTCAAACTACCATTACCTAACATACTTTCAAATTGATCAAACATATCATCAAAACCAATTGAAAAAGGTCTAAGAGAGTTAAAGATTGATAAATCCTTACTTGTCATAATATCCTCCTTTTTTTAAGCAAGTTTATTTATTGCAAGCCCCATTAGGCGACTTACTGATTTTATATGGGAATTAATTTTTTTTTTTCAACAATTAAAATTTATATTTTATTAGAAATTTTAAGTGCAAAAGCATAATCAAGTGTTATTTCCTCTATCGCACCGTCTCTTCCGGACTTTCCACCATGTCCGGCATTCATTTCAGTTTTTAATAGTAAGAGATTATTATCAGTTTTATACTCTCGAAGTTTTGCTGTAAATTTAGCAGGTTCATCAAACAAAACTCTATTATCACTCAAGCTAGTAGTTATTAAAATGTTAGGGTAATCCATTTTTTTTATATTATTATATGGCGCATAAGAATAAATATATTCAAAATGATCTTTATTATCTTTAGCGTTACCAAACTCATCAAACTCTCCAACAGTTAATGGCAAAGAGTGATCTAGGTTAGTTGTTAAAGAGTCTACAAAAGGGACAGCCATGATTAAACCTAAGAATAATTCTGGCGCTTGGTTGACAACTGCCCCCATTAATAATCCACCTGCTGAACCACCCATACCTATAATTTTTCCATAAGAAGTATAATTTTTATTAATTAAATATTTTCCAACTGCTATGTAGTCCTCAAAAGTATTTTTTTTATTTAAAAGTTTACCTTCTTTCCACCACTTCATTCCTCTTTCCATACCACCTCTTATATGTGCAGTTACCCATATAATATCTCTATTAATTAAACTTAATCTTGTTGAAGAAAAACCTGGAGACATTGAATTTCCATATGATCCATATCCGTATAGCAACAAGTTTGCCGAACCATCTATTTTTGTATTCTTATGCCTCGTAATTGTAATTGGTACCATTCTTCCATCATGAGAAGGGCATTCAAGTCTTTCCACAATATAATCATCTGGATTATGTCCAGAGGGAATTTCTTGTTCTTTTTTTAATTTTTTATCTTTTGTTTTTAAATTGAATAAATAAGTTCTACCTGGTGTTTTTGGCGAAGAATAAGATAAATAAACAATATCAGTGTTTCTATCTTTTTGAATAAGAGATATTCCAGGGACAATAACTTTTTCATCTGTAAAAATTATTTCTTCTTCTTTATTTGTCTTTGGATCCCTTAAAATTAATTTTCCAAGCGCATTGGATGTTTCTGATCTAATAATCCAATTATTTAAAAATACCAAACCTCCTATTAGCACTTCATCTTTGGCTGGAATAAATTTTTCCCAATTTTGATTTGATAAATCTTTACATTTTTCTATCTTGAAATCTTCAGCATTTTCATTTGTATGATTATAAAAATAACCACCCCAAGAATTAACGGAATAGATTATCCCTCTTTTTCTTTTTTTTATTAATTTAGGCTTTGGAATTTTTTCATTTGCATCAAAGTAATATTGTTCTGAAGTATTGTGATCTGATGTTGAAATAAAAAAATATTTTTCATCCGAACTTAATCCAATACCAACTGTAAAGGCTTCACTTTTTTCCTCAAATATTAATATATCTTTTTTTGTTGAGCCCCCTATCTCATGTCTATATATTTTTCTTGGTCTATGATGTTCGTCTAATTTTGAATAAAAAATGTATTTATCATCAAGGCTAAATTCAATGCTTCCACTGGTCTCTTCTATTTTTTCTGTAACAAGTTTTTGGTTTTCTATATTTCTTACATAAATTGTATAGTATTCTGAACCTTTAAGATCTAGTGAGTAACCAAGATACTTATCATTAAAACTTACTTCAAGATCTCCTAATCCAAAATATTCAGTATTTAATTTTTCTTTTTCTTTGTCTCCATTCCATATTTCTTCAACATGTTTTGTTCCAATTTTTTTTCTTAGTTTAATTGAATAGTTTCCTTTCGTTGTTGTTTTGGTCCAATATTCATAGTTTTTATCTTTAAAAGGTAAAGATTCATCATCAAGTTTAATTCTACCTTTTATTTCATCAAAAAGTTTTTTTCTTAAATTTTTAGTGTCTGACATTTGATTTTCAAAAAACTTATTTTCTTCTTCCAAGTATTTCCTCACTTCTGGTAGAAGCTTTGAACTATCTTTCAAAACGTCTAATATGTTTTCTTGGTGTATCCAGCTATAATTATCTTCCCACGTTCTATTGTGACAAGATTTTAGTTCAGGTTTTTTTTGAAGTTGTGGTATTTTCATTTTTGAAACAAATTAATATATGAATATTTTTTTTATAACACTGATTATTTTTGTCCTTGTGTATATATTTCTTAGCTGGTTTGCGAAAACATCTTCAAAAAAAATCTCAAAAATGATTAGATTAATGATTATTATTTCTTCAATTTTATTGGCATTAATAATGGCTTATGCAGGGAGATATATATTTTCCTTACCCTTTGTTTTAGCAATATTGCCATTAATTAAAACAAAAGCTGGAATATCTTTATTTCAAATTTTAAGATTATGGGGATTATTTAGAGTTTTAAAGAATTCAGGAAGATTTAATTTTAATAATTTTAACCAAAATATGAATAAACAAAGTATGTCTATTGATGAGGCGTATAAAATACTTAATCTAGATCCTAAAAAAAAATATTCAAAGGATGAAGTTTTAAATAATTATAAAAAAATTATGAAAAAAATTCATCCTGATATCAGTCCTGAATTGAATAGATTAGCATCAATAGTAAATGAAGCCAAAGAAATAGTAATTAAAAATTCTATTTAATAATACTTTTAAATTTATCAAAAATTTTAATTGGATTTATTTTTTCTTTACCTCTTGAATTGTGCGAAACAGTTTCCATACCATCAGGAATTATGGGATACATTTTTTTAGAATAACTTCCATAAAGTAATGGAGAGTCGCACATTAAAACTATAGTTGGTACGTCTAGTGCAGCTGATAGATGGCTAAAGCTCGTATCATTACAAATAGCTATTTTGCAATTTTTAATAATTGGAAGAGTGTTTGATATAGATAGATTACTTAAAGGTATACAATGTTCTTGAAAACTTAAAATTATTTCATTTTGAATTTCTTGTTCTTCTTTATTATTTCCTGTTGCTAAAAAAAATTTACAATCATAATTTTTTAAACTCAATTTTATAAATTCTTTAATTATTTTAGCAGGAGTTCGTTTCGTTGGACCAGAACCACCTATGCCAAGCAAAACATTTATTTGTTTGTCATTTATATTAAATTTTCTTTTAGCTTCCATAACCAAATTTTCTTCTATAGAAATTTTTGGATCACTATCTATATTTAAATTTATTTTTTCTAATAAACTTTTTGCAGCGCCAATTATATGTTGTTTGTTTTTTTTAAATAATGGGTATTGATAAATTTCTTTAATTCCTGCAAATTTACAAACTAAATTATATCTTGTCGAAGAATTGAAAATAAAAGCTTTATCAAAATTAAATTTTTTTAAGTCTTTTCTTAATCTAAAAAAGCCTTTCACACCTTGATGGATGTCGTTACTATTATTTCTCCTTAGATCTATGATTTTTTCTATATGATTATTATTTGACAAATACTCCTTAGCTTTTGAGCTTTCTTTAGTTAATAATATTATAGATGAATTAAATTTTTTTGAAATTGCCTCTATGAAAGGTAAGAAAATTACCATATCGCCAATTCCCATACGATTTTGAATTACTAATATCTTCATATGCTTTTATAACCTTTACTAATTTATTTTTTTATATAAATTTTAAAAATGGAAGAAATTAAAGGCATATATGCTGCTACTTTATCTATTTTAGATAAAAATTTAACTTTAGATATTAAAAATACCATCAAACATGCAGAAAACGTTATAGACATGGGGTGTCACGGAGTTGTCTTTTTTGGAAGCACTGGTCAATCACAACTAGTCTCTTTAAGTGAGAAAATTCAACTAATCAATCATTTACCAAGTAGCAAATATAAGAACAAATATATAATTGGAACGGGACTTAATTCTTTAGGAGATACTATTAATCTTATTAAAATTTCAAAGACAATGAACTTTGATACATTTTTAATAATGCCACCTGCGTATTATAAATATGGTGACGAAGATGTTATTAGTTTTTATTCTAAAATAATTTATGAAATAAGTGATTGTAAAATTATTTTATACAATTTTGAAAAACTTTCAGGATATAAATTTAGTGAAAGTTGTGTTGAAAAATTAGTGAGCAAATTTCCAAACCAAATTATTGGTGTTAAAGATAGTACATATAATTTGTATGAAAAACTAAATATTAAAAACTTTTCAGTTTTCCCAGGTTCAGAGTCAAAATTGTTAAATGGTTTGAATTTAGGATGTAAAGGTATAATTACTGCTACGACAAATGTTACTGGATCTTTGGCAAGAGAAGTTTATGATAATTTCTTAAATAATTTACCACAAAGTTCCAATCAAAAATTATGTGATGTCAGAGCTTCATTTGAAAAATACAATTTAATATCGGCTCTTCATACTTTGATGTCTGAAAAAAATTTAATTTTTGAAAATCTTTTGCCACCTTTGAAACTTTTATCAGATAAAGAAAAACAAGAACTTTTAAATAATCTTAAAAAATTAGATTTTAATTTAGAAACACTAAAGGCAGCATGATATGAATTTAATTAAATTTTTAAATAATCTATTTAAGTATGATGGATTTATATTAATAGATTCTAATCAAAAAAAATTTGTTATCGGAAAACCGATAAAAGAAAAGCCAATAACAATAAAATTACTTGATAAAAATTTAAGTTATAAGTTGCTAACGAATCCTGATTTATTTTTTGGAGAGGCTTACACTGATGGATCTTTAATAATTGAAAATGGAACACTTACCGAATTTTTGGAAATTGCCTTTAGAAATATTGGTAGAGGAGATATAAATATTTATGGCAAAATATTAAAAAAGGTTAAAGGAACTTATAGATACTTAACAAATTTTAATAAAATTGTTAAATCGAAAAAAAATGTAAGTCATCACTATGATATTTCAGAAAAACTCTATGATTTATTTTTAGATTCAAATCGACAATATTCTTGTGCTTATTTTAAAAGTGAAAATGATACACTGGAAGAAGCACAAAATAATAAAATTGATCATATAATTAAAAAACTAAAAATTGAACCTGATCAGAAAGTATTAGACATCGGATCTGGATGGGGAACATTAGCATTGTCGATAGCGCAAAAAACCAAAGCCTTTGTAACAGGAATAACACTTTCTGAAAATCAGCTTGAATATAGTAATAAAAAAGCAAAAGAAATGAATTTATCTAATCAAGTAGAGTTTAAGTTAATTGATTACAGACAGTTAAATGAAAAATTTGATAGAGTTGTAAGCGTCGGAATGTTCGAACATGTCGGGAGAAAATTTTACAGAACTTATTTCAATCAAGTATCTAAAATGCTTAAAGATAAAGGGATTGCGCTAATTCATACTATTGGATCCTCTAATCCACCAAGAGATCCACAGCCTTGGATCACTAAATACATTTTTCCGGGTGGATATACTCCTAGCCTGAGTGAAGTGGCAAGACCAATTGAGAATTCTGGATTAATTATATCAGACATAGAGGTGCTTAGAATGCACTACGCTCATACATTGAGACATTGGAAGGAAAGATTTTTATCAAGAAAAGAAGAAGTATTAACTTTGTTTGATGAAAAATTTTATAGAATGTGGGAATTTTATCTTGCAAGTTGTGAAATGGCTTTTAAATGGGGTGATCAGGTTGTATTTCAGTTCCAGCTATCAAAAGATAATATTTCTGTTCCAAACACTAGGGACTATATTTATTAATTTATTACTGATAAATTAAAAAACACCTTTAATGAAAAAAAAAATAAAAAAAAAATCAAAAAAAATCAAAAGAAAATCAAGAGTTTTCAAAAAAAAAAAAAGAAGAGCATCTATTAAAAAAAGCAAAATAATTAAAAAAAAAATTAGAAATAAAATCAAAAATAAAAAAATTCTTAAAAAGCAAAAAAAAATAAAATCAAACAATTTAATTTCAAAATCAGTAAGGTTTGAGGAAAATTTTAAATCAAAGTTTAAATTTAATTTTAAAATTGACTTTTTTGCAGTCGATAGATTTATTTCAAATTTTTTTCAAAAAATCGAACAAAAAATTCAAAATTTCAAATTAATAAGATCAGAAGAAAAAAGAAGAATTAAACTTGAAGCAATAGAAAGATCTGAAAGACAAAAACAAAAATTAGCTGAAAAGAAAATAGAGGAAGAAAAAATTCAATTAAAGTTAAAAGAAAAACAACTAAAAGAAGAGGAAAGGTTAGAAAAACAAAGATCAAAAGATATAAAATTATTTCTAAGAAAAGAACAGGCATTATTAAGAAAAGAACAGGCAGAAAGACAAAGAAAATTTTTAGAAGAATTAAAAATAGAAAAACAAATTGAAAAATTTAGAATTAGAGAGGTTAAAGAATTAGAAAAATTAGAAAAAATTTCTTTAAAAGAAAAAAGAGAAGATTATGCAGGACTTCAAGAAAGAATTGAAAAATTAAAAAATAAATACAGACTTATAAGAGATCAAAAAATTAGAGAAAGAGTTGAGGCGCTTGGAGTTAAAATTCAAGATGGCGATGATAGAGTTGCAATTTTACAAAAAGAGAAAGAATATAATTTAGCAAGACAAAAGGTAGAATTTGCTCTTGAAAGTTTTTACAGAAGTGCAAATAGTTTAGTTTTTCAATTAAATAAGAGATACATAACTAAACACATGTCAATATTAAGATGTATTGATAGAAGGTTTGAAACTGGAGAAATTTTTATTAAATGGGACGAGTCAATTGATGATGAATGGTTAATACTGATATATATAAAAGATAACTCACCAGATGAAGGAATAATTATTGAAGATAAAACAAATGATGAAAAAAATTTATCTCATGAATTTAAAACAAATGAAATATTTAAAGCTTCAGATTTGATGGTCGACTCCTTAACTCAATTAATTTCAAAAAAAAGGGACAAAAATAACTAGTATTTTATTGAGCTTTTTATTCATTAACATAAACAGATACACCTCTAGAGTTTATGTCTACATCAAATTTTTTATGTAATGGTGGAAATGCTCTTTGAGAACAATCTAGTCTATCACAAGTTCTACATGAAACACCAATTGGTATTTCTGATTTTTTATCATTTAAATCTAAATTTTCGGTATAGACAAAGTCTCTCGCGTATTTAGCTTCACAACCTAAACCAATTGATAACATACTTTTTTTTTGACCATATCTACCAACTCCTTTTTCAACAGTTTTAGCTATACATACGTATTTTTCTCCATTAGTCATTTTACTGACAGCAGCTTGAATTACCCCTGGTCTTGAAAAAGCTGAATAAACATTCCATCTAGGACAAGCCCCTCCGTATCGTGGTATTTCTATACCAGATAAAGAAAATCTTTTTGATATATTTCCTGCAACATCAACTCTTAAAAAATGAAAAGGTATTCCAGGAAGTTTCGGATCTTGCAAACATGTAACTCTATGAGCAACCTGCTCAAAGGAAGTTGCAAATGTATTTTGTAGAAGTTCTAAATCATATTTTAATTCTTTACATTCTTTATGAAAAAGTTCATATGGCATTAAAATTGCAGCCCCACAATAATTTAAAAGTGCTACTCTAGTTAATTTTTTTGACTCATCTGAAGGAAATGCAAATGTAGATAAGTAATCGTCAATTTCTTTTGAAGCTCCCTCTTGTGCAATTTGTGCTGCAGCAAAAAGTTTTTTTGTTTCAAGAGAAAGATAGTCAGACAGTAATAATTCTTTTTCTTTAACTTTATAAATTTTTGAAAATGGCTTTCCTTCTTTCGGTATTACATCTTTGACTATTATATTATATTCTTTTTTCAAAAAATCACATAAAGCAATATATCTTGTTCTATTACTCTGCTTAACTTTTTCAAAAATAGAATTTGCAAAATTTTCTAATTTTGGAAAAAAGTTTTTATTTTCTTGTAAAAAGTCAGAAATAACTTCTCCAGGAAAAGCTGTTTTTCTACTATCTATAATTTTTCCAGAAATGTTTTCTAATTTATTAACTATTTCATGATCTTTTTTTTTATAATTGTCTCCTAATTTTATTAAAGCTTTTGCAATTTTAGGATTTGTATTTACCAAGTCTTTTACTTCAGGTCCTAAAATATCTAAATCTTCGAACAATTCATCATCAAGAAGTTCAGAAATATTGTTTTCTAGATTTAAATCTGTTTTGCTTGTTAAGTCAGATAGCTCTATTCTTAACTTGTCGCAAACTTTTAAAAGAAGATCTCCATCAATTTTTCTTTTTCCACTTTCTATTAAATTTAAATAACTTGGAGAAATACCTAATTCTTCAGATAGTTTGTTAGCTTGAATTCCAAGCTGACGTCTGAAAGCCTTAATTTTTGGGCCTATTTTTGTATTAATTTGACTCATTTTTCTGTTTGTAAATTTTGTAAATAAAAATTTACATAAAATTAATCAATTTTACAAGCAAAATAGATATTAATATAGATTTTGTAAATATTGTAAATTATAAAATTTACATGGATAAAAACAAAATTAAAAAAATAGAAAATAAACAACAAATTACTAATCAAGAAGAGCATTTAGAACATAAATCAAAGGGAATTTATATTAGAGATGACCATTGCGACTGGGGCTCTAGTGGAATGAATGAATTCACTGAAGAGTTTAGCTCAAAGTAAAAATTCACGAATATAAGGTTAATTTTTCGTCAAATTATAGAGGTAAAACTAATGTCAGCTGAAAATATATCTTACGACTTAAAAAGATTTGCAGGAATAAAGAGGGACTATACTCCGGAGGAAGTGGAAAGATTGAGAGGATCCATAAAAATAGAATATTCAATGTGCAAGATGCAATCACAAAAACTATGGAAATTGTTAAATTCAGAACCTTATGTAAATACTCTTGGATCTCTTTCAGGAAATCATGCAGTTCAGCATGCTAAAGCAGGCTTAAAAGCAATTTATCTTAGCGGATGGCAAGTGGCTGCAGATGCTAATAGTGCTGGAGAAATGTATCCTGACCAGTCTTTATACCCTTATGATAGCGCACCTAAATTAGTTGAAACAATGAATAACTCTTTAATTAGAGCAGATCAAATTCAACATATGGAAATTATAGATGGTGATATGGATAAGAGTAAAAAAATAGATTACATGTTGCCAATAATTGCAGATGGTGAAGCAGGATTTGGAGGTCCTTTAAATGTGTTTGAGCTTACAAAAAAATTTATTAGAGCTGGAGCTGCCGGTGTTCATTTTGAAGATCAATTAGCTAGTGAAAAAAAATGTGGGCATATGGGCGGAAAAGTTTTGGTTCCGACTAGTACAATGGTCCGCAACTTAAAATCAGCAAGGCTTGCCGCAGATATTGCAAATGTTCCCTTGATAATTCTTGCAAGGACAGATGCTAATGCAGCAAAATTAATTACAAACGATTTTGACGAAAATGATAAATCTTTTTTAACAGGAGAAAGATCGCCAGAGGGATTTTTTTATGTGAAAGATGGAATAGAACAGGCTATTTCTAGAGGTTTAGCTTATGCTCCTTATGCTGATTTAATTTGGTGCGAAACAGCAACACCTAATCTTCAAGAAGCAAAAAAATTTGCTGATGCAATTCACGAAAAGTTTCCAGGTAAAATGTTAGCTTATAATTGTTCGCCATCTTTTAATTGGAAAAAACATTTGTCAGACGATGAAATAGGATCTTTTCAAAGAAAAATTGGTGAAATGGGATATAAATTTCAATTTATAACCTTAGCGGGATTTCATACACAGAATATTGCAATATTTGAATTAGCTGAAAAATATAAAAAAGAGGGTATGGCTGCATATTCTAAAATTCAAGAAAATGAATTTGCGAGAGAAAAAGATGGATATACAAGTGTTAAACATCAAAGAGAAGTTGGCACATCATATTTTGATGCGGTTTCAAATACAATAAGTTCTGGAAAAAGCTCTACTACAGCTATGGAAGGATCTACGGAATCTGAACAATTTTAGTTTGCTTTTAATTTCTGAACTTGAGCCCAAGCGGAGTTAATAGCTCTCATTTTAACTTTGCTTTCATTTATTACTTCCTGAGGCACTCCTTTGCTAACAAGCAAATCTGGGTGATGTTCTTTGCTAAGTTTTAGATACCTTTTTCTTATTACTTCAATTGATTCATCAGGTTTGCTCTCTAAAACTATATATGGATTTAATTTATCAGAAGATTTTCTACTTTCTTTAATGCCATTTATCTGAATCTCGCTTAATCCAAATATTCTAGCGATATCTTCAATCATCTTCAATTCAGAGTGACTAACGTTACCATCTGCTTCTGCTATATAAAAAAGAATATTTATAACTTCTTCAAGTACATTAATATTTCCACTGTAAATTTGTGCTATTTGTTTTGCATAAGGTTCATATCCAGTTTTTTCTTCTTTAGCTTTATTAAATATTTTTCCTACTTGATCTAATTCATTTTCTGGTATTTTTAATTTATCTTTAACAGCAATTAATTCTTCTCGACTAACTTGACCATCAGCTTTACTTAACTTAGCTGACAAAACAATTAGAGATAAAGCAAATACTTGTTGGGGCTGTGCAAAAGATCCAAATCTTGCTTGAGTTTTAGCTCTGGATATTTTTCCCCCAATTAATGAACCTAATAACATTCCAAAAGGTCCTCCAAGAGAGAAACCTATCATTCCACCAATTAAACTTCCCCAAATAGCCATTATTCAAAATTATTTAATCTATATTCCCAATTACCCATTTTGGAATAAGAAACCTTTAAAATCAAATTATTTTTTGGATTGTACCATACGTCAAAATTAAATTTTTTATCCTCAGGAAGATTTTCATTTTTTGATTTTAATTTAAAGTGTTCTGTTAAATATTCTTTATTTTTAATTATTATTTTTTCTTTTCCAATAAAAGAAACAATTTGTTCTTTTATGCTTCCTGACAGGGGGCTTATTTGTTTATTAGATTTTAAAATTTTGTGATTCCACCAATTTCCTATAATACAATCTAAGCTTGCCTCACCTTTATAAGAAGATCCATTAATAATAAATTTTTTTAATGAATCATCATATTTTAATTTTACATACTTTTCTTTATCATTTTGAAAAGTAATTGATTTAAAAGAAATTAGTTTATCTCCTTTGTATTTTTCTATCGCTTCTGCTGATATAGAAAATACACTAACACCAAATAATTCAACTTTAAACTTAGTATAATTTTTAACAGTCATAATATTGTTTTCATTCTCAAAATAATAATTACTGTGACCAATAACTTCTCCATTACGAAGAACATCCATTTCTATTTTTTTTATACCTTTATAGTGACTGGAGTGAGTAAAAGCTTTTGTACTAATAAATACTATTATAATTGTAAATAAGTATTTTTTCATTTTATTGGATTTTAATTAAAGAAAGTATAAATAATAGTAAAAAATAAAAAATGTTTTTAACTATAAAAAAAATTCCCAAAGTTTCTTGGAGTTCAAAGAAACCACTCAATTTAAGACCAAAATTGACTACTTTTTTATTTTTGACTTTTGGTCTTAGCTTATTTGGAATAGGCGAAGGTCTATTATTAGTTTCTTATATGGGAGCTTCACCTTGGAGTGTATTTGCTCAAGGTATATCTTTGCATGTTGATTATTCAATAGGTTTAATTACTTTTTTTACTAGCTTGATCGTTATATTTCTTTGGGTATTTTTAAGTCAAAAGCCAGGCATAGGAACAATATTAAATGCAATTATTATCGCAATAATGATAGATATTTGTTTGAAATACTTTCAAACACCTGAAACTTTTGTTGCAAAAATTTTATTGGCCTTTTTCTCGATATTTTTAGTTGGGATAGGAAGTGGGTTTTATTTAATTGCAAATTTAGGACCTGGCCCAAGAGATGGACTAATGACAGGTTTGCAAAGAAAAACTAATTTACCAATTGCTCTGGTAAGAGCATTTTTGGAAATAACGGTAGTTTCAATTGGCTGGTATTTAGGTGGAACCGTTGGAATTGGTACTTTGTTATTTGCCTTTGGGGTTGGTCCTTCAGTAGCTTTAGGCTTGTATTTAGTAAATAAGATGTTCTCTTAAAAAGTGATATATACAACCGTAATGATTTTGTAGAATCAAATCATGTGGTTTGTTAGAAAAAGACTACATAAATTTGTTAGATTAACAATTAGACCTCCTTGAAGAAGGTGTTTAGCAGTAATTAGAACATTAAATTAAACAAATAAAATCCGTAAGCAGCAAAAAGCACTCCTGTAACTCTTAATAAAATCAAAGATAAAGTTGTTTTGATTGAGAAATAACCAATCCCAACCCCAAATATATGTAAAGCCGTTGTTCCACAAATAAATCCTAAAACAAATAATAAGGGATTAGCTGCCGCAGGAACTTCTATTCCGTGGGCAATTCCATGAAACAAACCAAAAATTCCTACAAATAGCATAATTAAATTTTTAGGAATATTTTTTTCAATTGTAATTGCAAATCCTAAAAGAATAACAGAAAAAATTATTCCAATTTCTACAAAATAAAACTCATCAATTATTAAAAAAAATCCAAAAAAGCCACCAATTGTCATTATAGAGACAAATGTTGTTGGCACCGTCCAAATTGCTCTTCCTCCAATTTGAGCCGAAACAATGCCAACGCTAATCATTGCAAGAAAGTGATCTAAGCCTAAAACGGGGTGTGAAATTCCATCATAAAAACCAACCATACCTGTAAAATTATGAGCAAATACTGGTAACGGATAAAATAATAAACAGGCTAGAAAAATAAAAATATTTTTATTCAAGATAATTTTTTTTTTTAAAAAATAATTTTTTAATAGATATATATATTATAAAACATAATACTATAAGTACAATGTGAGGTATATACGCTGCAATATCAAATTTTTTCCAGTGAACTACATCCATATAGGGTCCAATATAAAAAATAATCGGTGTCCAAGTTAGTATTTTTTCAAAAGTATTTGATCCAAAAAACTCAGCCTCACCTACGGCTAAAGAATAATTTCCAATATTATCATTATTATAGACTTTAATAATATAAGTTCCTGATTTTATTAAGAAGCTTCTTTTAAAACCTGTTTCCTGGTTTATTTCTCCACCTATTTCAGGACCTTTCCAATACCAGTCTCTTGCATAAGGTTCGTACCAAGGTTCCCATTTAAAATCAGATCCATCAGCATGATAAATAATATTATTATTTTCATCAGTAACTTCTAAAGACAACCAAGTATAATCGTCACTAACTTTTGGACTTAATATACTTGTATAAAATAAAAATTCTTTTTCGCTTTTTACTCTATAATAATGAGGTTCACCTTTTAATTTTGCATAATATGCTTTTGAAATTTCTGGATTTATTACTTCATGTGGTTTTTCTTTTGTTGGGTTATATTTGATTAGTTTTGGCTGATGAGCTAAAGCTTTAAATGAAAATAAAATCAGAAATAATGTAATAATAAATTTCATAAACTAAATTTAATATTTATCATAACAAAAAAAAAGGGCAGTAAAAACTGCCCTTTTTGAATTTTGATTTGGGTTGGAATTTACATTCCCATGCCGCCCATTCCTCCCATACCGCCCATTCCTCCAGGAGGCATTCCACCAGGACCTGCATCTTTTTCATCAGGTTTATCAGCTACCATAGCCTCTGTAGTAACTAACAATCCAGAAATAGAAGCTGCATCTTGTAAGGCTGTTCTAACAACTTTAACTGGATCGATAATTCCTTCTTTAAACATGTCAACATACTGTTCAGTTTGAGCATCATAACCTTGAGATGGTTTATTACCTTCTAAAAGTTTGCCAACTATTACTGATCCGTCAACACCAGCGTTTGTAGTAATTTGTCTAATAGGAGCTTCTAACGCACTTTTTACAATATCTACCCCAGCTTTTTGATCTGCACCTTTAACTTTAACTTTATCAAGATCTTGTGAAGCATAAAGCAAAGCACATCCACCACCAACTACTATTCCTTCTTCTACAGCAGCTCTAGTTGCATTCAAAGCGTCTTCAACTCTATCTTTCTTTTCTTTAACTTCAACTTCAGTAGCTCCACCAACTTTAATTACAGCTACTCCTCCAGCTAATTTAGCAAGTCTTTCTTGAAGTTTTTCTCTATCATAGTCTGAAGTTGTTTCTTCAACTTGTTGTTTTATTTGTGCACATCTAGCTTCTATGTCAGATTTTTTTCCAGAACCACTAACTATTGTACTATTTTCTTTGTCAACTTTTACTCTTTTAGCTGATCCAAGATCATTTATTTTGACATTTTCTAATTTAATACCTAAGTCTTCAGAAATAACTTGTCCACCAGTAAGTATAGCAATATCTTCAAGCATTGCTTTTCTTCTGTCTCCAAATCCTGGAGCTTTTACTGCAACAACTTTTAAACCACCTCTAAGTTTATTAACAACCAAAGTAGCTAAAGCTTCACCTTCAACGTCTTCAGAAATTATCATTAATGGTCTTCCAGCTTGAACAACAGCCTCTAAAAGAGGAACCATTGGTTGAAGATTAGTTAATTTTTTTTCATGTAAAAGGATCAAGGGATTTTCTAACTCAGTAGTCATCTTTTCTGCATTTGTTACAAAGTAAGGAGAAAGATAACCTCTATCAAACTGCATACCTTCAACAACATCAAGTTCAGTTTCAATACTTTTTGCTTCTTCTACAGTGATAACACCTTCATTACCAACTTTCTGCATAGCTTTTGCAATCATATTTCCAATTTCTTTATCACCATTTGAAGAAATTGTTCCAACTTGTGCAATTTCATCACTATCTTTAACTTTCTTTGCTGATGAAATTAACTTTTCTTTTACATGGTCAACAGCAGCATCAATACCTCTTTTTACATCCATAGGATTCATTCCAGCGGTAACATACTTACAACCTTCTTTGACTATAGCTTGAGCAAGTATTGTAGCTGTAGTAGTTCCATCACCCGCCTCATCATTTGTTTTACTTGCAACTTCTTTAACCATTTGAGCACCCATGTTCTCAAATTTGTCATCAAGATCAATTTCTTTTGCAACAGAAACGCCATCTTTAGTTGTTCTTGGGGCACCAAAAGATTTATCTATAACAACATTTCTTCCTTTTGGTCCAAGTGTAACTTTTACTGTATTTGCCAAGATATCAACTCCTTTTAACATTGATGCTCTAGCGTCAGAGTCGAATTTTACTATTTTAGCCATTTTAAATTCTCCTTATTTAATAATTATTTACCTGTAGAAATACCCATAATGTCTGACTCTTTCATTATGCTATATTCTTTTCCATCAATTTTGACTTCTGTTCCTGACCATTTGCCAAAAAGAACTTTGTCACCAACTTTAACATCCATAGGGATAGTTTTTCCATCTTCAGTTTTAGAGCCACCTCCAACAGCAACAACTTTACCTTCTTGCGGTTTTTCTTGGGCTGAATCTGGAATAATAATACCACCAGCAGTTTTTTCACTGCTATCTAATACTTCGATCAAAACTCTATCGTGTAACGGTTTAAACTTCATAAAAACTCCTTTAAATTAGCATTCATATAAAGACCTAAAGTAATATTTTCAAGATCCAGCTCAAAATATATGAATTTAAAAAAGCAAAGAATTAATGAGATTTTTAGGCTATATCTCAATTATGAGCCAAAACTTAGATAAATTAGGTATAAAATCTATTGCCGATAAATACGATTTATTCTTTATTGATATATGGGGAGTTGTGCATAATGGAATTAACTTACATCAAAATTCAATAAATGTTTTAGAAAATTTATCAAAAAAAAGAAAAGAATTTGTTCTTTTGACTAATGCACCAAGACCGAATTATGTGGTCGTAAATTTTTTAAAAAAAATGGGGCTTAAAAATTTTTTTGAAAATATTTTTACTTCTGGAGAGGCATCACTAAAGTATTTATTAAATGATTTAAATAATCAAAAATTTTTTCATATTGGACCTCCTCGAGATTTTGATTTATTTAAATCTTTTAAAACAAATAAAGTCTTAAATATTAAAGATGCAGATTATTTATTATGTACTGGTTTATTTGAAGATCATGATAAAGATTTAAATTACTATGTTAAGTTATTAACCAATTATACTTCAAAAAAAATGGTTTGTACAAATCCAGACTTAATTGTAGATAGAGGAGATCAAAGAGAATATTGTGCTGGCACTATTGCTAAACATTTTGAAGATATTAATGGAGAAGTAATATATTTTGGCAAACCTTATCCTCCTGCTTATAATCTTTCAGCCAATACAAAAAATAAGAAAGTACTATGTATCGGAGATAATTTAAATACTGATATAAGAGGAGCAAATATTCAAAACTATGACTCTTTATTTATAACAAGTGGAGTGCACAGACAACAAGTATCAGACAAAAAATTAAATGATATTATTAAAGAACATAAAGTTAAAATTGATTATTTTCAATCTGAATTAAAATGGTAAAAAAAATTAAAATATTTAATAATTTTGAAATTACTAAAAACTTTAAAAACTCATTAATACTTATTGGAAATTTTGATGGTTTGCATTCAGGCCATCAAAAATTATTTAATGAAGCTCAAAAATACAAAAATAAATTTAAAATTAAAATTGGAGTTATAACCTTTGATCCAATACCAAAAATGTTTTTTAATAAAGAAATCAAGAATTATAGAATTTCAAACTTTAATCAAAAAGTAAGTTATTTAAATAAGTTTGGAGTTGATTTTTTAATTAACAAAAATTTTAATAAAAAATTTTCAAAAATTAGATCTGTAGATTTTATTAAAAAAATAATATTTAAAAAACTTAACGCAAAGTATATTTTTGTTAGTAATAATTTTAGGTTTGGATATAGAAGAGAGGGAGATGTAAATTTATTAAAAAACTATCAATCAACTTTTGGTTATAAATTAATTAAACCTGCTCCATTAAAAAAAAATAAAAAAATAATATCATCAACTTTTATAAGGAAATTATTGGAGGGTGGAAATCTAAATAAAGCCAATAAATGTTTAAATAGAAATTGGACAATCGAGGGTGTTGTAGAAAAAGGAAGGATGATGGGAAAAAAAATAGGTTTTCCAACGTGTAATATAAATATTGGAAATTATGTAATAGCTAAACCAGGTGTTTATGCTGTAAGAACTTTGATAAATAAAAATAAAAAAACTTATAAAGGCATTGCAAATTTAGGCTATAGGCCAACATTTAAACAAAAAAAAATACTATTAGAGGTAAATCTATTTAATTTTTCTGGAAATCTTTATAATAAGAAACTATCAGTGGAATTCATAAGATTTATAAGAGGTGAAAAGAAATTTAATGGTATTGCACAACTTAGAAATCAAATAAAAAGGGACATTTTAAAGGCAAAAAATATTAAATGAGCAAGCAACACATAAATTTACCTAAAACAGCTTTTTCAATGAAAGCAAATTTGCCGGTAAGAGAGCCAGAGTTTATTAAGTTTTGGGACAAAATAAATTTGTATCAGAAATTAAGAAACAAGACTAAAGGATATGAAAAATTTGTTCTACATGATGGTCCTCCATATGCAAACGGAAATATTCATATGGGAACTGCTTTGAACAAAATTTTAAAAGATATAATTACAAAATTTCATCAAATGGATGGAAAAGATTCAATTTATGTACCTGGTTGGGATTGTCACGGATTGCCTATTGAATGGAAAATTGAAGAACAATATAAAAAAAATAAAAAAAATAAAAATGATGTACCTATTGTAGAATTTAGAAAAGAGTGTAGGGATTTTGCAGAAAAATGGATTAAAGTTCACAAAGAACAATTTAAAAGATTGGGTGTCATTGGCGATTGGGAAGATTACTATTCAACAATGAGCTTTGATGCCGAAGCACAAATAGTAAGAGAGTTAGGTAAATTTTTAAAAGAAGGAAGTCTTTATAGAGGTTTTAAACCTGTTTTATGGTCAACAGTTGAAAAGACAGCTTTAGCAGATGCTGAAGTAGAATATTTGGATCATACATCTGATACTATATACGTCTCATTTACTGTTAAAGAGAGTAAAATTAAAGAACTAAATGGATCAGATATAATTATTTGGACAACAACTCCCTGGACAATTCCAGCAAATAAAGCTTTGGCTTATAATTCTAGCTTAAAATACATAATAGTTAAAATTAATGATGAAGGTGATTTTAAAAATAGAAAAATAGTATTAGCTAAAGATCTTCGAGAATCTTTATTTAAAGAATGTGAAATTTCAAATTTTGAAATTGAGAAAGAATTTTTAGGTAAAGAATTTAGTGGAACAATTTGCAATCATCCTTTTTTAGATATGGGATATGATCATGATATCCCTATGTTGGAAGGGAGATTTGTAACAACAGAACAAGGATCAGGAATTGTGCATTGTGCTCCAAGTCATGGACCTGATGATTTTAATTTATGTATAAATAATAATATTAAGGCAGTAGAAACCGTTGATGATGATGGAAAATATACAAATCATATTATTAAATTTTCTGGAACTCATATCTTTAAAGCCAATCCTATAGTTATTGAAAATTTAAAAAGTCAAAAAAAACTTCTTGCTAATGGAAAATTAACTCATTCATACCCACACTCGTGGAGATCTAAAGCTCCTTTAGTTCATAGAGCCACTGCACAATGGTTTATTTCTATGGAAAGTCATAATTTGAGAACAAAGTCTTTAAAAGCTATCGATGAAACAATATTTTATCCAAGCAAAGCCAAAGATAGAATTAAATCTATGATAGAGACTCGGCCTGACTGGTGTGTTTCTAGACAAAGAGTTTGGGGAGTCCCTTTACCTATTTTCTTATCAAAAAAAGATGGCAAACCTCTAATTGATGATGAATTGTTCGAAAATATAGCAAAAATATTTGAAAAAGAAGGTTCTGATTGTTGGTTTTCTGATGATCCCCAAAGGTTTTTGGGAGGGAAATACAAATCTAAAGATTATCATAAAATGAGTGATATCGTTGAAGTTTGGTTTGATAGTGGATCCACTCATTCTTATGTTTTAGAAAAAAGAAATGATTTGAAATGGCCAGCTTCAATGTATTTAGAAGGTTCAGATCAGCATAGAGGATGGTTTCATTCCTCATTACTAGAATCATGTGGAACTAGAGGCAAAGCTCCATTCGAAAGTATATTATCGCATGGTTTTGTTGTAGATGGGAAAGGTCTTAAAATGTCAAAATCTACAGGAAATGTTATTGCTCCTGAAGATATATTAAAAAAATATGGAGCTGATATTTTAAGAATATGGGTAGCTTCTTCTAACTACGCAGAAGACTTAAGAATAGACTATTCAATCTTAGATCAGCATGCAGAGTCATATAGAAAAATAAGAAATACGTTTAGATATTTATTAGGTAATATTCAAGATGAATATTTTGAGGAAAATTTTGAAAAATTAAACATAGATGAAATTCCTGATCTTGAAAAATACATGCTTCATAGAATATATAAAATTAATGAAAGTTTTCACAAATATTTTAAGATGTATAATTTTCATAATCTGTATAAAGAATTACTAAATTTTTGTACAGTCGAGTTATCTGCTTTTTATTTTGATATAAGAAAAGATCTTCTTTATTGTGATCCAAAAGACTCTAAAAAGAGATCACATTGTATATTGATTTTAAATATTTTATTACAATGTCTACTAAAGTGGTTTGCTCCAATATTGTCATTTACTACTGAAGAAATTTTTGGGTTAATTAATAAAAATAAAAATGAAAATAGTATACACTTAAAAAACTTTGTAGATATTCCAAAAAAATGGAAAAATGATGAATTAAACAGCAAATGGGAAAAAATAAAAAAAATAAGAGACGAAGCATATATTAGCATTGAAAATAAAAGAGCAAACAAAATTATAGGCTCAAGTCTTGAAGCAAATATTAGTATTAAACTTAAAGAAAATTTATATAATATTTCTAAGAATGAAGACTTTTCAGAAATTTGTATAACTTCTTATGCTTCAATTGTTCAAGATGATAATATAGAAAATGATATCGAAATTGTTACTGAAAAAGCTGAGGGAAATAAATGTCCTGTTTGTTGGAAAATTAGTAAATCAGCTTGTGAAAGACATGGTCACTTAAAACTTTAATGAAAAATGAAAAAATTAAAAAAATATTAACAAATTTTTTAATTATACTTTTAATTTTTTTTATTGACAGAATATCAAAAATATTAATTCTAAATATAGCTGAAGAAACCCAAAAAGTTGATATTTTTGTAAATTCTTTTTTAAATTTATACCTAGTTTGGAACAAAGGTATTGGTTTTGGGTTTTTATCTTTTGAAGATAAATATATTTATCATTTTATTACACTTTTAATAATCGTGATAAACTTGATAATTATTTATTTAGTATATCTTGAAAAAGGCCTAAAAAGCTATTTTTTACTTGTTATTTTAGGTGGATCATTTGGAAATTTGTTTGATAGACTTTATTATAATGCAGTTCCTGATTTTATAGATTTAAATTATAAAGGGTTTCATTGGTTTATTTTTAATGTAGCTGATATATTTATAACATTAGGAATTATATTTCTTATATTGTTAGAAATAATTAATTATAAAAAAGTAAAATGAAAACAAAAATTAAAATATTAACTTTATTTTTTACAATTCTTTTTGTTTATTCATGCGGAACAGCAAAAGATGCTTTGGTTGGAAAAAAAAGATCAGAACAAGGAGATGAATTTTTGATAGATAAAAAAAACCCTCTAAGCATGCCTCCTGACTTTGATAAATTACCTGAACCAGGAGAAGCAGTAACTGCCTTAACTAATGAAAATGAAGATAATGAATCAGAAATTAAGAAACTTTTACAAAATAACACAGATATAAATAATAACACTTCTACAAATCAATCATCAGATATTGAAACTTCAATTATCAAAAAGATTCAATAGTTTAATGTTTTCAAAAAATATAATTTTTAAAAACTTTCAAAATATATTGAAGACAAATCAAAATAAAAAAATAAATAATTTATTAAAAAAAGAAATAATTAATAGTTCTCTACTATTAAATTCTTTAACTGAAAAATATAAATATAGTTTTACAAAAAAAAAAATAAAAAAATTTAAAAATTATAAAAATTATAATTTAATTGGAATGGGAGGGTCAACACTTGGAGCTGAAGCTATATATGACTTTTTAAACCATAAAATAAAAAAAAATTTCAAATTTTATAATAATTTACAAAGTCAAAGAGTTTTAAAATCCAAAATTAAAAAAGTTAATTTGATAATTTCAAAATCTGGAAATACACTAGAAACAGTTGTAAATTTTAATTTAATATTAAAAAATCAAAAAAATAATAAAAATATTATTATTAGTGAAAATAAAAATAATTATTTAAATTTAATCGCAAAAAAGTTGAAAGCAGAAATTATCGAACATAAAAATTATATTGGTGGAAGATATTCAGTTTTATCAGAAGTTGGAATGTTACCAATACAGTTGATGGGATTAAATGAAAGAAAATTTAAAAGATTTAATTATTTAATTAAAAGTAAATCTTTTATAAATTCATTAATTCGAAATGTAAATTTTATACACAAAAACACAACTATTGGAAAAACAAATTCAATTATTTTAAATTATGATGAAAAGTCTGAAAATTTATTCAAATGGTATCAACAATTAACTGCCGAAAGTCTTGGAAAAAAATCTAAAGGTATTTTGCCTGTTATTTCTTCTATGCCAAAAGACAATCATAGTTTACTTCAATTATATTTAGATGGCCCAAAGGACAATTTTTTCACTTTTTTTAATGTTTTTAGCAATAAATCGCAAAAATTAGATAATAAAAATTTGTTTAATCAATTTTCAGCTCTTAAAAATAAAAATATTAGTGAAATTATTATTTCACAAAAAAAGGCAACAGAAAATGTATTTTATAAAAAAAATATCCCTTTTAGAAGTTTTGAATTATTAAACAGAAATGAAGAAACTTTGGGAGAGTTGTTTTGTTTTTTTATTTTAGAGACAATTTTGTTAGGACGTCTTTTAAAGGTCAATCCTTTTGATCAGCCATCTGTAGAGTTAATAAAAGAAGAGACAAGAAAAATACTTAATTAAAAAGATCTGAAATTTTTGCAAAAATAATTTTAGATTTGCCATATTTTTCAACTCTTAATTCTTCTAACTTTTCTGAATATTTTTCGTAAGTATTTTTGTTTCTATGTATTATTATTAGAGCACCATCATTCAATATCTTCATGTCATAAATTTTATCAATAATTTTGTTAATATTTTTTTTTAAAAAAGGTGGATCTAAAAAAATTAAATCAAACTTGATATTTATAAATTTCGATATTTCTTCTATTTTTTCAATATCTCTTTCAAATATTTGACATTTATTTTCACATTCAAGAAATTTTATATTTTTTTTTAAAATATTTAAAGTTGGAATATATTTTTCAAAAAAATAAACTTGTTTTGCTCCTCTTGATAAACACTCCAATCCAAAACTTCCAATACCAGAGTATAAATCTAGCACATTTGTATTCTTTTTTATCGGACAGTAAGCTTTTTTAGAATGTTCAATTATATTAAAAATTGACTCTCTAACAATGTCTTTTAGTGGCCTAGTTGATTTGTCAATTGGATTTAATATTTTTCTTCCTTTTAAATATCCACCTATTATTCTCATTAATCTATTATTTTATGTCCTATATCTTTTCTATAAAAACCATTCTTCCAATTTAAATCACTTATTTTTTCTTTAGCTGAATTTCTGGAACTTTTAAAATCTTTAGATATACATACAAAATTTAAAACTCTTCCTCCAATCGCCAGAATTTTGTTATCAGAAATTTTAGTACCAGCGTGAAAAATAAAATTATTTCTGTATTCTATAATTTTATCTAAATTTTGTATTTCTATATCTTTTTTGTAATCATCTGGATATCCTTTAGAGCACAAAACTATACATAAACTTTTTTTGTTATGCCATTTTATATTTTGTTTATCTAAATTTTTATCACAACATGATTGAATTAAAGTTAAAAAATCTGAATTTAAAAGTGGTAAAATTGTTTGGCATTCTGGATCACCCATTCTTACATTAAACTCTACTAAATATGGTTCATTATTTTTAATCATTAATCCTACATACAAAAATCCTGTATAGCTTTCACCCATTTCATTAATTGCTTTAAATGTAGGTTTTACTATTTGATTAATTATTTTTTTTTCAAGTTCAGAATTAATTAAATTAGATGGCGAATAAGCTCCCATTCCACCAGTATTTTTACCAACATCTCCTTCACCAACTCTTTTATGATCTTGCGCTGTATTAAAATTTTTAAAAGTTTTACTATCTGATAAAACAAAATAACTCATTTCTTCTCCCTCTAAAAATTCTTCAATAAGTAATTGTTTTGCGATTCCAAATTTTCCATTAAAAATTTCCTCTACTGCTTTTTTTGAACCTTCTAAATTTTCACATATATAAACTCCCTTTCCTGCAGCTAAACCATCCGCTTTAACAACAATAGGCATTTTGGCAGATTCTAAAAAATTAATAGCTTTTGATTGAGAATTGAAAATTCCAAATTTTGCAGTTGGAATATTATATTTTTCACATATTTTTTTTGTAAAAATTTTAGATCCTTCCAGCTGAGAAACTTTTTTATTAGGACCAAATACTTTAATATTTTTTTTAACTAAAAAATCTACAATACCATCTACAAGAGGTTTTTCAGGACCCACTATGACTAAATCTATATTAAATTTTTCAACAAATTTACCAATTTCATTAAAATCGTTGATATCTAAATTTATATTTTCTGCAATAAAGCTTGTTCCTGCATTACCGGGTATACAGTAAAGTTTTTTAAGTTTTGGAGATTTTGATATTTCATAAGCCATAGCATGTTCTCTACCTCCATTTCCTAGAATTGCAATTTTCATACTTTTAAATATATATATTATTAATGAAAAATAAGTTAGCGAAATTAAAATATCTTCCAAATAATTTTAATGTTATTGAAGATGGAGATTATGTTTTGTGTGCAATATCAGGAAAAAAAATTTTTTTAGAAAATTTGACTTACTGGAATGTAGAAGAGCAGGAGGCTTATTTTTCTTACATAGAAGCGTCAGTTAAAAAAGATAAATCGATAAAATAAATTTTTATTTCTTCCATCTATTATGAGTCCAAATCCATTGATCAGGATTTTTTAATATCATTTTTTCTAATATTTTATTAATAAACAAAGATATTTCACTCTGAGATTTTGATGAATTAATTGTAATTGGTTTTGAAACATACATTTTAAAGTAATAATTATTTGACCTTTCAATATAAATTGGAACTAAATCACATTTATATTTTTTAATAATTTGTGCAGGTATTGTTGTAGTAGATGCCAAATCACCAAAAAATTTTATTTTTGATCCTTCGGTAACTCTTTGGTCTATCATTAATGCAATTGAGTAACCTTTTCTTAAATTTTCTAAAATTTGTCTTGTTCCTGCTCTGCCTTTTTTAATCTGTTTTTTACAAATAAAATTTTTTCTTATTTTTTCCATAGTTACATTTAAAAACATATTATTTAGAGGTCTGTATATAGCGGCAAGATTTATTCCAGATTTTTCAATTTGCATTGCCATAAGTTCAAAATTATTAAAATGTCCTGAAATAAATACTACTGGTTTGTTATTATTTTTAATTTTTGTTAAATATTCAAATCCTTCAATTTCAATAAATTTATTAAGTTTATTATTTCTGAAGTTTCTCAAATGAGGATATTCTGCAAAAATTCTTCCATAATTTCCTAGTACATTTTTTGCCACTTCGTGATTTTTTTTTTTAATTAAAATTTTTGATCTTTCTAGATTATCTAT
>CACDJC010000008.1 GCA_902552475.1 uncultured Pelagibacteraceae bacterium | reverse complement strand
GGCAAACTTTTGGTCTTTTCTTTTTTGATTTTAATGTTGATCTTGATATTTCAATCTCACACTTTGGTTTTGTTTTAGGTTTGCAACTATTATTGTGGGGAGTTTTTAGCCCTTTATTTGGAATTATTACTGATAAATATGGTGGCGCAATTGCAATATTTATAGGTTTTGTATTTTACTTATTAGCAATTTTACTTTTTTATTCAGGATTAAATACCGGCCATTATTTTACATTAACAATTGGAGTTTTAATTGGAATTGGACTTGGATCCACAGCAATCGGAATACCAGTATCAGTAGTTGCTAAACACTTTCCATCATCTAACAGAACAATTGCTACAGGAATAGTAACTTGTGCAGGCTCATTTGGTTATTTTGTTTCACCACTGTTAGTAAGATATTCACTAATTGAAACAGGTTGGGAAAATACATTAATATATTTTAGTCTTTTTTTGGGCCTAGGATTAATAGTTGCTTTATTTGTAAGCACACCAAAGATTCCTGTTGGTGTTGATGAAAATAATAAGCAAACTGCTAGAGAAGCATTAAAAGAAGCTTTTGGTAACAAAAGTTTTATATATCTTACACTTGGTTTTTTCGTTTGCGGATGGCATATCGCTCTAGTTGCTACTCATATACCAAAATATATGATGGATAAAGGCCTTCCAGATTGGACAGCTGCAATGATTTTAGCATTAATTGGAGTGTTTAACATGTTAGGAACAATAACTAGCGGATATCTAGCGACCAGATACAGTAAAAAGAAAATTTTAAGCGCAATTTATTTATTGCGTGGTGTTTCAATAATATATTTTATATTTTTACCACCAAGTATATTTAATAGTGTGGTATTTGGGGTAACATTTGGATTTTTATGGCTTTCTACAGTTCCACCGACAAATGGAATAGTCGGACATATTTTTGGAACCAAATATATGGGCATGTTGTATGGCATAGTTTTTGTTAGTCATCAAATTGGATCTTTCTTAGGCGCGTATCTGGGTGGAATTTTTTATGAAATTAATGGTAATTTTGATTATGCCTGGTACGTTTCTATCGCATTATCAATCTTTGCAGGTGTGATACATTTACCGATAATAGAGAAAGCAATTGAAAGAGCTCAGCCAGCATAAACTTAAATTTAATCTATATTTAGAAAAGCTATATCATTCTGATAAGCCTTTGATTATTTATAAAGTTGAAAATGGTTATAATTTATATACAGATTTTTCAAAAAAAATTATATTAACAAACAAAAATATTAATAATTTTTTTAATTCATTTAGCGGTAAAAAATTTAAGAAAGAGACTGATCTTTTAGTAGGATTTTTTGGATATGAAATTCTTTGCAATTTATTAAATATTAGAATTAAAAATCAACAAAAACTTAATTTTTATAAAGGTATTTTTTACAAACCAGAAACATTAATAAAGATAAGAAAAGATATAAAAATAATATCATCAGTTAAAAAACATAAGTTTAACAATTTTTTTAACAAAACTGAGATTTTAAGTCCTTTTAAAGCAAATATTAATTATACAAAATATAAAAAAATATTTGATCTATTTTCAAAAAAAATAAGACAAGGAGAGACATACCAAATTAAAATTTGTACTAAATATAAAAACAAATCAACAATTAATCCGATAAATTTTTTTTGGAAATTAATGAAAATAAATTCATCTCCTGAGTCTTTTATGATTAGAGATAAAAAATTTTCTGTAGTCAGTTGTTCTCCCGAGACTCTTATTGATAAAAAGGGAAATAAAATAATCACCAAACCTATAGCCGGTACTCTTAAAAAAAGTAAAAAAATTGATAAATTTAAAGCATTAAATTTTTTTAGAAACAATGAAAAAGAAACGAAAGAACACAACATGATCGTTGATATGGAAAGAAGTGATTTATCAAGAATATGTAGATCTGGATCAGTAAAAATATTAAGGAAAAAATATGTAGAAGAATACAAACACCTTTTTCACTATGTTACATCAATACAAGGTATATTAAAAAAAAATACTTCTTTAAAAAATATAATTAAATCTATGATGCCGGGAGGCTCAGTTATTGGATGTCCAAAAATTAGAACTTTAGAGCTTCTAAATAAACAAGAAAAAGAAGATAGAAATATATTTACAGGTAGTTTTGGGTATATCAAATTTAATCAAGATATGAAGTTCAATATAATTATAAGATCAATTTTAAACTACAAAAATATTTCAGAAATCTCTGCTGCATCAGGTGTTGTTTTGGACAGTTCGTCTAAAAAAGAATTTAATGAAAACTTTATAAAAGCAAAATCTTTATTGGAACTTTATAAATGATTTATATAATTGATCATCAAGACTCTTTTACTTGGAATGTTGTTCATCAATTTTCAAAGTTTGATAAAGTTTATTGTTCTAATTATTATAATATTAATAAAAAAAAATTAGAAAAATCCAATACAATTGTTTTGTCTCCTGGACCAGGGTCACCAAAAGATTATCCATTAACATCAAAGATTTATAAAAAATACAAAGGTAGAAAGAAAATTATTGGAATTTGTCTTGGGTATCAGCAAATTTTATTTAATGAAAAAGGTAAAATAGTTCAGCAAAAAAATATTTTTCATGGCTATCAGTCAAAAGTAAAAGTAACTAATGAAAGTAAATTATTTAAAAAAAATAAAATATTTAAAGTTGGACGGTATCATTCTTTAAAATTGCATGAACCGTATAAGTCAAATAATATAAAAATAACGATGAGATGTGCTAAATCAAATATTCCAATGGCTATCGAAAATAAAGAAAATAATGTATATGGTTTTCAGTTTCATCCAGAATCTTTTTTAACAGAAAATGGTAACTTTATTATTAAAAAAATCTTATCTTCATAAAGATCTTAAAGAAATCAAATTTAGCGATCTTTGGAATGGATATGGTATCTTTACTACGATGCGTGTAATAGGTAGATCCGCAAAAATTCTATTCTATAAAACTCACATAGATAATTTAATTAAGTCATTAAATAAATATAATATTAGAAAAAAAAATTTAAGAAAAAATATTTTAAATTTAATTAAATTAAATTTAAAAAAAAATAAAAATTATGACCATTTATTAAGGGTTGCCTCAAATAATAAAATTATTTCTATTTCTTTGCGCAAAAGGCCAATACCCAAATCTAATTTCAAACTTAAGCTAATAAACTATAAACGAGTAGATGCTGCTTATAAAAATTTAAAATACAAAAAAATTTTAAAAATATTAAGTAAACTAGACGTTACAAAATTTGATATAGCTCTTTATAAAGGAAAAAAAATATTAGAGACTGGTACATCTAATTTATTATTCGTTAAAAACAATAAAATATTTTCACCTAAAAATGATTGTTACAAGGGTTCAACAATTAAGTTTTTTAGCAAAAAGGTTAAGATAAAGTTCAAAAACATATTTATAAAAGATATTAACAGTTTCGATGAAATCCTAGTTGTTGGATCTGGAAAAGGTATAGTATCTGTTTCATCGATCGATGATAATCTATGGAAAAGAAAAAGTTTAAAAGTATTTAATAAACTTTTAAAAATATATAAATCTGAAACAAAAAAATAATTAATTTTCATGAAAGATCCCAATAATCCTTGTTTATTCTGCTCAACCAAGAAAGAAGATATTATTGAAGAAAATGAATTTGCTTATGCAACATTTGATTCATATCCTGTTTCAAATCATCATAGCTTAATCATACCCAAGAGACACGTAAAAGAGTATTTCGAGTTAAACGAAGAAGAAGTGACAGGATGCAATCAATTACTAAAAAAAGTTAAAATTAAAGTCGAAAATAACGATAAATCAATTAAAGGATTTAATATTGGTATTAATTCTGGAAAAGAAGCAGGTCAATCGATTATGCACTGTCATATTCACTTGATTCCAAGAAGAGAAGGTGATGTAGAAAATCCCCAGGGCGGTGTAAGAGGAGTAATTCCTTCAAAACAACATTATATACGAAAAAATAAATAAATTTTCATATATTTACGATACTAAATGTCCAGATTCCGAGGTTGATCTATTTTGTTAACTATACTAAATACTTTATTCGAAAGGGAAAAATCATATGCTATCTGTTAATCCATTTGCAATATTAGCTGAAACTATATCTCCAATATTTATGCAGTCTTTTGTTGTATTAATGGTTATTCTAATTGTTATTGGTACCCTTGTAGATATTATTCATAAAAAAAATGTTAAGTATTTTTTTGAAAATGCAAAAAAAGCAAAACTATCTGCTACAAAAACTTTAAGTACTGGAGAAAGAATATCTGTAATTTCAAAAACAATAGTTAGCGATATTGCTACCACTTCTGAACTTGGAGCTGGCAAAAGAAGAGCAGCTCACCTTCTTGGAATGTATGGAACAATTTTATTTTGGTTAGGGTCGGCAATAATGATTTTTTGTTATTCAAATCCATCTTCAGACACACCATCTTTTTGGCCTATCATTTGGCATGTAGGTGCTATTATGACAGTAGTTGGAGGAGGTTGGTTTTGGTTTTTTTTAAGAGTAGATGTCTATTCGGAAGCTCAACCTTGGTATAGAATTATTAAAGCTGATTTATTTGTTCTTGCTCTTGTCGCATCATCTTTAACAGGTCTAATTTGGTCTTACTTACAATCATTAAATCTTAATGAAAGATGGGATGATAAAGTATTTTTGGTATTATTTATTGTATCAAACTTAGTTTTATTTGGTGGAGTATATTGGTCAAAATTTGCACATATGTTTTATAAACCAGGAGCTGCGATACAAAAAAATTTAGCTGAAGCTGACGGGTCCAGAGACAATTTGCCACCCGAAGCAGATGCCCCAAAACAATTTGGATTGGGTATAAGCAGAGAGAATCCAAAACATTATTAGTATGTTTTTGAAAGGAGCAAAATAAATTATGTCAACTTTTGTGTATATGACTCGTTGTGATGGTTGTGGTCATTGTGTCGATATTTGTCCGTCTGATATCATGCATATAGATGAAACTATAAGACGTGCAAAAAATATAGAACCAAATTTTTGCTGGGAATGTTATTCTTGTGTTAAAGCATGTCCTAACCACGCAATAGATGTTCGTGGATATGCTGACTTTGCTCCAATGGGCCACAGTGTAAGAGTTAGAAGAGAAGAAGAAAAAGGAACAATCTCTTGGAAAATAAAATTTAGAAATGGAACTGTAAAAGACTTTGTATCTCCAATAACAACAAAACCTTGGGGAAAATTTATTCCTAAACTTGCAGATGGCGACAAGCCAAACCAAGGTGAAATAAATTCACAAATTCTTTATTCAGAACCAGAAGGTTTAAATACGAAAAAAGAACTTCCAAAAGTCGAAAAAAGTGCGTTTAAAAAAGGGGTTTATTATTAATGGCTAGAAAAACTATAGTTGAGGATTGTGATATTCTTGTTGTAGGCGGAGGAATGGCTGGAACTGGTGCTACTTTTGAAGCTAGACACTGGGGAAGAGATTTAAAAATTATTTGTGTAGAAAAAGCAAATATAGATAGAAGTGGTGCGGTAGCCCAAGGTCTATATGCAATCAACTGTTACATGGGAATGCAATGGGGAGAAAATCAACCAGAAGATCATGTAAGATATGCGAGAAATGATCTAATGGGATTAGTCAGAGAAGATCTTGGTTATGACATGGCTCGTCACGTAGATTCAACAGTACATATGTTTGATGAGTGGGGCTTACCAATGATGAAGAACAAAGAAACTGGTCGTTACCAACGTGAAGGTAAATGGCAAATAATGATTCATGGTGAAAGTTATAAACCAATAGTAGCTGAAGCAGCAAAAAAATCTGCTGATAAAATTTACAATAGAATAATGATTACTCATCTACTTATGGATGAAACAAAAGAAAATAGAGTAGGTGGAGCTGTAGGATTTAATATGAGAACTGGAGACTATTATGTCTTCAGAGCAAAAACCGTAATTGTTGCTGCTGGTGGTGCATCGCATATATTTAAACCTAGAGCTGTTGGAGAAGGAATGGGTAGAACATGGTATGCTCCATGGAGTAATGGCTCTGCATACGCGCTTCCAATTGCTGCAGGAGCAAAAATGACTCAAATGGAAAATAGAATTGTTTTGTGCAGATTTAAAGATGGTTATGGTCCAGTTGGAGCTTATTTTTTACATTTAAAAACATACACTCAAAATGCAAACGGTGAAAACTATGAAAAAAAATGGTACGAAAAAACTAAAGAATTAGTTGGTGAATATATAGATCATCATCCAACACCTACTTGTCTACGAAACCACGCATTTATTCAAGAAGTTATGGCAGGTGGTGGACCAATCCATATGGTAACTAAAGAAGCATTTCAAGATCCTCACTTAGAAACAGTGGGTTGGGAAAACTTTTTAGGAATGACAGTTGGTCAAGCTGTTGTTTGGGCATCGCAAAACATTGATCCGAAGTATACAAATCCTGAATTAACTACCTCAGAACCTTATGTTATGGGCTCACATGCAACATGTTCAGGAGCTTGGGTTAGCGGTCCCGAAGATATTGCACCACCTGAATATTTCTGGGGCTATAACAGAATGACAACAGTTGAAGGTTTGTTTGGAGCTGGAGACACAGTTGGTGGAAGTGCGCATAAATTTTCTTCAGGTTCATTTACTGAAGGCAGATTAGCTGCTAAAGCTGCAGTAAAATACATTGAAGAACAAAAGGCAGAAGGTGTTAATGTTAGTGAAAAACAATGTGAGGAATTTAAAAAAATTATCTACAAACCTTTAGATAATTATACTGTTGGGAGAAATGAAATTACTGGTGGAACTGTTTCTCCAAGCTATATTTCACCTATACAAGGCCTGCAGAGACTTCAAAAAATAATGGACGAATACGTTGGAGGAATAAGTTATAATTATATGACTAATGAAAATACTCTAAAAAAAGGTCTTGAATTGTTAGGTTGGTTACAAGAAGATCTTGAAAATGTTGGTGCTGAAGATTATCACCAATTAATGAGAGCTTGGGAACTGAAACACAGAACTCTTACATCTCAATGTGTTACAGAACATACACTTTTTAGAGAAGAAACTCGTTGGCCAGGATATTATTATAGAGGCGATCATATGAAATTAGATGATGAAAACTGGCATTGTTTAACTTTATCAAGACGCGATCCTAAAACTGGTAAATTTACAATGGAAAAAGCACCCGTATACCACATAGTTGACGAAAAAGAGAAAAAAGAAGCCTCTTAACAATTTAATGAGTCTACTAGATAAGTCAGACGAAGAAATAATTAAAATAGCCGAACCAATATGGGCTAATCTAGTTAAGTCATCAAACATAAAAGATTATGGTGGCTTTACTAAAGATTTTTCATCTCAAATGCTATATGGAGCTAATGAAGTTGAGCTTGGCAAACAGTGGGCAAATAATGAACTAATATCCTCATTGGTAGAGAGTTGCGAAGCTCTTGGTTGCCTTAGAAGAGGCCAACATATAACCATACTTTATAAACAAACTAGCACAAAAATATCTGGAGAGTTTGTAGGGCGATTAGTTTTAGGTGAAGAAGGAGGTGAGATTAAAGTTTTTGGGGCGACTATATTTTAAAAAATTTTTACTTTTTTAATTAAAATATACTTGCAAAAAAATTAATCTGGGTGTACTTGCCTGGTATGCTTAACAATTTAAATAAAAATATTAAAACTTATGTTAAGCAAATCCTAAATTTTCATTCAATTATTAATGCTAAAACAGCTATATATTTTGGCTTAGCTGCTTACTGGGGTATTATACTTTTTGGAACATTTTTTAATATTTAGTCATTTTGTTGACATTAATTATCTAGAAGAATAATTAGTTCTTATGGAATACTTTCTTCCAATAGCAGAAGTTTATGTAAATCTTCCATTAATATTTATTCTTAGTTTAGTTGTTGGAGTTCTTTCAGGTTTATTTGGAGTAGGTGGTGGATTTTTAATGACACCATTTTTAATTTTTCTAGGCATTCCCCCATCTTATGCGGTAGCCAATGAAGCAAACAATATTTTAGGAACTTCAGTATCAGGTTCAACCACTCATTATTTAAAAGGTACATTGGATTATAAAATGGGTTTGATGATAGTAGTTGGTGGGGCTGTTGGAACAGTTTTAGGTATTGTTACTTTTTCTTATTTTAAAGATATTGGAAAAATTAACATCGTTATTTCTTTAGCTTATATGTATATTCTAGCAATCATCGGAACAATTATGTTAGTCCAAGGTGTTGGTGAAATTGACAGAGCAAGAAGAAAAGTAACAGTAAAGAAAAAACTTCATTCACATTATTGGATACATGGTCTTCCTTTTAGAATGAGATTTAAAAAATCTCAATTATATGAAAGTATATTTACACCAATTATTATTGGCCTTTTAGTAGGATATCTTGCTGCAATTATGGGTATTGGTGGAGCATTTATTTTAGTTCCAGCTATGATTTATATAATTGGTATGCCAACCAAACTAGTACCAGGAACTTCATTATTTGTTACAATTTTTGTTAGCGCAATTGTAACAATTCTTCATGCTTTTTATTATGGTTCAATAGACCTTATGCTTGTTATGGTATTAATTTTAGGTTCAATACTGGGAGTTCAGATTGGTCAAAAATTAGGTGAAAGAGTTGATAGTTCACAATTTAAAACAATATTAGCAATTTTATTATTGTTAGTTGGTGTTGCAATTGCTTATGACGCATTCTTTGCTGAAAAAACAATTAGATTTGTTTCTGAAAAAAATGGAACAAAAGAATTGAGCACTTTTGCTAAATTTATAAAAGATATTTCAATAAATGTTCCTGTTCTTTATGGTATTTTTTCAATTGGTCTGGCTTTAGTTCTTGGAGTTGGAGCAGCAGTAATAAGAAAATTTATTTCAGATTCAAGAAAAAAATATAAACAAGCTATTAAAACTTAAGCACTTCTATAAAGTTTAGTCATAACAAACTCTTTGTGACCCAAAGCTTCAGCACAAGTTAATCTACCATTTGCCACTCTTATTGTAGATTTGATCAATTCATCACCTGCTTGGCTTAAATTCATTTCTCTAGATAATATTTTTGAAACATCTACATCTATATGTTCACTCATAGTTTTGGCTGTAAGAGGGTTTGCAGTTAATTTTATAACTGGTTCGATAGGGTTTCCTATTATATTTCCTTGTCCAGTTGGGAATAAATGAATATTAAATCCCCCTGCAGCCTGCAAAGTAACACATTCTGCGGCAGCTGAAGATGTGTCCATAAAATATAGTCCAGGTCCTTTTGTAAGTTCTTCGGCTGGCTCTAAAACATCAATAAATTGGCATCCTCCAATTTTTTGAAAATTTCCAAAAGCCTTTTCTTCAATAGTAGTTAATCCTCCTGCAATATTACCAGCTGTTGGTTGACTTTCGGATAGGTCGTCTGTTGCTTCTCTAAGTATAAAATCATTATAATCATTCCAAGTTTTTTTAAATTTTGCTTGTGCTTCTGGAGTTTTACCTCTTTTTTCACAAACTGTTTCAGCACCTGTTAGTTCTGAAGTTTCTCCAAAACATAAATGAACTCCTAATGGTTCTAATTTGTCCATAAGATTTCCAACAGTAGGATTAGATGCTAATCCTGAAGTAGTATCAGACTCTCCACATTTAACGGAAATCCATAAATCACTTAACGGGCATTCTTCTCTTTGTTTTTCAGATGCCCACATTGAAAATTCTTGAGCTTTTTTAGATACTTTGGCTATTGTATCTATATCACCAACACCTTCAATACTAAATCCTTCAACTGGTTTTCCAGTTATTGATATTGCATCGACAATTCTTTTTGTCCATTTGGGCTCAATTCCAATAACAATGACAGCAGCAACATTAGGATTTTTTCCTGTTCCTATCATTGTTCTAAAATGTAATTCTAAATCTGCCCCAAACTGCAATCTTCCATAAGAGTGAGGTAGAGCTATTGTTCCTTTAATATTATTTGCTACAGCCTCCGCACAAGCGTTTGAAATATCATCTACGGGAAGAATAATCACATGATTACGTGTGCCAGCTCTTCCGTTTTCTCTTTTATAGCCTAAAAAACTTTTTGGAATTTCCATAAATTACCATTTTTTTGTTTTAACATTATGAACATGAACATGTTCACCTTTTTTTATAGATTTGACCACTTTGCCAATATCGTGACCATATTTTAAAATTGTATCACCTTCATTTAGATCAGTCATAGCAATTTTATGACCCAAAGGAATTTCATTTTTTGACTGAATTGTTACTGATTTGTCATTTTCCATAATCCAGCAGTTACAGTCTTGATTTGGTGTTATTTTTTCAATAACTACAACGCCAACATTATCTTTTTCATCATGAATAATAATATCTGTAATTGTCATAGTGACGATTTCTTTATTTGAAATTTGGTCAATCTTATATATTAATCGTGCTCTTTGACAATTAAAAAAAAGAATTTAGAAAGGTCTTATAATGACTAAAATGACAACAGAAGAAGCTTTTATAAAAGTTCTTCAAAAACACGGAATTGAACATGCTTTTGGCATTATAGGTTCAGCTTTTATGCCTATTTCAGATTTATTTCCAGAAGCCGGCATTAAGTTTTGGGATGTTGCGCATGAAACGAATGGTGGATTAATCGCAGATGGTTACACAAGAGCTACTGGAAAAATGTCAATGGTTATAGCTCAAAACGGACCTGGAATTACAGGATTAGTTACACCAATTAAAACAGCTTATTGGAATCATACACCTTTACTTTTAGTGACCCCACAAGCTGCCAACAAAACAATGGGTCAAGGCGGTTTTCAAGAAGTAGAACAAATGAATTTATTTAAAGATATGGTTTGCTATCAAGAAGAAGTAAGAGATCCATCTAGAATGGCAGAAGTTTTGAATAGAGTTATAGAAAAAGCATTTAGAGGATCTGCTCCTGCACAAATAAATGTACCAAGGGATTATTGGACTCAAGTAATTGATATCGAAATCCCACCAATAGTAAGATTTGAAAAACAAGGCGGTGGATCTGAAGCGATTGACAAAGCAGCTAAACTTTTATCAGAAGCAAAATTTCCAGTTATTTTATCTGGCGCTGGAGTAGTGATAGGTGATGCCATAGAAGATTGTCAAAAACTAGCAGAAAAACTAGATGCACCAGTTTGTAATGGTTACCAACATAATGATAGTTTTCCGGGAAACCACCCTCTATCTGTTGGACCGTTGGGTTATAATGGTTCTAAAGCAGCAATGGAATTGATTGCCAAAGCTGATGTTGTTTTAGCTTTAGGTACAAGATTAAATCCATTTTCTACATTGCCTGGATATGGAATAGATTATTGGCCAAAGCAAGCAACAATAATTCAAGTTGATATGAATCCTGATAGAATTGGTTTAACAAAAAAAGTAACAGTTGGAATTTGTGGTGATGCAAAAATGGTATCACAACAGATTTTAAAAAAACTTTCTTCTAGTGCTGGTGATAACGGTCGAGAAGATAGAAAAAATTTAATTCATCAAACTAAATCAGCTTGGTTACAAACATTAACAAGTTTGGATCATGAAGATGACGATCCAGGAACAGTTTGGAATAAAGAAGCAAGAAAAAGGGATAAAGATAGAATGTCACCAAGACAAGCATGGAGAGCAATACAAGCTGGTATGCCCGAAGATGCAATTATATCTAGCGATATAGGAAATAATTGCGCAATAGGCAATGCTTATCCAACTTTTGAAAAAGGTAGAAAATATTTAGCTCCTGGTTTATTTGGACCTTGTGGATATGGATTTCCATCAATTTTAGGTGCAAAAATTGGATGTCCAGATACTCCTGTTATTGGTTTTGCCGGGGATGGAGCTTTTGGAATAAGCATGAATGAAATGAGTTCTTGTGCAAGAGAAGAATGGCCAGCTATTACAATGGTAATTTTTAGAAATTACCAATGGGGAGCAGAGAAACGAAATTCAATTTTATGGTTTGATGATAATTTTGTTGGAACTGAATTAGATCCAGAATTAAGTTATGCAAAAGTTGCTAATGCATGTGGATTAAAAGGTGTTGCTGTTAAAACAATGGAAGAAACAACAAAAGCTTTAAAACAATCTTGCGAAGATCAAAAAAAAGGTATTACAACTTTTATTGAAGTAATTCTTAATCAAGAACTTGGAGAACCTTTTAGAAGAGATGCAATGAAAAAACCTGTAAAGGTTGCTGGAATTAATAAAAGCGACATGAAGCCTCAAAAAGAAGCAACAAATTAAATAAATATTATCCTTGAGAACTTCTCTATCAATTTCTCTACTTATTGAACAAAATATTTAAATTGAAAATAATTAATGACAATGGATGTGGGTGGCTCAATCAGTTACCTAAAAGATTAAATATAAAAAAATTAAATGAAAATTTAAAATCAGATTATTTAATCGTCGGAGCAGGTTACACAGGTTTATCAGCAGCAAGAAAACTTTCAGAAATAGATAAAAACAAAAGAATTATAATTGTTGATGCTCAATTGGCAGGCGAAGGGGGTAGCAGCAGAAATTCAGGTTATTTAGTAGATACTACGTTAAATGATGGTTTTACTTCAAACAGTGATATTGAAAATTATAAAAAAAAAACAAAAATTTATGAATTAGGAATAAAATCTGTAAAAAAATATATTAAAGAGCATCAGGTAGATTGTGATTGGAATGAAAGTGGAAAATATTTTGCATCTTCAAAAATTGAAGATGAGGCTAAAGCAAAATCTTTTAGTAGATTATTAAATAACTTAAATTACGAAAATAAATTAATTTACAAAGACGAAATAAAGAAAAAGTTAGGCACATCATTTTATAATGTTGCAGTTTATACTAAGGGTGGAGTTCTTTTAAATCCAGGTAAATTAATTAGATCAATGATAGATACATTGCCAGACAATGTTAAACTTTTCGAAAATACACAATTATTAAATTGGAAAAAAATGAATGATAAAATCATCTGCAATTTTGCAAATAATATTATAGAAACTCAAAAAATTATTTTTTGTACCAATGGATTTTTAAGATCTTTAAAAGTAAAAAAGAACTATAGTTTTCCTATAACTTTAACAGCTAGCATGACAAGACCTTTGATAGATGAAGAGCTTAATAATTTGGGCTACCCAAAAGAATGGGGAGTTTTGCCAATTAGACCTATGGGTGCAACTATTAGATTAACAAATGATAAAAGAATTTTAATAAGAAATACTGCAGAATTAACAAATCCTAACTTAATGACTTCAAACGATTTGTCAAAAAGAATAAAAAAACATCAGTATGGTATAGAAAAAAGATTTCCAAATTTACCAAAAAACATAATTGAACATAGTTGGTCAGGAATAGTTTGTCGAAGTGGAAATAGCTCTCAAATTTTTGAAAAGATAGAAAAAAATATTTATGCTGCTGGTTGTTACAATGGATCAGGAATTGGTGCGGGAACTTTGTTTGGAGAACAAATAGCTATAATGGCATCTAATCAGCAATCAAATGAAATTGAAGTAATAAATCAAAGAAAAAAACCAAATTGGCTACCACCACAACCTTTTTTAAATATTGGAATATATACAAGATTAGCTTATGAAAGATTTAAGGCCAGATCAGAAATATAAATGAAAAAAAATTATAAATTTATAATATTTATTATAATTGCAATTGTTGCCCTTTATTTTACTAGAATAAATTATGGTGAATTTGGATTAAAAAAATCTATATCAGCATGCACCATAGTTAAAAAACAAATGTCAAAAGAAATATCTGATAAAGAAGCAAAAGAAATTTGCGAAAGAGAAATAAAAAAAAAAATTAAATGAAGAAGTTAACAACTATAGCCTTCTTATTTTTATTTTTGATTAACCCGGCATTTTCTGATCAAAACATTTTAAGCTCTTTGAAAGAAGGAAGTAAAATAATATTTATAAGACATGCACTCGCTCCAGGAAATGGCGATCCTAAAAATTTTAAAATTGATGACTGCTCTACTCAGCGAAATTTAAACAAAGTTGGGATAGAACAATCAATGATAATAGGAAAATTTTTTAGAGATCATAATATAAAAATTGATAGAGTCTTATCTAGCCAATGGTGCAGATGTAAGGATACTGCAAATCTTGCTTTTGAAAATTATAAAATATTTAAAGCTTTAAATTCTTTTTATGACCCAAGGTTTGCTGAAAATGAAGAAAAGCAGATTAAAGATTTAAAAAAATTTGTAAAAGAATGGGATAGCGACAAAAATATTATTTTTGTAACTCATTATGTTGTTATTTTATCTTTATTAAATATAGGTGTTTCTTCCGGTGAAATAGTTGTGGCCGACAAGGATTTAAATGTTATAGGCAGCATAGAAACGTTTTAAAAAATGAAAAAATCAAAAAGAAGCAATGTAGATCCTTTTATTGTTATGGATGTTATGGAGGCTGCCAGGAAGGCAGAAAGTTCTGGTAAAAATATTATTCATATGGAAGTTGGCCAACCAGGTACAGCAGCCCCTAAATTAGCTAAAGATTTTATATCAAAAGAAATTTCAAAAAATAATCTTGGTTATACCGTTACATTAGGTTTGCCGTCTTTGAGAGATAAAATATCTAAACTTTATGGTAAGTGGTATAATTTAAAAATAAGTCCAGATAGAATAATTATCACAACAGGTTCTTCGGGCGCATTTATTTTATCTTTTGCAACTTTATTTAATGCAGGGGATAGAGTGGGTATTGCCTCACCTGGTTATCCTAGTTATAGACAAATTTTAAAATCTCAAGATTTAATACCAGTTGATATCCAAACTAAAATTGAAAATAAATTTCAACCAATTCCAGATGATATTAATAGTAATAATTTACACGGCATATTAGTAGCATCACCAGCAAATCCTACTGGATCAATGATTGACAAAAAATCATTAACTAACCTTATAAACTCTGCAAAAGAAAACAATGCTAGTTTTATTAGTGATGAAATTTATCATGGAATTCAGTACGAAAACAAACCAACTTCCGCACTAGAAATAACAAATGATTGTTATGTAATTAATTCTTTTTCAAAATATTTTTCAATGACAGGATGGAGAGTAGGCTGGATGGTAGTTCCAGAAGATCATGTAAGACATGTAGAAAGACTGGCGCAAAATTTATTTATCTGCCCACCTCATGTAAGCCAATTAACAGCTTTAGCCTCAATGGATGCAAAAGAAGAGTTAGAGCAAAACATTAATGTATATAAAAAAAATCGAGAAATATTATTACAAGAACTTCCAAAAGCTGGTTTAAAAACTTTTTCACCACCTGATGGTGCTTTTTATATATATGTTGATATTTCTGAATTTAGCAATGATAGTTTAAAATTTTGCAAAGATGTTTTGGAACAAGCTGGAGTGGCAATTACTCCTGGATTAGATTTTGATCAAAAGAGAGGTAATTCAACAATTAGATTTTCATACGCAAGAAGCACCGAAGACATTTTAGAAGGCGCCAGAAGAATAAAAAAATTTATGAAAATAAATTTTAAGGGTTAATATTCAAATCCTTGCTAACAATTTCTTTTTTTAATTTCATTTCTCTATAAGTGATTATCAATACTCCTATAAATATTATAAAGGCTCCAAACCAAGTGTATAAATCTGGAATATCATTAAAGATATAATAACCAAGTATTGATGAAAATATTAAGCCTAAAAATGAGTATGGTTGTGTCATTGTTACATCAACTAATTTATAAGCGTGATTGATACATAAGTGAAATACTGTTCCTGTAAATGCTGCCAAAAATAAAAATCCTAGAGTTTTTATTGATGGAGTTTGCCAGAAAAATATTGTCAGAATTGATATAAAAATAATCATAAAAACATACTGATAGGCCAGTATTGTTATAGCACTATCATCAGCAGACATTTTTTTTGTCATTACTATTACAATTGCCCAAAAAAATGATGATCCCAAAGCCATTGAAACTCCTAAAGATATATCAATAATACCTGGTCTAATTATAACTAGCATTCCAACGAAACCCAATATCAACGCAATTGTTCTATAAATATATATTCTTTCTCCCAGAAACATTACGGCAAGTATTGTTACAATAAATGGAACAATAAATTGAATGGCCGTGAATTTTTCAATTGGTATTAAAGATATTGATCCAAAACCCAACAACATTGCTGGAAGATTTATAGATGATCTGACAAAATGAAATTTTAAGTTCTGGGTTTTAAATACAGAAAATTTTGATTTTATTATTATTGGAGAAATTATAATCAATCCAAAAACAAATCTAAAAAGTGCTGCAGTTATTACATTTACTTCAAGTTGAGCCAATTTTGTTGAGGCAATCATAATATGTGCAAAAAAAACAGAAATTATTATTAAAAAAATTGCATAATTATTTTTGTTCATTTTTTTTATAAAATTACTAGATCAAGCTTTTGTTGTCCCAATCTTTCATTATCATTCTCTGTTACAAGATATGTTTCACCTAAATTCATGGCTAATTTATTATCAGAATCCATAAGTATCATGTGCATGAAGAACACATTACCTGGTTGTATGACATATGGATTTCCGGTGTAAAGCATTGGCCAGTCCATCCAATTTGGAGAAAAAGTTGCACCCAAAGAATAGCCACACGCATTCATTCTTGCTTTATTAAAACCAAGATTATCAAATGTTTTTGCATGAACATCGAAAACATCTCCAATTCTATTTCCAGGTTTTAATTTATTTTCACAATTTTTTAATGCTTCAACACAGGCTTCATGCATTTTTATATGTTTTTCTTCAGCCTTGCCGATAGGTATTGTTCTAAACATTGCTGAATGATAATGTTTAAAAGTACCGGCCCACTCGATTGTTAACTGATCTTTGTCATTTAAAATTTGTTTTTCAGATTGATATCTGCATAAAAGAGCATTTTTACCGGAGCCAATTATAAATTCATTTGCAGGATAGTCACCACCACCTTCAAATATAATTCTATTCATTTCAGCTAAAATTTTAGACTCGTTAACTCCAGCTTTTGCACATTTCCAAACTTCATCTAGAGCTCTATCAGCAAGTTGAGCTGCCTTTCTTACATAATTTATTTCTTCTACAGATTTTACAGCTCTTAATTTTGTTATTAATTCTGATTTATCTTCAAAAGAACAAAAGTTTTCTATTGATTTATTTAATTTAAGGGCATTTCTTCCAGTTAAACCGTAAGCTTCATATTCAATACCTATTTTTTTTCCTTTCAAATCTAATTCATTTAAAATAATTTTTAAGTCATCTGTTGGATTTGAATCATCTTTATCAATCCATATTCTAATATCTTCTATGTTAGAAGTATTTTGTGCTTGTCTTAGGTCAGGAGCTCTTGTTAGTAAGATTGTGTTTCCTTTTTGGTCTAAAACTAAAGTTTGAAAAAAAACATATCCAAAAGTATCATAACCTGTAAGCCAATACATAGATTCTTGTCTAAACATTAGCAAAGCATCTATATTTTCATTCTTCATTGATCTTATGACATTAGACTTTCTTTGTGAGAATTCTTCTTTTGAAAAATGTAAACCCATTATTTTAACACAGACATTGGATCTAATCTTGTTTGAAACCAATTAATTCTAAAATCTAAATGTGGCCCTGTAGATCTACCTGTTGATCCAACAGTTCCAATTACATCTCCTTGGTTTATTTGGTCCCCAACAGATACTAAAACATCCTCTAAATGAGAATAAATCGTTGAAATTCCATGTCCATGATCCATAATTATTGTTCCGCCAGTATAGTACAAATCACTCTCAGCCATTGTCACGACTCCAGTACCAGAAGATAAAATCATTGTTCCTTTGTCTGCAGCTATATCTATACCGTAATGAGGCCATCTTGGTTTGCCATTTAATATTCTTTGACTTCCATATACTCCTGTAATTATTCCCTCAACTGGCATTATAAATTTATTTTTAAAGAATACTAAATTTGAATTTATTGCTCTTGCTTCACCAATTGCATTGTTTTCTTTTTTTATTCTTTTATAAACTTCTTCGGGTGGTGTTACTTTATTTTCAGGAAGTCCATCAATTCTTTGAATTTTATATTTTCTTTTAAAAACTTTTTTTGTAATTTTTTCTTTTTTGCCATTATAGATTTTAGTAATTAAAAAATTGAACTTTCTATCTCTGTCAATCCCAAAAACAAAAAAACCGTCTTTTGAAACTTTAATTTCTTTTTTATCTATAATAATTTTTGATCCAGGATCAGTTTTGCCCAATATAAAATGTCCTTGTACAAATTTACCTATAAACTCAACTGCATATAAATTAGAAGGAAATAAAATTGCTATAATAAGCAATATTTTTTTCATTATTTTGCTGTCCAACCGCCATCTATTAAAATAGATGTTCCAGTAATCATCGCTGCAGCATCAGAAGCTAAAAAACAAACTGCAGTTGCAACATCACTTTCTTTAGCAGCTTTACCCATGGGGATGTTCCCTATCGCAAGTTTTTTAAATTTTTTATTTTTAAAAAATCTTTTTACCATTGGAGTTTCAACAAAGGTTGGTGCTACAGAATTTACTCTTATATTTCTTGTTGCAAGCTCTACACCCATTCCTTTAGTTAAACCTTCAATTCCAAATTTAGTCATATTATATACATTTCTACCAGTCATACCTACATGACCAAGTTGTGATGACATATTAATTATTGATCCACCTCTTTTTTTATTTTTTAACATTTTTTTTACTACTAACTGCGCAACATTGAATGCAGCTTTCAAATTTAAATCTACTATATAGTTCATGCTTCTTTGTTTTATTTTTACAAAAGGTTCTGGAATATTTGTGCCAGCGTTATTTACCAAAATATCAATAAATTTTATTTTTTCGATTTTAGACTTTAAATCACTGTAGTTCATTACATCACAATTAATTTTAATTATTTTTCCTTTAACTTTTTTTATATCTTTTTGAAGTCTATCAAGATCTTTTTGCGTTCTGCTTAAAGCTATTACTGTTGCGCCGGCTTCAGCTAATGCAATAGAACAAGCTCTACCCAAACCTTTCCCAGCACCGGTTACTAACGCATATTTTTTTTTTAAATTTATTTTTTTTAAGTACATTTTAAATAAGTATTTTTACATCGGTATAAATTAAATCTATAGCAACAATTAATATAGCAATTAATCCAAGCCATGCTATCCATTTGTATTTTTTTATCCATTTAGAAATTAAAGTAGCTGCTGTAGCCATTAATATTATTGATAAAACTAGACCAAAAACTAGAAGAAAATAATGGTCTCTTGCAGCACCCGCTACACCTAAAACATTATCTAAACTCATTGTAACATCGGCAATAATAACTGTAGTTATTGCTTTAAAGAATGATGAGTTATCAACTTTTATATTGTTTTCTTCAGTCGAATTATCTTTAACAACATCTACGTATAATCTGTAACAAATATATAAAAGTAATAATCCACCAATTAATCTTAAACCTGAAATTTGAAGCAAATACGCTGTAATTAATGTAAAAATTATTCTTAAAATTATTGCTGCTCCAATACCCCAAAAAATTATTTTTTTTCTTTGATCTAAAGGAAACTTTGAAGCAACCATACCGATTATAATTGCATTATCGCCAGCCAAAACTAAATCAATAAATACAATTTGAAAAAAAATTAAAATTTCTTCAGTCATATTTTGCTGTCTTCAATTATCATATCTGAAGCTTTTTCTGCAATCATTATTGTAGGAGCATTTGTATTTCCAGAAGTTATATGTGGCATTACAGAAGCATCTACAATTCTTAAATTTCCTAATCCATGAGCAACTAATCTGTCATTTACAACGGCATTTTCATCATTTCCCATTCTGCAAGTGCTTACAGGATGAAATATTGTGTTTGCAAATTTACCAGCTTCAACAGCTAATTTTTCATTATCAGTGATATTAATACCAGGCCTTAGTTCTTCAGGATGATATTCTCTATATGTTTTTGAATTCATTACAATATCACGAACTATCTTTATCGATTTTCCAGCAATTTCTCTGTCCTCATCCGTAGATAAATAATTCATTTTAATTTTTGGTGAAGTTCTAGTATCAGATGATTTTATTTCTATTGATCCTCTGCTAGTAGGTCTGACATTAGTTATTGTTGGGGTAAAAGCTGGAAATTTATGAAGAGAAGATTTTCCCAATAGATCCGTACTTGCTGGTGATACGTGAAATTGTAAATTTGGTGTTTCTAAACTTGAGTCACTTTTTATAAACCCACAAACATAGCTCGCTCCCACAGTTAAAGGACCTTTTCTAAAAAGAAAAAACTGTAAGCCAGTTTTTATTTTTTTTAAGGTGCTATAATAAATATCATTAAGTGTTTCTAAATTTTTTATTTTATATACTGGTCTTAGCATCAAGTGATCTGTAAGGTTTGCCCCAACACCTGCATGATTTTTAATTACTTCAACGTTATTATTTTTTAATAAATCACCAGGCCCAATACCGGAAACTTGAAGAATTTGAGGAGATCCTATCGTGCCAGCGCTTAAAATTATTTCTTTGTTAGCTTTAACATTTACTATTTTATTATTTTGCCAATAGTTTACACCAACTGCTTTTTTATTTTCAAATTCTATATTTTTTGTATGAGCTTTTGTAACGATTTTAAGATTTTTTCTTTTTTTAATAGGATTTAAATAACCAACTGCAGTACTACATCTAAAACCATTTTTTATTGTAAAAGGAAAATAACCCATTCCTTCATTGTTTCCACTATTAAAATCTTCTGTTCTTTTGTATCCAAATTCTTCTGCTGCATCTAAAAAAAGATCTAAAACCTTAAAAGTTGCTCTAATTTTTTCTACTTTTATTGGTCCTCCTGATCCATGAAACTCATCTTCACCGAATTGGAAATCTTCTGATTTTTTAAAGTAAGGCAATACATCGTCCCATGACCAACCTACATTTCCAAGTTGTCTCCAATAATTGTAGTCATTTGATTGTCCTCTTATGTATAACATTCCATTTATAGAAGAACTTCCACCGAGAATTTTTCCTCTTGGATAAACCATTTCTCTATTATCACAATTAGGTTCCTTCTCTGTTTTAAAGCACCAGTCAGTTTCTGGGTTATGCATGGTTTTAAAATATCCACCAGGAATATGTATCCAAGGATTAGTGTCTTTTCCTCCAGCCTCAAGTAATAAAATTTTATTATTAGGATTTGCCGATAGTCTGTTTGCCAAAACACAACCAGCTGATCCAGCACCAATTATTATATAATCAAAGTTTTCCATAAATTAGTATTATCTTATTAATATATAGATAAATTTAAATATCTATTGATTTATTTTTTAAGATAAGATTACTTATAAGATCTTATTAATATTATGTCAGAGAAAATTGCATTTGTAGGAATTGGGAATATGGGGCTTCCAATGGCTAAAAATTTAATTAACTCGGGAAAAAAAGTAAAAGTTTTTGATGTTTCTAGCACTATGATTGATAAAGCTAAAAAAGAAAATTTAAGTGTTGCTAAAAATATTGACAGTTTAATAGAACAAGATCTTTCTTTTGTTATTACTATGTTGCCAGAAGGAAAAAATTCAGAGGAAGTTTATTTGGGAAAAAATGGAATAATAAAAAAAGTTCCAAAGAATTGCCTATTGATAGATTGTTCTACAATAGATATTGAAACATCAATTAAAATTGGAAAAAAAGCTCAAGAAGAAAAAATTAAAATGATCGATGCACCAGTTAGTGGTGGGGTAATGGGAGCAAAAAAAGCAACATTAAATATAATGGTAGGTGGAAGCAAAGAAGCTTTTGAAATTGCACTACCCATATTAAATATAATGGGAAAAAATATTTTTCATGCTGGTGAAATGGGTTGCGGAAATGGTGCAAAAATTTGTAACAATATGTCTTTAGGTATCACAATGATTGCTGCATCCGAGTCACTAATGTTAGCCAAAAGACTTAATATAGATGTTAAAAAGGTTCATGAAATAATGAAAAATGCTTCAGGTAATAGTTGGCCAATTTCTGTTTATCCACCTGTGCCAGGATTAATTGAAGGAACTCCTTCAAGTAATAATTATCGACCAGGTTTTTCAACAGCAATGATGACTAAGGATCTAAAGCTTGCAAATATTATTTCTAAATCAGTTAAAGCTAAAACTCCTTTGGGCGAAATGGCTTTAAAAATTTATGAAGATTTCTGTGAAAAAGGTTATTCGAACACTGATTTTTCAGCCATATCTAAATTAATTGGAGATGAAGTTTGGAATTATTCTATAGAGAAGAATGAAAAGAAAGATAGTTAAACTACAGGTTGAATTAAAAAAAATAATCATTTTCAAAATCTTTAAAATTATGTTTAATTCCCGACTTTAATTTAACAGAGAGGGATAATAATGAAAAAAATCATTTCAATGTTTTTTGCTACTTTTTTGGTGTTTGGGTTTATTTCAAATGCTAATGCAGCAAAAACATTAAAGTGCCAAACTGTAATTAGTGCAAAAGCAGATGAAGTTGTAATGTTAAAAGACTTTACTGACACTGTTACTGCTCTTACAGGTGGTTCTTTGAAATTTGAAATTATGCCTGCAGGAACAGTTGTAGGAGTTAAAGAAACTCTCGATGCTGTTGACAAAGGGTTAATTGACTGTGGTTTTGCTTGGACACACTATTGGTCAGGTGAACATCCAGCTGCTATGCTATTTGGTTCTCCAGTAGCAGGAGGTGGAGTTGGTATTGATAACTTAGCTTTCTTATCATGGTTTCAGTATGGTGGTGGAAAAGAGTTATACGACCAATTATGGAAAGAAATGGGAAGAGACATAAAAGGATTTATGCTTCAACCTGTTGGACCTGAAGCTTTAGGTTGGTTTCCAAAGCAAATTAAAAATATGGATGACTTTAGAACTTATAAGTTCAGAACTCCTCCAGGAATTCCAGGTCAAACATATAAAGATATTGGTATAGCATCAGTAGCAATGGGTGGTGGAGACATTCTTCCTGCACTACAAGCTGGAACAATCGATGCAGCTGAATGGTGTTGTCCAAAACCTGATATGGTATTTGGTTTCCAAAAAGTTCTTAAACATTACTACCTACAAGGTTTACACCAAGTAGTAGTAAATGCTGACTTCTACATGACTGGTAAAACTTACAATAGTTTATCTGATCATGAAAAAAAATCTTTAGAAGTAGCAGCTAACGCTTCATTAGCTAAATCTTTAAGCTACAGAATCTATGAAAATGGAAAAGCTTTAAGAGAATTAACTACTAAGCATGGTGTAATTTTAGAAGATACTCCTTCTGATTATTTCACTGAGTATATGGCTGCAGCAAAAGCAACTTTAAATAAAAATGCAAAAGATAATGCATTCTTTAATGAAGTTTACTCTTCAATGAAAGAATTTGCTGATATAGCAGTTCCTTTCTGGAGTGGTGCTCAAATGTCAAATGCGAAGCTAGGAATGGCTCACGCAGCAACATTAAAGTAAAAATATAAATTAATTTTTTACAAAGCGGGTTAGTTAAACCCGCTTTGTGTTTAATCCTCATATTTATGACTAAGAAAAAAACTAAACTTGATATTTCAGATGAAATGATTGCTGAAAGAAGAGGCGTTTCAACAAAAATGCCCAAAGATATGCCAAAATGGATGGCATCAACAATTATTAACATAGATAAGTTTAGTAAATTGGTTGGCAATATTGTCTGTTGGATTACTTTTCCACTTATTTTAGCAATGACTTATGAAGTTCTTGCAAGAAAATTATTTTTAGCTCCTACTATTTGGGCATACGACATTAGCAGATTTTTATATGGTGCATTATTCATGCTTGGTGCCGGATATGCATTATCAAAAGGAATTCATATTAGAGCAGATTTTTTATATAGAAACTTTAAAATAAAAAACCAAGGTAAAATAGATTTTATATTGTATCTTTTGTTTTATTTTCCAGGTTTGATCGTATTTCTTTATATGACTACGGGTTTTGTTCAAGAATCTATAATGAGAAATGAAAGAGGAATGGATACTACCTGGATGCCTTACATGTGGCCAATTAAATCATGTTTATGGTTAGGAATAATATTTTTACTTATTCAAGGTTTATCAGAAATTTTAAAAAGTTATTACGCTATGATAAAAGGAAGATGGCCAGGTAATTAATGATATCTCATTTAATTGATCCTGCAATTTTAGGTTTCATCTTAATTGGTGTAATGCTTTTTTCTATATTCATAGGATTTCCAATTTCATTTACACTAATATTTTTGGGTTTTGTTTTTGGATACTTAGGGTTTGGAAAATTAGTTTTTTACCTCATGACATTACAGTTTTCGATGGTCATGACCGAACAAACTTTGGCCGCTGTCCCACTCTTTGTCTTTATGGGAATAATGATGGAACAAGCTGGTTTAATGGAAAGATTATTTTCTGCATTTCAACTAATGTTAGCTAGAGTAAAAGGTTCTTTATACTATGCAGTATTATTTGTTTCAGTGATATTTGCTGCTGCAACAGGAATTGTTGGGGCATCAGTAACAATATTAGGAATTATGGCTGCTAAATCAATGAATAGGTCAAAATATGATGTGAGACTTGCAGCAGGAACTATTACCGCTGGCGGGACTTTAGGAATTTTAATTCCTCCAAGCATCATGTTAGTTGTTATGGGACCTATTATGGAAATTCCAGTAATTGATTTATTTGCTGCAGCTATATTGCCAGGTATACTTCTGGCTTCTTTATATGCTGCATACACGACAATAAGATGTGCAATGAATCCAAAATTAGGACCCCCATTACCTGAAAAGATGAGAGCAAAAAGTATGGGAAAAGTTTGGGTAGAATTTTTCTTAGGACTAGTTCCTCCTGCCGCATTAGTTTTTGCAGCGTTAGGAAGTATTTTATTTGGATTTGCAACACCAACAGAAGCAGCAGGATGTGGTGCTATGGGAGCATTGTTGCTTAGTTTGGCATATAAAAAATTAACTTTAAAAAAATTACAAGAAGCTTTAGTAAAAACTTTAGAAATTACAGCATTAATTATGGTTCTAGTAGCGGCTTCAAATTTTTTTGGTGCTGTCTTCGCAAGACTTGGAACACCAATGGTTTTAACAGATTTTCTTTTATCATTAGAAATGAATAGATATTTTATTTTAGCTATTGTAATGGTTGTAATATTTTTACTTGGTTGGCCATTAGAGTGGGTCCCAATAGTAATGATTATTGTTCCAATAATTTTACCACTAATTGAAGCATTAGGATTTAATTTAACTTGGTTTGCAATATTAGTTGCTGTAAATCTTCAAACCGCTTGGCTCTCTCCACCAGTCGCACTTTCAGCTTATTTCTTAAAAGGAGTTGTTCCAGAATGGGATTTAAAAGATATTTATCTAGGCATGATGCAATTTATGGTACTTCAAGTTATTGGCTTAATAATTATTATTATTTTTCCAAAAATAGTTTTATGGCTACCTACAGTCTTATATGGACAGTAAATCATATATGATTATTATGACTTTAGGTGAGTCATAATATAGATTTAAGAAATTTTGAATTAGCAGCTGTAAACCCTAGTAATAAAAACTGGGAAGCTGGTGATCTTTTTTGTTTTTGGGCAAATACTATTCAGACTGTAATAGGTTTTTCTCTTATTGCATCTTTGTATTTAATTTACGATTTAAATTCAGGAATTGTACTACTAGGTTCATTGGTAGCATCTTTGATGATCTATATTCTGGTTAGCCTAGTTGGACATCCATCTCAAAAACACGGAATTCCATTCCCAGTATTACTTAGAATGTCAATGGGATTATCAGGAGCAAAATATATAGGCTTTATAAGAGCGCTAGTAGGAATATTTATGTTTGGAGTTCAAACATTTTTTATATCCAAATCAATTGCTTATCTAATTAGAATTTTTATTTATTATAATTTTGATAAACAAATTTTAGAAAGCGAACTTTTTTTATCATTTTTTTTAGAGTTAAATATTATTGATTGGTTTAGTTTAATTTTTTCTTTTTATATTCAATATCTAATTTTTTCAAATGGCCAAAGATTTAACAAAAAATTTTTAAATTTTTCAGCAATATTTGTTTACGTAGGTTTAATAATATTTTTAATTATTTTAATTTCTGAAAATTACAATGAAGTTTTTCAATCTTTAAAACTAAATACAAGCTCAATTGAAATGATTTCTAAAAAAAATATTATGCCATTCATTATAGTTACAGGAACTATTTTTTCTTATTTTTCAATTATCATAATTAGTTTCGGTGATTTTTCTCGTTATGTTAAATCTCCTGATGCTCTTAGATTTGGAAATTTAAGCTTATTGTTAAATATGATTGTGTTTTCTTTGTTATCTACAACTATAGTAATAGGAGTAGATATAATTTTAAATCAAAAACTTATGGGAGCTGAACAGTTAATTACAAAGCCAATGGATATAATTGGCAAAATAGATAATACTTTTTTAACAATTATTGTTTTAATATTTATATTATTTTCATCTTTATCAACTAATTTAATAAGTAATTATATACCTACACAAAACACATTAATTAACTTAATGCCTAGCAAATTAGATTTAAAAAGTTTTGGTATGTTTGTTTTTTTATTAGGTCTAATCGTTGCAGGATTATGGCCTTCTATTTTGAGTTTGGTGGGGGCAGCATCATTGATAAATTCATTAAGTGCTTTCTTTGGGCCTATTTTTGGTGTCATAATTGCGGATTATTATTTTGTGAAAAGAGAGGAAATAAATCATAAAGATTTATTTTTTGATAGAGAAAATAATATTTACCTTTATTCAAATGGATGGAACTATAAAGCTTTATATTCTTTGATAATAGGTTTTATTTTTTCATTCTCAATATTATGGAATTATAGTTTTCAAGATATAAAAACATTTTCATGGTTAATTGGTTCTTTAATTTCATTTTTAATATATTATCTTCTTAATAACAAAAAATAATTATGAAAGCATTGGTATATACTGATACTCAGGAGCTAACCTATAGAGAAGAAAAAGATCCTGTTAAAACCGAAGGTGAAAGTATTTTGAAAGTACACGCTTCAGGTATTTGTGGATCAGATATGCATGCTTATCATGGAAAAGATGAGAGAAGAGTTCCTCCTCTTATATTAGGTCATGAGGTCAGTGGAAAAATTTTAGACGGAAAGTTTCAAGATAAAAATGCAGTTCTTAATCCTCTTATTACTTGTGGCAAATGTGAATATTGCACAAGTGGAAGCGAACATCTTTGTCCAAACCGTGTTTTGTTAGGAATGAATATACCGTATGAAAGACAAGGAGCTTTTGCTGAATTAATTAAGGTACCAGAAACCAATATTTACGAAATTCCAGATAGATTAAATATTAAAGAAGCGTCAGTAGCAGAGCCAACAGCTGTATCTTTGCATGCGGTTTTAATGGGCGAAAGTTCACTAAAAAAACCTATCTCAGAGTGCAGAACATTAGTTCAAGGCGCAGGAGCAATTGGCTTATTATGCTCATTAATACTTTCTAAAATAAAAGGAAATAAAGATATAGTTATGTCTGACCCAAATAAGCTCAGATTGAATGAATGTTCAAAACATTTTGATGCAAAATTTGTCGGTCCAACTGATAAAGAGATTAAAAATGATAGTTTTGATATAGTTTTTGATACAGTTGGATTAGAAGTATCCAGACAACAAGCTATCTCAGTTGTTAAACCAGGAGGAACTATAATACATATTGGTTTAACTCAACCATCAGGTCAATTTAATTTTAGAAAAGCAACTCTACAAGAAGTTACTTTTATAGGAACATATTGTTATACAAATAAAGATTTTGAAAATACAATTAAAATTTTAGCTGATAAAAAAATTGGTGAATTAAATTGGATTGAGTATAGAGAATTAAAAAAAGGCGCTAAAGCTTTTAAAGAAATTCATGATGGAACTTGTTCATCACCAAAAATTGTATTGTTGCCTTAAAAAATCATTGAAATAAAATAATTCTAAAATATAGATACCTCATGATAATAAAAATTATAAAAATTATAGTCTTATTAATCTTTTCAATTTCTACAGTTAGTGCAGATAATTTATCAATATTTGATTTTACTCAAGAAGAATTAGACGGCTTAAAAGTTAGAAAAGTTAGAGGAGCGGATTCCAAAACATTTTATAGTGTAGGAAATAATGAAAATGGAAATTATCTAAAAGCAGAAGCTAACAATGCCGCTTCAGGAGTTGGAAAAGAAGTAAAGATTGATTTGAATAAAACGCCTTTTATTAACATAACTTGGAAAATAGAAATGGATCTTAAAGGCATTAAAGAAGACACTAAAAAAGGCCATGATTTTTCTGCTAGAGTATTCGTCATAAAAAAAACAGGTTCAACTGCTTTATCAAACAGAGCTGTAAATTACGTTTTTTCTAGCAATAGAAATGTTGGTGAGAATTGGCCAAGCCCTTATACAAAAAAATCAGTAGATAATGTTTTGTCAACAACAAAAGAAAATCTTAATAAATGGGTGACCGTAAAAGCAAATGTAAAAGAAGATTTTAAAAAATTTCATGATCTTGATGTTGATGAGTTAAGTGGAATAGCAATTATGTCAGATACTGACAACTCAAAAAAATCTGCTATAGCTTATTATCAAAATATATATTTTTCTTCTAATTAATTTAAAACTTTAAATATTTTTTTAGGCCGAAGCTTACAAAAGACAAAATTATTGCAGCCAAAACATCTTCAATTGGTCTAGCTTCAGGAAAGCCATAATTCCATAAAATTACACCGATTAACCAAATAATATATATCTTCATAATTTTAAATCATTTGTATTAAAAAAAATGTTACATTTGATATTATTGTTTAATGAAAAAAGAATTCAAGCATGAAATAAAAGTATATTATGAAGATACAGACTCTGGCGGTGTCGTTTATTATGCAAATTATCTCAAGTTTTTAGAACGCGCAAGAACAGAGGCTATAATTTCATTAGGATATTCAAATAAAAAGCTTCTTGATGAATATGGAATTTTAATAATTGTTAAATCTTGTAAAATAAATTTTATAAAGCCAGCAAGATTAGAAGATAAAATACATGTATACTCAAAAGTAAATTCTTTAAAAAAAGTTTCATTTATTATGAATCAATCTATTAGACTAAAAAATCAGAATTTAGTTGAAGCGGAAATACGTCTAGCAACTGTTAATAAAAATGGTAAACCTTCCAAAATACCCGAGGTTTTGATCAAAAAATTGTCTAAATAATTTTTTTTATTTTTTTAAATAAAGAAGTCATTTTGCTTACATTAATTCGACCAGTATTTACATTTCTTGGACTAGGATGATAAGACCCTATAAGCAAAATATTATTCGGAAGTTGATAAAATTTACTATGGCCAAACTTAATTTTTTTATTAAAATTGTAATTATTTTTATAAAAATCAACACACGCATCGAAAGCAATTTTACCCAAAGCAACAATTATTTTTAGATTTTTTAAAAGTTCAATTTCTTTTTTAAAAAAACCAAAACAATTATTAAGTTCTACCTTTGTAGGTTTGTCACCAGGTGGGACGCATTTTAAAGCAGTTGTAATAAAAGCATTTTTAAGTTTTAAACCATCATTTAAATCAACGGAATGAGGTTGGTTGGATATTTTTGCTTTATAAAGACATTTATAAAGAAAGTCAGATGATTTATCTCCTGTAAATACTCTTCCAGTTCTATTTCCGCCATGAGCAGCAGGTGCAAGACCTACAAATAATATTTCAGCATTTGAGTCCCCAAACCCATTTATTGGCTTACCCCAATATTTTTGATTTATATATTGTTTCCTTTTTTCACTTGCTATTTTTTTTCTAAATTTAACCAACCTTGGACATTTTTTACATTTAATAATTCTATTATTTAAATTCTTAAAATTATTTATCATCGAAAAAAAATTAATTATTTTTTTCTCTATCAGAATAGAAATAGGCGATTAAAAAAATAGCTGTCCATCCAAGAGCTATCAATCCTTTTTTTATGCTTGTGTCTGCACCCCAAATATCCAAAACTAAAGCTCCAATAATTATCCCTATTATATATATTATGAGTACGATATTACTTTGTTTCATTAATTAATTTTTTTTTAAATAAAGATATTCCATTTTCATTTTTATGATTATAAGATTCTATAAAACTTTCTAACTGCCATCCGTTCATTCTTTTTTTTAATTCTTCTATATTATTTTTTTTCCACTCATCTGTTGTTTTTGGATCTTTCCAAGTTTTTTTTTCTTTTTCATTTCTAGCACATCCATAGCAATATCCTGTAACAGGGTCCGTTTTACAGATACTTATACAAGGCGAAACAATCATTTTTTTTATATATTTTTATACTTTTACACTATTATTCGGATTGGACAAACTTGTTCAATAATATATAAAGCAGCAATAATTTGGGCGAGTGGCGGAATTGGTAGACGCGTTGGTCTTAGGAACCAATAGTGCAAGCTGTGAAGGTTCGAGTCCTTTCTCGCCTACCATTATTTATTTATGAAAGTAACTGTAAAAAATAAAAAAGGTTTAGAGAAAGATTTAAAAGTTTTTATCGATAAAAAAACCATAGCAACTCAACTTGAAGAAAAATATGAAGAGATAAGAAAAGATGTTGTTATTAAAGGTTTTAGACCCGGAAAAGTACCTACTGAAATTATAAAAAGACAGTTTGGAAAAGCAGTTTATGGAGAAGTTATAGATAAGTTGATAAAAGAAACTACAACTAAAGCTCTGGAAGAAAATAAAATTAAACCAGCGGGACAACCAAAAATAGATTTAAAAACTTTTGGAGAGGGTAAAGACTTGGAGTATATAATTTCAGTTACTGAGCTACCTAATATCAAACTAACATCTTTAGAAACAATTAAGGTTGATGAATATACTGTTAAGATAGATCCAAAAGAAGCAGATAAAAGGATTCAAGAAATAGCAAAAAGCCAAAAAAATTTTAAAGATGCAGAAGAGAGCTATGTCTCTAAAAAAAATGATCTAGTTGTATTTGATTATAAAGCGACAGTAGATGGCAAAGAGTTTAAAGGAAATGAAGCAAAAAATACTCAGTTAGAACTTGGAAAAGATTTATTTATCAAAGGTTTTGATAGTCAATTAGAAGGAGTAAAAAAGAATGATACTAAAATTGTAGAAGTAAGTTTGCCTGAGAATTTTCCTGAAAAAGAACTTGTAAATAAAAAAGCTGCATTTGAATGTAATATTGTATCAGTAAAAAAACCCGAAGAAGTAATTGTTAATGATGATTTTGCAAAAAATATGGGAGCAAAGGATTTAAAAAATTTAAAAGAGCTTATATCTAAACAGATTGATGAAGAGTATAAAAACTCTCTATCAATGATTACAAAGAAAAAAATTATTGAACAAATTGAAAAAAATAAATTGGATGATCTTCCAAGTAATTTAATTGAACAAGAAACAAAAATTTTATCTCAAGGAATGAAAGAAGAAGAATTTAAAAAAAATAAAAAATCTTTAGAAGAACAAGCAAAAAAAAGAATTAAAACTGGTCTAATACTGAACGCTTTTGGTGAAAAAAATAATATAAAAGTATCTCAGGAAGAATTAAATGTTGAAATACAAAAACAGTTTAGAATGATGCCAGGTCAAGAAAAAATTGTAAAAGAGTATTATGAAAAAAATCCTACAGCCTTAGACAGTTTGCGTGGACAGATATATGAGGAAAAAATTTTAGATGAGATTAAGAAGGGTGCAAAAATTAACAAAAAAAACATTACAAAGAGTGAAGCTGAAAAAATTATAAAAGAAGAAAATGAAAAAAATTTAAAAGAACAAGAAAAATTTATAAAACATGACCATGATCATGACGATCATAAATTAGATGATGAAAATCAAAAAAAAGCAAAAACTAAAAAATTAGATACGCCTTCAAAATCAAAAAAAGCCAAAACATCAATAAAGAAAACAAAAAACAAAAAAAAAGTTAGCAAAAAGTAATCACAAGTTGTATAAGATAGTCGAATCAGTTTATGACTAAAAAAATTCCAGAGCACCTAAATAATCTTATCCCTATGGTAGTTGAACAATCAAGTAGAGGAGAAAGAGCATACGACATATATTCAAGATTGCTTAAAGAAAGAATAGTATTTGTAGTAGGACCTATTAACGACACAATAGCTTCATTGGTTACGGCACAACTATTATTTTTGGAGTCAGAAGATCCAAAGAAAGAAATATCTTTATACATAAATAGTCCAGGAGGATTAGTTACAGCAGGACTGGGTATTTATGACACTATGCAATATATTAAACCTGAAGTAACAACTTTATGCATTGGTCAAGCAGCCAGTATGGGTTCTTTTTTATTAGCGGCAGGAGCAAAAGGTAAAAGATATTCATTACCTAATTCTAGAATTATGGTTCATCAACCATCAGCAGGATTTCAAGGACAAGCTACTGATATTGAAATTCACGCAAATGAAGTTTTATCTTTAAAGAAAAGATTAAATGAGATTTATTCAAAACATACCGGCAAATCAGTTGAACAAATAAAATCTGCATTAGAAAGAGACAACTTTATGACTCCAGATAATGCAAGAGATTTTGGGCTAATAGATAAAGTAGTAGATAAAAGAGAATAAATAACTAGATATAGTTTTTCCACAACCTATGCTTGATAAAGATGAGTCATTTGTAATAAAGTAAAAAAATTGATTCGTTATAAAAATTATGAGCAATAATAAAAATATTCTTTACTGTTCTTTTTGTGGAAAGAGCCAACACGAAGTCAGAAAATTAATAGCTGGCCCAACAGTATTTATCTGTGATGAATGTGTTGAGCTTTGTATGGATATAATCAAAGAAGAAAGCAAAGATAATTTTGTAAAACATCAAGATGGTTTGCCGCTACCAAAAGATATCTGCAAAGTTTTAGATGATTATGTGATAGGACAAAAACATGCAAAAAAAGTTTTATCTGTAGCAGTACACAATCATTATAAGAGACTAAATTATGAAAACAAAACAAGTAAAAATGTTGAGCTTTCAAAATCTAATATATTATTGGTTGGACCAACAGGATGTGGAAAAACTTTACTCGCTCAAACTTTGGCGAGAATTTTAGACGTTCCATTTACAATGGCTGATGCAACTACTTTAACTGAAGCGGGTTATGTAGGTGAAGATGTTGAAAATATTATTTTAAAACTATTGCAAGCAGCTGATTACAATGTAGAGAAAGCACAAAGAGGAATTGTTTATATAGATGAAGTTGATAAAATAAGTAGAAAATCAGAAAATCCTTCAATAACAAGAGATGTATCTGGTGAAGGTGTTCAGCAAGCTTTACTTAAAATCATGGAAGGAACTGTTGCTAGCGTTCCCCCACAAGGCGGTAGAAAACATCCTCAACAAGAATTCTTGCAAGTTGATACTACAAATATTCTTTTTATCTGTGGTGGAGCCTTTGCTGGTTTAGATAAAATTATTTCTCAAAGAGATAAAGGGTCTTCAATAGGATTTGGTGCAAAAGTAAAAAATGTTGAAGATAAAAAAACAGGAGAATGGATGAAAAATTTAGAGCCAGAAGATTTACTTAAATATGGATTAATACCAGAATTTATCGGAAGATTACCAATAACAGCTACATTAGAAGACTTAGATGAAAAATCTTTAGTTAAAATTTTACTTGAGCCAAAAAATTCTTTAATAAAACAATATCAAGAACTTTTTAGACTCGAAGGTGTTAAATTAAATTTTAAAGACCAAGCAGTTAAAGATATAGCCAACAAAGCTATAAGTAAAAAAACAGGAGCAAGAGGGTTAAGGTCTATTCTTGAAAATATATTATTAAAAACTATGTTTGATTTACCTGGTCAAGATAATATTGAGGAGGTTATCATTGATTCTAGCTCGGTAAAAGGTATATCTCAACCTATTATTGTTCACTCAAAACAAAAAACTAAAACTGATAAGACATCTGCGGCATAAAAAATAAGTTAATAAATAATAATTTCCTATTGCAATATATAATATAATATCCATATTTAAAAAATGGATGTAAAAATCACACAACCGTTACTACCTTTGAGAGACATAGTAGTGTTTCCAAGCATGGTAATACCTCTTTTTGTAGGTAGAGATAAATCGATTACAGCTCTTAACGAAGTAATGAAGAGTGATAAAAAAATTATTCTTGTTACTCAAAAAAATTCAGAAGTCGATGATCCAAAAAAGAATGATGTTTTTAACTACGGTTGCGAAAGTAACATTTTACAACTTTTAAAATTACCGGACGGAACAGTAAAAGTTTTAGTTGAAGGGATTAAAAGAGTAAAAATTTTAGAATTTAAAGATGATGAAAAATTTATAAATTGTACATTTGAATACCAGAAAGATTTTATTAATAAAGATGAAGACTTGTTGCCCTTAGCTTTAACTGCTGTCAGAAGATTGGAAAAACTTACAACAATAAATAAAAAAATTTCTAATGAAACTATTAACAGTATAAAAGAATTGAAGGATCCTTCAAAAATTGTTGACAACATAGCTTCTAATTTAAATTCTACAATATCTGAAAAGCAACAAATATTTGAGACTCTTGACGTTAAAAAGAGATTAAATGCTGTTATAAAAATAATGGAAAATGAGACAAGTATAATTGGAGTTGAAAAAAGAATTAGAGGAAGAGTTAAAACTCAAATGGAAAAAACCCAAAGAGAATATTATTTAAACGAGCAATTAAAAGCAATACAGAAAGAGTTGGGTGAAATCGAAGATGGTAAAGACGAAACAACTAATTTAAAAAAATCAATTCAAAAAGCAAAAATGCCAAAAGATGTTGAAAAAAAATGCTTATCAGAATTAAAAAAATTAAAAAATATGAGTCCAATGTCAGCAGAAGCGACTGTAGTTAGAAATTATCTTGATTGGATGATAGATTTACCATGGTTTAAAAAAGATAAAGTTGATATTGATTTAAATAAAGCTCTTAAAACTTTAGATGAAGACCATTTTGGTTTAGAAAAGGTTAAAGAAAGAATAATAGAATTTTTAGCAGTACAAAAAAGAATGGAAAAAATCAAAGGGCCAATTTTATGTTTAGTCGGTCCCCCTGGAGTTGGAAAAACATCTTTAGGTAAATCTATTGCTAAAGCAACAAACAGACAATTTATAAGAATGTCCTTAGGAGGTGTAAGAGATGAGGCTGAAATAAGAGGTCATAGAAGAACTTACATTGGATCTTTACCTGGTAAAATTATTCAAATGATGAAAAAAGCTGGAACAAAAAACCCGTTATTTTTACTTGATGAAGTTGATAAAATTGGAAATGATTATAGAGGAGACCCATCTTCAGCTCTTCTAGAAGCTCTTGATCCAGAACAAAATACTACTTTTAACGATCATTATTTAGAAGTGGATTATGATCTATCAGATGTCATGTTTGTTACAACAGCCAATACTTTAAATATACTTCCTCCGTTATTAGACAGGATGGAAGTAATACGTATTCCAGGATATACAGAGGATGAAAAAATTAATATTGCAAATAAATATCTCTTGCCCAAACAAGTTAAGGATAATGGTGTTAAAGATGGAGAACTAAAATTAGAAGATGGCACAATAAAAGAAATTATAAGAAGTTATACAAGAGAATCTGGCGTTAGAAATTTAGAAAGAGAAATATCCAAAGTAACAAGGAAAGTTGTTAAAAAAGTAGTTAATGGAGAAAAAAGCAGAGTTGAAGTAAGTGAAAAAAACATCTCAGATTTTCTTGGAGTTAAAAAATTTAAATTTGGTGAATTAGAAACCGAAAATAAAGTTGGAATTGTTACTGGGTTAGCATGGACTGAATTTGGAGGTGAAATTCTTAAGATTGAAACTGTAAATATGCCTGGAAAAGGCAGAATGCAAATAACCGGAAAACTTGGTGATGTAATGCAAGAGTCTGTTAAAGCTGCAAAATCTTTTGTAAGATCAAGAAGCTTAGAATATGGAGTCATTCCACCTTTTTTTGAAAAAAAAGATTTTCATATACATGTTCCTGAAGGCGCAACACCAAAAGACGGTCCATCCGCAGGTATTGCGATGGTTACATCTATAGTTTCTTCAATGACAAATATTCCTGTTAATAGAGATATTGCAATGACAGGTGAAGTGACTGTTACAGGTCAAGTACTACCAATAGGAGGACTTAAAGAAAAACTTTTAGCTGCACATAGAGCGGGTGTTAAAAAAGTTTTAATTCCAAAAGAAAATGAAAAAGATCTTGTTGATATTCCAAAAAAAGTCAGAGAAGATATCAAAATTATACCTGTTGAGTCTGCTGAAGAAGTTTTAAAACTATCCTTAACAAAAGAACTTAAACCTGTGGAATGGACAGAAGTAGATAAAATATCTGAAACTAAGAAAGACGATAAATCTCAAGCCAGTATTCAGTAATAAACAATTTACATTATTAATCTGTTGATGTATTAGTACCAAGATTTTGGGCGGTTAGCTCAGTTGGTAGAGCATCTCGTTTACACCGAGGGGGTCAAAGGTTCGAGTCCTTTACTGCCCACCAAAATCTGGGGGTGTAGCTCAGTTGGTTAGAGCACGTGCCTGTCACGCACGGGGTCGAGGGTTCGAGTCCCTTCACTCCCGCCATCAAATTTTTTAGTAAAACAAGGGATAAAAATGTGACATATCTTCACTTTTAGTTGATATAATAGTTGTTACATAGATTCAAAATGCTTGCGGAATTTTTAAAAGAATATTTGTCGATAATTCTATTTTTAATAATAGCTTTAGGGTTAAGTATGGCGTTTGTTGCAATTAATTATTTAGCATCACCAAAAAAACCTGATCCAGAAAAATTATCTGCTTATGAATGTGGATTTGAACCTTTCAATGATTCAAGAATGGAATTTGATGTTAGGTTCTATTTAGTGGCAATCTTATTTATAATATTTGATTTAGAGATAGCTTTTTTATTTCCTTGGGCAATAAGCTTAGGTCAAATAGGTTTTTTTGGATATATTTCTATGATGATTTTTCTTTTCATTTTAACAGTTGGTTTTATTTATGAGTGGAAAAAAGGAGCTTTAGATTGGGAGTAAAATGAAATTAGAAGATAAATCAAAAAAAATTCCTGATGAGTTTAAACAACTTGCCAAAGATTTTAGCGAAAATGGTTTTATAACAACGTCTTTTGAAAATTTAATAAATTGGTCTAGAACAGGATCGTTACATTGGATGACTTTTGGATTGGCTTGTTGTGCAGTTGAAATGATGCAAACTTCAATGCCAAGATATGATCTAGAAAGGTTTGGTGCTGCTCCAAGAGCATCTCCTAGACAGTCCGATGTAATGATAGTTGCTGGAACTTTAACTAATAAAATGGCTCCAGCTTTAAGAAAAGTTTATGATCAAATGCCAGAACCTAGATATGTTATCTCAATGGGAAGTTGCGCTAATGGTGGAGGATATTATCATTACTCTTATTCAGTTGTAAGAGGATGTGATAGAATAGTACCCGTTGATATTTATGTTCCTGGATGCCCTCCTTCGGCAGAAGCTTTGTTATATGGAATTATGCAACTGCAAAAAAAAATTAGGAACAAAGGTTCTTTAGAAAGATAAAAATGAAAAATTTAGAGGATCTGGAAAAGATCATAAATTCAGAATTAACAACAAAAATTAATAGCTCCAAAATAAAGCATGACCAGCTTTATATTAATATAGATGAAAATGACTTAAAAAATGTTATTTTTTTTTTAAAGACAAATAAAGAAACAAAATTTAAACAGTTAATTGAAATTACTGCTGTTGATTATCCTCAAAAAGAAAGAAGATTTAAGTTAGTTTACTTATTATTAAGTCATGAAAATAACAATAGAATATTAGTTGATTTTTATATTAAGGAGAATGATATAGTTTCTTCCATTGTTGATGTTTTCCCCTCAGCAAATTGGATGGAAAGAGAAGTATTTGATATGTATGGTATTGAATTTAAAGATCATCCTGATTTAAGAAGAATATTAACCGACTATGGTTTTAAAGGCTATCCTTTAAGAAAAGATTTTCCATTAACAGGTCATAATGAAGTTAGATACAATGAAAACGAAAAAAAAGTTGTATATGAATCGGTTAAATTAGAACAAAATTATAGAAACTTTGATTATGAAAGTCCATGGGAAGGTACAAAATATATTAAAGATCAAACTAAAGAATAATGACTAAAGAAAAAAAAACATTAAATCTTAATTTTGGACCACAACATCCTGCTGCTCATGGTGTTTTAAGACTTATTTTACAATTAGATGGTGAAATTGTAGAAAAAGCTGATCCACACATAGGATTGTTACATAGAGGAACGGAAAAATTAATAGAAAACAAAACTTATATTCAGGCCGTCCCTTACTTCGATAGACTTGATTACGTAGCTCCAATGAATCAAGAACATGCTTTTGCGCTAGCTATAGAAAAAATTCTGGATATAGATGTGCCAATTAGAGCACAATATATAAGAGTCATATTTTGTGAAATTGGAAGAATTCTTAGTCACTTATTAAATATTACTACCCAAGCTATGGACGTTGGCGCATTAACTCCTACATTGTGGGGTTTTGAAGAAAGAGAAACTTTAATGGGTTTTTATGAAAGAGTTTCAGGATCTAGGCTTCATGCAAATTATTTTAGAGCAGGAGGTGTACACAAAGATTTACCAACAGGTCTTGAAAAAGATATTGGAAATTTTTGTAACAAATTCCCAAAAATTATTAATGATTTAGAAACTTTATTAACAGACAACAGAATTTTTAAGCAAAGAAATGTTGATATAGGAATTGTATCTAAGCAAGATGCTTTGGATTATTCTTTTTCAGGCGTAATGCTAAGAGGTTCTGGCATAGCTTGGGATTTAAGAAAAAGTCAACCATATGATTGTTATGAAAATTTAGATTTTAAAATTCCAGTTGGAAAAAATGGAGATTGTTA
>CACDJC010000007.1 GCA_902552475.1 uncultured Pelagibacteraceae bacterium | reverse complement strand
TATTTCTAAAATTGCTCCCAAACATGAACAAGTTCTAGCTATAGCAGCTGTATTTTGTGGAATATCAGGCTCATAAAGAGCAATTTTAGGCACAGAAATTGTATTTTTGTGTGTCATTGTTGCCATGGAAAAATATGTTTTTTCTTATAAGAAATCATATATTAAGAGAAATTTGAAACATAAAGATGTCGGATTCTGATAAAAAAAAACCCAATAGAAGAGACTTTATTTTAACTGCGACAGCTGCGGCAGGTGCTGTAGGGGTTGGGGCTGCAGTTTGGCCTCTAGTAGATCAAATGAATCCTGATGCATCGGTTAAAGCACTTGCAAGTACTGAAGTTGATATAAGCTCAATTGAGCCAGGCCAATCAATTACAGTTTTGTGGAGAGGAAAACCTGTTTTCATAAAAAGAAGAACCGAAGATGAAATAAAAAGTGCTAGGGCAGTAGATTTAAAAGATTTGAAACATCCAGAGAAAGACGAAGATCGAGCTAAAAACCCAGAGTGGTTAGTGATGCTTGGTGTTTGTACGCACTTAGGATGCGTGCCTTTAACGGATAAGGGAGATTATAATGCTTGGTTTTGTCCTTGTCATGGATCTCATTATGATACTTCGGGGAGAATTAGAAAAGGACCAGCTCCAACTAACATGGAAGTTCCTAAATATGAATTTGTTAATAACAATACTATAAAAATTGGATAATTATTATGAGCAATCATGAATACACTCCTAAGTCAAAAATTGGAAAATGGTTTAATGATCGTCTACCTTTACTTACACTAGCAAATCATCTTACAGATTATCCAACACCAAAAAATTTAAATTATTGGTGGACATTTGGAGGAATTTTAACATTTTGTTTAATTACACAAATTGTTACAGGGGTCATACTTGGCATGCATTATATAGCTCATGCAGATTTGGCCTTTGAGAGTGTTGAACATATAATGAGAGATGTAAACTATGGATGGCTAATAAGGTACGTTCATGCAAATGGAGCTTCAATGTTTTTTCTTGCAGTTTATATTCATATTTTTAGAGCACTATATTATGGCTCTTATAAGTCTCCAAGAGAAGTCATTTGGATTATAGGAATGCTTATTTATTTCTTGATGATGGCGACAGCATTCATGGGATATGTTCTACCATGGGGGCAAATGAGTTTTTGGGGAGCCACTGTAATAACTAATTTGTTTAGTGCCATTCCTTTAGTAGGAGAAAGTATAACAAATTGGTTGTGGGGAGGATATTCTGTAGATAATCCAACTTTAACAAGATTTTTTAGTTTACATTATCTTTTTCCATTTTTAATTTTAGGCTTGGTGGTTTTGCATATATGGGCCTTGCATGTTCCTGGAAATAATAATCCAATTGGTATAGATATAGAAAAGCCTTCTAAAGATACGGTTCCTTTCCATCCATATATTGTTATTAAAGATTTATTTGCATTATTGATATTTTTATTAGTTTTTGCATTTTTTGTATTTTTTTCGCCAAACATTTTAGGTCATGCTGATAATTATATTGAAGCAAATCCTTTAGTTACTCCTGCACATATTGTTCCTGAATGGTATCTTTTACCTTTTTACGCAATTTTAAGATCTGTACCAGACAAATTGTTAGGAGTGATTGCAATGTTTGCTGCAATATTTGTTCTTGTAATTTTACCATGGCTGGATACATCAAAAGTAAGATCTGCAATATTTAGACCAATATATAAACAGTTTTATTGGTTCCTTGTTGCTGATGTTTTAATATTGGGATATATGGGTGCAATGCCTGCCGAAGGTACCTACTTACTTATAGCAAGAGTAGCAACAATATATTATTTTGCACATTTTCTTATAATCCTTCCATTCCTTGGATTAAAAGAGAAAACTATTGAGCTGCCTCTAAATATAACTGAACCAGTACTGGGTGGGTCCGCTAATCCAGAAATGACAAAAAATAATTCAAACATTAGAAGTAATTTGTGAAAAATTTTTTTAAAATAATATTTTTTTCTATTTTATTGGTAAACTTAGGCAATCAAAAACTATATGCGGAAACTTCAATTGAGCTTTTAAAAGTTGATTGGAGTTTTAAAAGTTTTTTTGGAAAATTTGACAGGGCTTCGTTGCAAAGAGGTTATCAAGTATATACAGAAGTGTGTGCATCATGTCATTCATTAAAGCATTTAAGCTATAGGAATCTTGCCGAAAAAGGTGGGCCCGAGTTTTCTGAAGAAGAAGCAAAAGCTATAGCCTCAAATTTTGAGGTAATAGATGGTCCTAATAGTGATGGTGAAATGTATGAGAGACCCGCAAAATTATCTGATAAGTTTGTAATGCCTTATGCAAATGAAGAAGAGGCAAAATCAGCAAATGGAGGAGCTTATCCTCCAGACATGTCCGTATTGGTAAAAGCAAGAAAAGGAGGAGCTGATTATATTTATTCATTGTTACTTGGATATGAAGATCCTCCTTCAGGTATGAAATTAGATGATGGTGTTTATTATAATAAGTATATGTATGGAAATAAAATAAAAATGGCATCACCACTCTCAGATGATATTGTTGAGTATGCAGACGGAACAAAAGCTACTACAGACCAAATGGCAAAAGACGTAGTTACATTTTTGATGTGGACAGCCGAACCACATTTAGAGGCAAGGCATAAGACTGGATTTAGGGTAATTATTTATTTATTAATTTTGACCGTATTAGTTTATTTCAGTATGAAAAGAATTTGGTCAAGTATTGAATCTAAAGTTTAATACATCTCCATCCTGAACAATATATTCTTTACCTTCTAATCTCATTTTTCCTGCTTCCTTGCATTTTACCCAACCATCATATTTTATAAAATCTTGATAAGAAACTGTTTCAGCTCTTATAAAACCTTTTTCGAAATCAGTATGAATTTCACCAGCAGCTTTTGGGGCCTTGGAATTTTTATTTATAGTCCATGCTCTTGACTCTTCTGGGCCAGTGGTAAAAAAAGTTTGAAGAGAAAGCAAATCATAGCCTTTTTTAATCAAAGTATTTAATCCTGTAATTTTGATATTTAACATATTCATATAATTTTCTTTTTCTTTTTCATCTCCAAGTTGATTTATTTGATTTTCAATATCAGCAGAGACTATTAGTGTATTTTTTTTTCCAAACTTTTTAATAAAATTTTCTGTATAATTGTTTCCATTTTCAATGCTTTTTTCATCCACATTGCATACATAAAGCTTAGGTTTCGTCGACAGCAATCCACTATTTATCAAATCTGTTTTTTCAAATTCATCATTTAAAATGTCAAATTCTTTATCGTTATTTATTATTTCCATAACTGTTTCTAATAATTTTTTTTCTTTTTCATTTACATTTTTTTTATTTTTTCTATCAAGTCTTTTTTGAATAGATTCTATATCTGCTAACTTCATTTCAGTTTCAATAATTTCAAGATCTCTAATAGGATCAACATAAGGATTTACATTTTGAATATCCTCCGAGTCAAAACATCTAATCATGTGTATAATTGCATCAACTTCTCGTATGTGAGATAAAAATTTATTTCCTAAACCTTCACCTTTGGATGCTCCTTTAACTAAACCGGCTATATCAACAAAAGAAATTGTAGTATAAATTTTTTTTTTTGAGTTTGAAATTAAAACTAATTTATCTAATCTTTTATCTTGAACTGGCACCAAACCTATATTTGGATCAATTGTACAAAATGGAAAGTTTTCTGCTTGGGCTTTGCTAGAATTTGTTAGAGCATTAAATAAAGTTGATTTACCAACATTAGGCAAACCTACAATTCCACACTTAAAACCCATTTAATTGTTATTTACAGTGCTTGAAAAAAGATCTAAATTTTTATCAATTAATATTGAAATAGAATTAATAATGTTATTCGTAATGGTCTCTAAACTTTCTTTTTCATCTTCACTAAAATCGTTTAAAACATAATCTGATGTTGAAATTGGACTATCAGGTTTACCAATTCCAATCCTTACCCTTGAATATTCTTTACCAATAAATTTATCTATTGATGCTATTCCATTGTGTCCTGCATCAGATCCACCAAATTTTGCTTTTATCTTTCCAAATTCTACATCCAAGTCATCATGAAATACAATTACATTATCGACATCTATTTTAAAGTACTCTAATAATTCTCTAATACAAATTCCAGAATTATTCATAAATGTAAGTGGTTTTATAGCGTATACTTTTTTTTCACCAATATTTCCTGTAGTCAACAATCCTTTAAATTTAGGTTTTTGTTTTGACAATCCAAATTTTTGATTAATTGCATCTACAATTTTAAAGCCAACATTGTGCCTATTGTTTTGACTATTTGGAGTCGGGTTTCCTAAACCAACAAGTAACAACATATTTATTTAAATTTGAGAAACTCTCACGGTTAATTATTATTTTTTATCTGATGGAGATTTAACTTCTTCTTTCTTTGTTTTGTCACCATCACCTTTTTCAGCTTCTCCAGGTGCTTTTTCCTCACCTTCTTGAGCAGTAGTTTCTGCACTTTCTGCTGCAGCCTCTTCCTCACTTCCTTCGGCAGGTTTTTCTGGTTCTTTAACAACAGTAGGAGCGGCAACAGTAGCTATTACAAAATCTCTTCCTTGGATTGTTGGAGTTACATTTTCTGATAATTTTATTGATGAAATCTTAATACTTGAACCTATATCAAGCCCATCTAAATCAACTACTAATTCTGTAGGAATATTTTCTGTTGGGCATTTAAGCTCCACTTTACGTCTTACAATATTTAAAACACCTCCTCTTTTTAATCCAGGAGATAATTCATTGTTAATAAATTTAACAGGGATTTCTAAAATAATTTTAGCACCATCTATTATTCTTAAAAAATCAATGTGTATTGGTTCATCAGAAATTGTATCAAAAGCAATATCTCTTGGTAAAACTTTTTGCTCTTTGCCATCTAAATTTATAGAAATTACATTTGATAAAAAATTATCTTTACCAATTAAGTTTTTTACTTCTTTCTTAGAAATAGAAATTTTTTCATTTGTATTTTCACCACCATATATTACACCAGGTACCTGACCAGAATTTCTTAAAGAGTTAACCTGGCCTTTTGATTTTGTATCTCTAATTGTTGCTTGAATTAAACTCATAAAGTGGAGGGTTTTTAACTGATGAAACTAAATTTTACAAGAATTATTTAAATAAATCAGATACAGAAGTTGAGTTAGATATCCTTTTTATAGCCTCAGCTAATAAATTAGATATAGACAATACCTCTATATTTGTTGAATTTTTTAGCTTATCGTAGTTATTTATACTATCTGTAATGATCAATTTTTTAATTTTAGATTTTTTTATTTTTTTGACAGCTTCTCCACTAAGAACACCATGAGTTATATATACGTGAACCTCTTTTGCTCCTCTTTTAATTAAAGCATCAGCGGCATTAACAATCGTTCCTCCCGAGTCAATAATATCATCAACAATTATGCAAGTTTTTCCACCAACGTTACCTACAACGCTCATAACTTGAGATTTACCTGGAGCAGGTCTTCTTTTGTCAATTATTGAAAGACCAATGTCCAACTTTCTTGCTAAAGCCCTTGTTCTTTCAACTCCACCAACATCAGGCGCAACACAAATCAAATTTTTATTTTTAATTCGTTTTTTTATATGTCTTGCAAAAATTGGAGTTGCAAAGAGGTTATCTACTGGGATATCAAAAAAGCCTTGTATTTGACCAGCATGGAGGTCAACAGTAACAACTCTGTCTGCTCCAGCTTTTGTAATTAAATTTGAAACAAGTTTTGCAGAAATAGAAGTTCTTGGAACAACCTTTCTATCTTGTCTTGCATAACCAAAATAAGGTATTACCGCAGTAATATTTTTTGCAGAGGATCTTTTTAATGCATCTATACACAAAAGTAATTCCATCAAATTGTCATTAGCAGGTGACGAAATAGACTGAATAATGAATATGCTATTTCCTCTTATATTTTCATTGATTTCTACATAAATTTCACTGTCTGCAAATTTCTTAATATTGTTATTAACCAACTTGGTTTTAAGATGTTTTGATATTTTTTCACTTAAAAGCTTGTTACTGTTACCTGTGAGAATTTTCATTTTTGAGAAAAAATTATTTAATCATAATTATAGATATATTTCTACCATAATCATTAATTTTATTTTTTAAAGATCTTCTTGCACTAAAAAAATTATTTTTATTTAAATATGTATCTTTTTTAATAATTTCTATGTTTTTGACACCATTTTTCATCAGTTCTTTCACAATATACCCATTTAAACTAAAAAATTTTTTTTTATTTTTTGCTAAAAAGAATCTTTTATTTTTTTCACTTCTTCGTAAAAATCTTTTAAAAAAGTCATTTCTTACTTCATAACTCCGCTTTGATATACAGGGTCCAACCACTGCAATTAGTTTTTTTGTTTTGCTACCTTTATTTTTTAAATTATTAATTGTTTTTGTTATAATCTTTTTATATGCGCCTTTCCATCCTGCATGAACTGCGCTAATAAATTTATTTTCAGTATCATATATAAAAACTGGTGCACAGTCTGCAGTAAGTATTCCAAGGGCAATTTTTTTTTTATTAGTAATTAGCGAGTCTCCAATTAATTTTTTTTTTGGATTTTTATTAATAATATAGACTTTGTTGCTATGTATTTGTCTTAGCAAAATTAAATTATTTACAGAACATCCAATCTTCTTACAAACTTTTTTTATATTTTTTTTTACATTTGTTTTTTTATCTTTAGATCCTAATCCACAATTTAAGCTTTTATAAATTCCTTTTGAATAACCACCTTGATTGTTAAAAAAACCATGAGAAATATTTTTTATATTTTTTAATAATTTAGATTGAATCACTAAAATCCTAAATTAAATTTATTTTTTTTATTAGTGGCAAAGAAAACTTTAAATAATGAGCCCATTTCTTTATCATCAATTAATCTTTTTAATCTAAAATAAATGTCAGCTTTTTTTGAAAAAGATACATTTTTACTAATTAATTCAGCTCTTTCTATTATACCCATTTTCATCAAAAATTCTCTTTGGGTTGTAAACTGGATTGAGTCTAGCTTTAGGTTTTCTAGTTTTTTTTTGTAATATTTAAAATTTAACATATGAGTTATATCTGAATTGTATATATTTTTTAAAAAATTTATTTTTTTATGATTTTTTACACCTTGCAAAGTGTTAATCATTTTTTTTTTATAATAGCCATAATCTATTATCAAAATCCCCCCATTATATTTTCTAACTATTTTTGAAATAATATTTAGTTTTTTAAATGCTAATGGTGAATATTCAATAAAATTGATTTCATTAGGTATTTTTTGATTAAATATTTTTTCTGTTTTTAAATTTTCTTTTTTAATATCAATAAATTTAAGTTTATTATTTTTTGAATAGATAAATTTTTCATACCATATACTTTTTTTTTTTATGAATTGTTTAATTGGCAAAGAGTCAAAAAATTCATTTGCTATAAATATCGATGGGTTTTTTGAAACTTTATTTAAATTATCAATCCAAATTACCTCTTTACTTTTAATTTTTTTTTTTTGAATTTGTTTTAAATAAGGACTTTTTTCTAATATGTAAAATTTAGCAGAATCTTTAAATTTATTAAAGTTTTTAATAGTTCTTAATATTTGGTAAATCATTTCACCATTGCCACCACCAAGTTCTATAATATTTATTTTTTGTGGTAGACCCATTTTTTCCCAAAATGATATAATCCATATTGCTATCATTTCCGAAAACATTATTGATATATTTGGTGCAGTAATAAAATCTCCTTCTTTACCAAAAGGATTTTTATTCATGTAATATCCTTTTGATTTATCATATAAAGTTTTATTAATAAATTTATCAAGACAGATTTTACTATTATTTTTTAAAATCATTACGGATATAGAATAGATATAATCCCGATAGTAAAAATAATATACTAATAATTTGACCCATTGATAGATTTAAAAAAACTAAACCTAAATGTGGGTCAGGAGATCTAGTAAATTCAATTATAAATCTAAAGATAGAATAAAAAATAATAAATAATGAAGAAATTAAACCAGTCTTTTTAGAAATTTTACTATAAAAAAATCTTAAAATTAAAAATAATAAAATTCCTTCAAATAAAGCTTCATACAATTGCGAAGGATGTCTATTTAAATTATCAATTTGTATAAATTTAACTGACCAAATTAGTTCAGTTTCTCTTCCATATAATTCTGAATTTATAAAATTAGCAATTCTTCCCAAAAATATTCCAATCGGAGCAGATAAGGAAACCAAATCGGTAAAATAAAAAAAATCTTGTTTGTTTTTTTTACAAAATATAATAGATGCTAAAATAATTCCAATCAAAGCTCCGTGAAAAGACATGCCGCCATTCCAAATCATCGGAATTTCATTTAAATTATTTAGAAAGTATTTTGGGTTGTATATAAATACGTACCCCAATCTTCCACCTAAAATTATTCCGATAATTATATAAGTTATATAATCGTCAAATAATTTTTTTACATATTTGTCTTGAATGATGAAATTTTTAGAGTACATCCAGCCAAATAAAAGACCAAATATATATGCTAAAGAATACCATCTTATTTCTAAAGAAAATATTTGAAAAGCAACTGGGTCAAAATTGTTGATAAACATCATTAAAATTTATTATAATTATTAAAATATAATTGGATAATTAATTATTATGTCAAAATCAAGATTTGTACTAGACAAATTCGCAAAACTTATCGAACAAGGTTTAGTTAGTTATAAAGATATTAGTGATGAAATATTAACTATTTTAAAATCAAAAAGAGATGAAATAGTTTTTAAAATGAAATTGGCAAGCAAAGAAGAAGTTGAAATTTTAAATAAAAGGATAAGCAATTTAGAAAAAAAAATTAATCAAACAAAAAAAAGAAAATCTACTAAAAAGGCAAGGAAATAATAACCCTTAATCCACCTAATTTAGATTTATCAAATTTTATATCACCACCGTGCGATTTAATTATATCAGATGATATTGCCAAACCTAATCCCACACTAGATTTTGACTCAGATCTGCTTTTATCTATTTTATAAAAAGGTTTTATTATGTTGTGATATTCTTCTTTTGGTATTCCAGGCCCATCATCATCAATAAACAAAAGAATATTTGAATTATCTTTTTCCAAATTTACTAAAATATTTTTGCTATACCTAATTGAATTGTCTATTAAATTATTTATACATCTCCGAATCAAATTTTTTCTGCCATTAAAAAATAATTTTTTTTCAAATTTTTTTTGAATATTTTCATTATCGTAATTATCAATCGTTTCATCAAGAAGTTTACTTAAATTAAAAGATTCTGTTTTATCTTTTGCACCTGTAGATGCATACTGCAAATATTCATTAAGCATTTTTTCCATTTCATCAACATCCTTAGATAGTTTCTTTGATAAATTTTCATCTTTTATCATTGCTAATTGAAGCTTAATTCTTGTTAATGGAGTTCTTAAATCATGACTTATTCCTGATAACATTTCAGATCTTTGATTTAGGTGTCTAAGAATCCTTTTTCTCATTTTATCAAATTCATGACCTGCTTGCCTGATTTCTAGTGCTCCTGAAGGATGAAATTCTTCAATATCTTCTCCTTTTCCAAATCTTTCAGATGCTTTAGCAAGTTTAATTATTGGTCTTGTTTGATTTTTTAAAAAAATAATAGCAATTGTTAACATTAAAATAGCTGGAATGGTTATCCAAAATGCAAATATTCTAATAGAAGATGCTTGAATTCTTTCTTTAGGAAAAAAAATTTGCAAAACACCATCGCCAAATTTAATTCTTAAATCTACAACTTCTTTATAAGATATTGTATTAAACCAATAATCATTGAATTTAGGTTTTAATTCTCTTCTCAAAGTTCTATCCATTGGGCTAAACCACCTTTCAACTTTTATATCGGGTAGTTTTTCATTATCTAGAAATCTAACTGTAAAGCTAAAATTTTTATTATATAAATCTTTAACAATTTTTTTATTGTATTCACTTTCATTATTGTAAATGTCAATAATTGTAACAATTTCACTTACTAGGGCTCGAGTTAAACCTTTATTAGTTTTAATCCATAAACTATCAAAAAAAACTAAGGAAATTGTTACTTGTAAAATAACTATTGGAACTGCAACTATTAAAAGACCTCTATAAAATAACCTTTTGGGAAGCAAGTTTTTTAAAAATTTACTCAATCCATAAAACATATCCTTCTCCTCTTATTGTTTGTAAATACTTTGGACTTTTTGGATTTTCTTCAATTTTTTTTCTTAATCTTGTTATTATAACATCAATTGACCTTTCTTTATCTAATTCAATTAAATTTACTATTTCCTCTCTTTTAAATATTTTGCCAGGTGAATTAATCATTTTTTCCAAAATTATTTTTTCTGTATTGTTTATTTTTAAAATTTTTTCATTTTTATTTATAAAAAGTTTTTTTAAATCTATTTTAACACTTCCAAATTCAATAACTCTTTTTGAAGTTTTTGTTTTTGTTTTAGATAATATATTATTAATTCTAAGAACTAATTCTTTTGGCTCAAAAGGCTTAGGCAAATAATCATCAGCACCAACCTCTAACCCTTCAATTCGATCAGATGCTTCACCTTTTGCTGTTAGTAATAAAATTGGAGTATCAATTTTACTTTTATTTTCATGAGTAAATTCTAAGCCGGTTTTACCTGGCATCATTATATCTAAAACAATTAAATCAAATTTTATAATTTTTATTCTTTTTAAAGCATCTTCAGCATTTTTTGCAGTAGTTACCAGATAATCTTTTTGATTTAAATATTCTTTTACTAGTTGCCTAATTCCGTCATCATCATCAACAACTAATATGTGTGCTTTAAAGTTTTTCATTTATTATTTTTTTTAATACTTTGTCAAAACTTATTACTTCATTTGATTCTGAGCCAATAAAAGCATCATAAATTCTTTTTTTTTGTATAGAAAATATTTCTTCAAATAGTCTTTCTCCTTCTTTTGTTAAATAAACATGTTTTACTCTAGTATCAATTTCATCTTTTTCAAATTTAATCGTATTAAGTTTTATCAAATCATTTAAAACTCTATTTAAACTTTGTTTTGTTACTTTAAGTTTTTTTAAAAGCTCTGAAATTGTAATACCTTCGTATAGCGATATAAGGTGAATGACTTTGTTGTGTGCTGTTCCTATAGAATATTTATCTAAGATTTTTTTAGGATCAGCGACAGTTTCTCTATATCCCATGAAAATTTTTTCTATATATTGTTTTAATTCCTGATCTTTTAAATATAAAAGTTTTTTCATAATGGTAAGTTATATTGACATATTATATATACAAAGATATTTTTTTAAAAAAAAAATCTAATGATACCCTACGATAAAAGAGAAGGAAAAATTTGGTACAACAATGAACTTGTTGATTGGCAAGATGCTAAGTTACATGTAATAAGTCACGGTCTTCATTACGCAAGCTTGGTATTTGAAGGTGAGAGAGTTTATGAAGGAGCAATTTTTAAACTTGAGGAACATACTGATAGACTTTTTCATTCAGCAAATAGAATGGATATCAAAATTCCATATACTAAAGAAGAAATAAATGCAGCTTGTAAAAAAATTATTTCAATTCAAGGTGTTCAAAATGGATACGTAAGACCTTTTGCTTGGCGTGGGAGTGAAATGATGGGTGTTTCTGCACAAAAAACAAAAATTAATGTAGCAATTGCAACCTGGGAATGGGGAGATTATTTTGATCCTAAATTAAAAACTGAAGGTATTAAATTAAATATTTCAAATTGGAGAAGACCAGCACCAAATACAATACCTTGGGACAGTAAAGCCGCAGGATTGTATATGATTTGCACCTTGTCAAAACATGAGGCTGAAAGACAAGGATATAGCGAGTCACTTATGTTAGATCATGAGGGGAATGTTGCAGAGTCCACAAGTGCAAACGTTTTTTTTAAAGACGAAAAAGGAGATTTGCATACACCAATTCCAGACTCATTTTTAAATGGTATCACTAGACAAACTGTAATTGAAATTGCAAAATCTAAAAATATAGTTGTTCATGAAAGAAAAATTAAACCAGAAGAATTGTCAAATTTCGTTGGATGTTTTTTAACTGGAACAGCTGCAGAGATAACTCCTGTTTCTCAAATTGCAGAAAATAAATATAAAGTATGTGATCGTATTTTAGATTTATCCGCAAGTTATGGAAAATTAGTGAGGAAAAAAAAGGCAGCCTAATCTTTATTGTCTTCAGAAATTGCGTGATCTATACCTTTTCTTAGATATTCATAACCAGTGAACAGTGTTAAAAAAGCCGACAACCAAAGTAAAATCATTCCTATTGTTTGAGCATTATAATCTTGAAAATTAATTATTTTATTTCCTGTTTCTCCAGTTAATAACGCAGAAATTGCAAACATTTGCAAAAATGTTTTGGCTTTTGCTAAATTAGATACGGGAAGTTTAATCTTTCCTCCAGCTAAGAATTCTCTTAATCCTGAGACTAATATTTCTCTAGTTAAAATAATTATTGCAGCAATCACTTCATAATTTTTGATAGTTCCATCCATTACTAAAAGAATTAAAGCTGTAGCAACAATTATTTTGTCAGCAATAGGATCTAGTAATTCTCCTAGTTTAGATTCTTCTTTATACATTCTTGCTAATAATCCATCTAAAAAATCTGTAAAGGATGCAATTACAAATAATGCAAAAGGAATAACATCTCCATAAAATCCAGGAAGATAAAAAGCAAAAACAAATACAGGAACAATTATGATTCTTCCTATTGTTAGATAATTTGGAAATTTAAATTTCATTCGTGAAAAAAATTATATATTTTTTTTGCAACTTTTTCCTCAACTCCTTCAACCGTTTTAATTTCGTCTAAACTAGCAGATTCTACTGCTCTAGCAGAGCCAAAGTGATTTAATAGTGCTCTTTTTCTCATAGAACCTATGCCTTCTATCTGATCTAGTAGAGATCTGCTAAGGCCTTTCTTTCTTTTAGCTCTATGTGCACTAACAGCAAATCTATGAGCTTCATCTCTTATTCGTTGTAGAAAAAATAGAGTTGGGTCATTTTTAAGAAATTTGAAGCTTTTACCGTTATGAAAAAAGGTTTCATCACCACTATTTCTGAATTTTCCCTTGGCAATAGCTATTATCGGAATATCATGAAGTCCAAGTTCGTTTAAGGCATCTCTTGCGCTGGAATATTGACCCTTACCACCATCAATTAAAACAAGATCAGGAAAAGACAAATAATTATCTTTTTCTTGAATAGCTTTTTTAAATCTTCTACTCAGAACTTCTTTCATCATTCCATAATCATCTTGCTCATTTTGTTTATTTTTAATATTAAATTTTCTATATCTTTTTTTAATAAATCCCTCTTCGCCAAAAGTAATTAATGCTCCAACACTATTAGTTCCTTGAATATGGCTGTTATCATATACTTCAACAAGACCTACATTCGTTTCCAAATCAAATTTTTTCGCAACTTTATCAAACAAGTCCCTGTTATTTTGGCTCTCATAAAGTTTTCTGTTTAAGCTATCTTTAGCATTCTTTATTGCTTGATTTATAACTTTAAGTTTAGATCCTTTTTTTGCTACAGAGATACTAATTTCTTTACTTTCTTTTTTTGAAAGAGTTTTTTCGATTAAAGTTTTTTCTTTAACTTCTTCGTTTATAATTATTGTTTTTGGTACACTTTTATTTTCATAAAATTGAGAAATAAATGAATTTAAAATTTCATTGAGACTTTCATCAGGATCATGTTTTGGAAAAAAAGCTTGATTACCCCAATTTTGTTTTGATCTGTAGAAAAAAACCTGAATACAAGTTTTTCCAGACTCTTTATATCCAGCAATAACATCTGCCTCAATTAAATTAGCTTCATTAATTCTTTGAGAAGATTGAATTATATTTAATGATTTAATTCTATCTCTTAAAATTGTAGCTCTTTCAAAATCTAATTCTTCACTAGCTTTTTCCATTTGCTGTGAAAGATTTTTTTGAATTTTTCTAGATTTACCAGAAACAAATTCAATTGCATCTTCTACCGTATGTTTATATTCATCATTTTTAATGTAACCAACGCATGGCCCAGAGCATCTTTTGATTTGATACAAGATGCATGGTCTTTCTCGATTTTTAAAAACAGTATCATCGCAAACTCTAAGATGAAAAATTTTTTGTATCATTTTTATTGTCCAGTTTGCAGATCCAGCTGAAGCAAAAGGACCAAAATAAAAACCTTCTTTGCTTTTTTTTCCTCTGTGTCTTTTAATTTGAGGCCACTTATCTTTGTTGCCAATAAAGATAAAAGGGAATGATTTATCGTCTCTTAAAAGAATATTATATTTTGGTTTATATTTTTTGATTAAGTTTGCTTCCAATAATAAAGCTTCACTTTCATTGGATGTAGTGGTTATCTCAAGTTTTTTTGTTTGAGATAACATTCTTTCTGTTCTTATAATGTGATTTTTTTCCGAAACATAGCTTTTTAATCTATTAGTAAGATTTTTTGCCTTACCAACATAAAGAATTTCATTTTTGGAATTTAACATCCTGTATACCCCAGGAAGTTTTGGCATTAAGGGTAGTTCTTTTTTAATTACGTCTTTTCCAGTTTCAGAGCTTAGCATTACTTCTTTTTTTAGAAATTTGGATACCAACAGATGAACAATCTTTCATAATTTCTAATTTTTCAATTTGAAGAGATATTTTATCAATTCTTTTGTCTTTAAATAGCTCATCAAAAACATCTTCTGCTAATGTTTCTAGAAAATTATAATGCTTATTTTTAACCAATTTTTTTATCAATTTTACGATTTTATCGTAGTTTACTATTGATTTAAGATCTTTATCATTTGATGGCTTTTTATCCTCATAGTTTACTTCAAGAGTAAATTTTACTTTTTGAGGCTTTTCTTTTTCAAAATCGTAATATCCAAGTTTTAAATCTAGTATTAGATCTTTTATAAGAATTTTTTTTTCGTAGTTAAATAAACCTTTGTTTTTATCTATTTTAACTATTTTAAGGTTATTTTTTTTCATACTAAATTTTTGATTCAATAAATTTTTCTATATCATCAAGATAAGGGGTAAAACAACTTCGATAGGGAATATAATGTCCGCTAGCTTTTTTCATCATTTCCTTTTTTTCATTAGGATCAACAATTGTCCAGGCTTTCTTTTTATGCCCAAGATCTTGATTATGTTTTATTTTCCAGCCACCTCTCATTCTCTTCTTAATTTTGCATTGTTTTCCGTCAATAATTATTTCTTTACCATCTTCACTATTATGATTTGGTAATTCAATCCATTTTACTCCAGGAATATCTGCCATCCATTTTAAATATCCAGAGTCACTTTGATAATCTACTTCTCCATCAGTTTCGGAATGAAAAATTAAGGCATCAATTTTTTTTGCACTTCTAATTTCATCTAATTCCCATTTTCTAAGTTGAGAATGCTCTGACTTGTCCCAGCAGTTTGGCATCAAAGCTATAGCTGAATTAAATACATCAGGATATAGTGATTCCATTCTTAAACTTCCCATTGCACCACATGAGTGACCTGAAATGAAAAGTTGATTTCTCGGAGTTCCCTTTTGAACAAAAATATCTGCTATGGCAGTATTTAAAGCTGCCCTATTCTTGTAGGCAAAATTACTTACATAAGGTGGTATTTGCAATATATCTTTTTTTGAGGTTTTTACTTTTTTTAAATAAGTTGGAGGTCCCCAGAGGCACTCATACCATGGCGGAGTATAGCCTAACATTTTACCTTTATACTTATGTTTCATTGCACACTTATTGGTAATACCCAATGTATTTCCAGCTTTCCAAAGTTCTTGGTTTGCCCAAACAACAATTTCTTTTCCTTTAACTTTTCTTCCTGATAATTGTCCTAAAACACCTTCTACCTCTTCTTTTTGAAAACAGAATCCTTTATCTTTTTTTTTACTACCCCATCCACCAAAGTTAAAAATCATAATTATTTTATTTGCAGGATCTTCAATTTCGAAACCTTTAATAAACTTTCCTTTTTGACCATCAAAGTAGACAAAACCACTGCTATTTATTCTTTTACCACCAACTGCACTGCAATCGTATGCAAAAGCAAACTTTGGAATTATTAATAAACAAAAAATTAATAAAAATATTTTTTTCATTCTTTACTTCCCATTATATCGGGTGTTTGCCAGTTTAAACTTTGACCACTATCAACTGAAATTACTTGTCCTGTAATAGATCTATTTTTAATAAAAAAGTCAACGGCATTACAGATTTGTTCAACGTCTACTTGTCTTTTAAGAGGGGTTGCCATGTATTGCTTTTTAAAGTGTTTTTCAGATTGTCTTTTATTTTTTAAAGTAGGTCCTGGAGCTATACCATTTACTCTTATATTTGGAGCAAGGCTCATAGCACTTGTTTTAGTAAGAGTATAAAGTCCAGTTTTGCTTATTGTGTATGAAAAGAAGTAGGGAGTTAGTTTAAAAACTCTTTGATCAATAATGTTAATTATATTGTTATTTTTACCTCTGATATTTTTTGCAAATGCTTTTGATAAGAGAGCAGGGGTTCTTAAATTAGTTCTTAAATGACTTCCCCAACTATCCGTAGTAAAATTTTCTAATTTATCATTTTCAAATAGTGAAGCGTTATTAATTAGACAGTCAAAGTATTTTAATTTAGATTTTGCAAATTTTACTATTTTGTTTACATCTTTTTCTTTACTTAAATCACCTTTAATCAAATATATTTTTGTTTTATTTTTTGACAATTTTTTTTTTAATTTTTCAGCTTTAGACTTAGATCTATTAAAATGAATTATAATTTCTTTTCCTGGTCCAGATAATTTTTCAGCAATTGCAGCACCAATTCTTGTAGCACCACCGGTAATAATTATTTTATTTGCTTCCATTTTTTTTTACCTTTTTGAGCCCTTGTACCTGGCATTCCCATTGTAGACCTTCCTTTTGGATACATTTTGTTATTTTTGCTATATTTTTTTACCTTGGGATTTAATGTAATCTCTAGTTCAGAACTTTCAAGTTTTCTAATTTCATCTCTAATTTTAGCAGCCTCTTCAAATTCTAAGTTACTGGCTGCTTCTTTCATTTGTTTATTTAAAACTTTTAGGTGTTTTTTTAGATTTCCTCCAATATTTTCCCCAGTACCAACTTGTACATAATCTTTTTCGTAAACACTCTCTAGAATGTCACTTATTTCTTTTTTAATAGTTGTGGCGCTAATTTTATTTTTTTTGTTGTATCCTAATTGAATATTTCTTCTTCTATCTGTTTCTTTAATGGCTTTTTTTATACTTTTGGTTTCTTTATCAGCATATAAAATTACTTTTCCTTCTAAATTTCTTGCAGCTCTCCCAATGGTTTGAATAAGCGAGGTTTCAGATCTTAAAAAACCTTCCTTGTCCGCGTCTAATATTCCAACTAAGGCACATTCAGGAATATCAAGACCTTCTCTTAATAAGTTAATTCCTACCAAAACATCAAATACTCCCAACCTTAAGTCTCTCATGATTTCTATTCTTTCAAGAGTGTCTATGTCTGAATGTAAATATCTGACTTTAATACCATTTTCATGAAGATACTCTGTTAAGTCTTCAGCCATTTTTTTTGTTAAAGTTGTAACTAATACTCTATAATTTTTTTCAACTGTTTTTTTACATTCGTGCATTAAATCATCAACTTGATTTTTTGCTGGTCTAATTTCTACTGGTGGATCAATTAGTCCAGTTGGACGAATTACTTGATCTATAAACTTACCTTTTGTTTGTTCTAATTCCCAAGGACCAGGAGTAGCAGAAACAAATACAGTTTGAGTTCTCATCATATCCCACTCTTCAAACTTTAATGGCCTATTATCCATACAAGATGGAAGCCTGAACCCATATTCTGCTAAAGTACTTTTTCTCGATCTATCACCTTTAAACATTCCATTTAGTTGTGGAACTGTAACGTGGCATTCGTCAACAAATATTAATGTATTGTCAGGAAAATATTCAAATAGAGTGGGAGGAGGTTCTCCAGGTTTTCTTCCAGATAAAAATCTTGAGTAATTTTCAATTCCAGCACAAGAACCAGTCGCTTCTATCATTTCTAAATCAAATTTAGTTCTTTCTTCCAATCTTTGAGCTTCTAGTAATTTATTTTCGGACTTATGTTTTTTTAGAGTTATCTCTAATTCTTTTCTAATTTTTATAATTGCTTGTTCAATAGTTGGTTTTGGAGTTATATAATGACTATTTGCATAGACCTTTATCATATTTAATTCTCTTACTTGATCTCCTGTTAATGGATCGAACTCTTCAATTTTTTCAAGTTTGTCTCCAAACAAACTTAATCTCCACGCTCTATCCTCCAAGTGAGATGGAAAAATTTCTAAATATTCTCCTCTAGCTCTAAACGTACCTCTAAAAAAATTTTGATCATTTCTTTTATATTGAAGAGCAACTAACGATTTTATTATATGTTCTCTATTATATTCATTATTTTTCTCAAGGGTTAAAGTCATTTTGCTATATGCTTCAACTGAACCAAGTCCATAAATACAAGATACACTTGCTACAATCAGAACATCATCTCTTTCAAGAAGAGATCTTGTTGCAGAGTGTCTCATTCTATCAATTTGCTCATTAATAGAAGCTTCTTTTTCAATATATGTATCTGATCTTGGAACATACGCTTCTGGAGTATAGTAGTCGTAATAAGATACAAAATATTCTACTGCATTGTCTGGAAAGAAACTTTTCATTTCACCGTATAGTTGGGCTGCTAAAGTTTTATTTGGTGCTAGAATTAAAGCTGGCCTATTAGTTTCTTCTATAACCTTAGCCATTGTAAAGGTTTTTCCAGAGCCAGTTACTCCAAGTAAAACTTGATTAAATTCATTCTTTTTTGCACCCTGAACTAATTTTTTAATAGCCTCCGGTTGATCTCCTGCGGGCCTAAAATCAGATTTAATTTTAAATTTTTTACCACCCTCAAGTTTTCCACCAATTTTTGGATTTTTACCCTGTATATCTGTAATTAAATCTTGATATGTATTTTCCATATATTATTAAAGTATTAGAATAAAAACATATTTCAATGAGCATAATATCTAACAGTTTAAAAAGGATAAAACCTTCACCTACAATAGCCGTTTCTCAAAAAGCTAGAGAATTAAAAGCTGCTGGCAAAGATGTTATTGGTTTAGGAGCTGGTGAACCAGATTTTGATACACCTAACAATATTAAAAATGCCGCCATAAAAGCTATTAGAGCGGGAGATACTAAATATACAGCAGTTGATGGAACCCCAGGTTTAAAAAATGCAATATTAAAAAAATTTAAAAAAGAAAATAACTTAAAATATTCTTTAGAAGAAATAACAGTTGGGACGGGCGGAAAGCAAGTACTTTACAATGCTTTTATGGCAACTTTAAATAAAGGAGATGAGGTTATTATTCCTGCACCTTTTTGGGTTTCTTATCCAGATATGGTTTTGTTAGCTGGAGGAAAACCAAAAATTGTAAAATGTAGTGAAGCTAACAATTTTAAGTTAACTCCATCAATACTAAAGAAAGCCATTTCTAAAAAAACAAAGTGGTTAATATTAAATTCGCCATCAAATCCTACAGGAGCAAGTTATTCAAAAAACGAAATAAAAAAATTATCTAAAGTATTAATTAAACACAAAAAAGTTCATATTTTGAGCGATGATATTTATGAGCATATATCTTATGATGAATCAAAATATTTTACGATTGCACAAATCTCAAATTTAAAAAATAGAACCTTAACCATGAATGGTGTTAGTAAATCATATGCCATGACAGGATGGAGAATAGGTTATGCAGGTGGACCAAAAGAAATAATAAAAGCTATTCGTAAGGTTCAGTCACAATCAACATCCAATCCTTCATCTGTAAGTCAAGCGGCAGCTGTTGAGGCTTTAAATGGAAATCAGAAATTTATTAAAACAAGATCTAAAGAATTTAAAAAAAGAAGAGATTTTGTAGTTAATAGTCTAAATAATATAAAAGGTATTAGTTGTTTAAAACCTAATGGTGCTTTTTATGTTTTTCCAAGTTGTAAAAAATTATTAGGAAACAAAACAAAACTAAAAACAGATACAGAATTTGTTGAAAAACTTCTAGAAAAAACAAATGTAGCAGTAGTTCAAGGATCTGCATTTGGTTTGCCAGGATATTTTAGAATTTCTTATGCTACTTCAATGCAAAAATTAAAAAAAGCGATGATAAGAATAAAATCATTCTGTGAAAGTATAAGCTAAATTAAATAAAACTTATAAATGAAGACAGCATTAATATTTGGCTCATCAGGCTTAATTGGGAATCAAATAGTTAAATTATTAATTAATGATGATAATTATAATAAAATCAAAATTTTTGTACGATCAGCTCAAGAAATAAACATACCTAAGGTAGAAATGATTTTAACAGATTTTAAAAATTTAGATAATTATAAAGATAATATTAAGGGTGACGATTGCTATTTTTGTATTGGAACAACAAAAAAAAATGCACCTGATAAGAATGAATATAGAAGAATTGAATATAATATTCCTGTTGATGTAGCAAAAATTGCAAAATCAAATTCAGTTAAATCATTTATTTATGTATCTTCCGGTTTTGCAGATCCAAATAGTTCTGGTGATTATTTAAAAAATAAAGGTGAGGTTGAAGAAGAGCTTAAAAAGTTAAATTTTACTAATCTTGTAATAATGAGGCCAGCATTTTTAATGGGTAATAGAAAAGAAAAAAGAATTGGAGAAAAGTTAGGACTTATTTTTTTTAAAATTATTTCACCTTTATTTTTAGGAAAATTAAAAAAAATGAAGCCTATACATTCAGAATTTGTTGCAAGGGCTATGATAAAAGTAGCTAAAAATGATTTTCAAAAAACTATTTTTGAGTCCAATGAGATAGTAGAATTAAATAATTCTTAAAGTTATAAGCTTTTAATTTTTGCAATCATTCCCGACTCATAATGACCAGGCACATTACAAGCTGCTTCAAGTTTTGAATTTGTACTAAACTTCCAAATAATTACACCACTTTTGTTTGGTTCTAGTAAAACACTATTAGCATGAGAATGACTCATTGAATGGTCTTTTTTTGATATCTCTTTCATTTTTTTTTTATCAATTTTATCCGCTAATAATATTTCATATTCTACCATTTTCATCATTTCTGGTTGATGCTTTAAATGCATTTCTTTAGTAGCAATATTAAATTCATGAACAAATTCACCGTGATTGTGCACAATAAATTTAATAGTTTGATTTTTTTTTATATTTATTTCGCTAGGTACGAAATAATTATCATACATTTTTATTTCTATAACTTTATCAACTTTGTTTGGATTGCCTTTTTCGCCAATCATTTTCATTGAGGCAGCAAATGAAATACTTGGAATTAAAATTAATAATAATAATAATTTTTTCACGAAGATTATTTAATTATTTAGAAATTTTTTTTCTTTTTTTGTCCAAGCCCACTAAAGGAGAATTTCTAAATCTTAAGATAAGTATGGCTAAGGCAATTAATACTATAGCTCCTGCCTCATAAAGAAGAATTTCAGGGTTAATGTTTTTTCCTTGCAAAATTATAAATCTAGAAAGTGCCGTTATCGCAATAAAAAGTGGCAAAGTAATCTGAATAGATTGACTTTCCCAAAAAACCCTAACCATTGCTAATACTTCTAAATAAAGAAAAAGAAGTATTAAATCAGCTAAAGATATTTTTTTAACCGAAATCATTTGAATAATTTCAATACCAAAAGCTATTACAGTACAAACTAAAATTATTATTAATGCTAAAAGTTGAATTTGTTTTACTATTTTTTCCATTTTAATCTTACTTAGAGGCTAAATATTTTTCTGCTTCTAAAGCGGACATACAGCCCATTCCTGCGGCAGTTACAGCCTGTCTAAAGATTTTATCTTTAACATCACCAGCCGCAAAAACACCCGGAATATTTGTCTCAGTAGAATCTGGTTTAGTAATTAAATACCCTTCTTTATCCATATTTAATTGATCTTTAAACAGTTGAGTGGCCGGATCATGACCTATAGCAATGAAAAGTCCGTCAATTTTTAATTCTTTAATATCATTGGTTTTTACATTTTTAATTTTTAATCCATTAACATTTTTTGGGTTTTCATCACCAATTACTTCTTCAACAACACTATCCCAAATAATTTCTATTTTTTTATTTTCCATTAATTTTTTTTGTAGAAGTTTTTCTGCTCTTAACTCATCTCTTCTATGAATTAACTGAACTTTTGAAGCAAATTTCGTTAAAAACATTGCCTCTTCCACAGCTGCATTTCCTCCTCCAACAACTGCAACAGTTTTTTCTTTGAAGAAAAATCCATCACATGTTGCACACGCCGATACACCAAATCCTCTAAATTTTTGTTCAGACTCTATATTCAACCATCTTGCTTGAGCTCCTGTTGAAATTATTATTGAGTCAGCTGTATATTTTTCACCACCATCACCTATAGCTTCAAATGGTTTAGATTTTAAATTTACTGAAGAAATATGATCTTCAATCATTTCAGTGCCCACAGCTTTAGCTTGGTCTCGCATTTGTTCCATTAACCAGGGTCCTTGTATTACTTCTGCAAATCCAGGATAATTTTCAACATCAGTAGTAGTTGTTAATTGTCCTCCCGGCACCATGCCTGAAACCATAATAGGTTTTAGCATAGCTCTTGCAGCATAGACTGCCGCGGTGTATCCGGCTGGTCCGGATCCAATTATTAACACTTTTGTGTGTTTAGTTGGATTTTGACTCATATGAAAGCTATATAGTGATTAATGACTAAATTAAAAGGGATATTATTGACCGAGGGAATGCACGGCATGATAAGCCAAGTGGAGGGTTTAGCAAAAGCTTTAGATATTGATTTTACTCACCATAAAGTTGAACCAAAACATTTTTGGAAATTGATACCGCCAAAACTTACACCTATTTCAAATGTTTCTTTTAAAGAATTAAGAACTTCAGATTTTGATATTATAATATCTTGTGGAAGAAAAAGTGTAATACCTTCAATTTATCTTAAAAAAATTTCACACAAAAAAATTTATAATATTCATATTCAAGATCCAAAAGTAAATTATGATTTATTTGATTTGATAGTTGCCCCTGAACATGATGGAATTAGCGCTGACAATGTAATAAATACAAAGGGCGCAATTCACTATTTAACTGATTATGAAATTAAAGAAAATTCAGAATATTTAAAATCTTTTATTAAAAATGATGAAAGAAAAATATTTGCATTAATTATGGGAGGACCTAACAAGTATTATGATTACTCAACTAAAAATATGAAAAGAATTTTTTCTATTTTGTATGATTTAAATAAAAAACAAAATTTTCAATTAGTAGTTATTCCATCAATGAGAACACCAAAAAATACAATTCAATATGCAAAAGAGTTTTTTGGAGAAAGTCATACAGTTATTGAGAATATTGATAAAAAAGCTTATTTATCTGCATTAGCTTTAGCAGAATATATAATTGTAACTTGCGACTCTAGTTCAATGATTTCAGAGGCTGCTTTAACAGGAAAACCCATTTATGTCGCAAATATTTTGCCCAAAAAAAATGATAAAAGATTTCAAAAATTTAGAAATTTATTTAGAGAATTGAATATAACTAGAAATTTAGGAGAACCTTTTGAAAATTGGAGTTATCAAAAACTTGACGAAACAAATAGAGTTGCAAAAATTATAAAAGAAAGAGTTGGAATATAATGTCATTTTTGAATTCAGTCTTGAATAATTCAAAGAAATTTGAAGATCCTTTTACACATTGGGAATTAAATGAACCTCTAACAAATGATCAAATTGAAGAAATAGCAAAAGCAGATATTGCAAATCCAATTGAACATGATTTAAATTATGACGGTACTAGAGCTATTGATGGCGGTGAAGGAAAATTTAGACAAGGAATTTCAGATGGTGGTAAAGCTTTAAAATTTAGATGTTTTATTACTAAAGAAAATTCTAACGAATTTCCAGCGTTAACTGATTTAGTAAAAGAACTTCAAAAAAAAGAAACGCATGAAAAAATATCAAATTTGATTAAAAAAGATTTATCAGATTCTTATGTTAGAGTTGAAATAATATGTGATAGAGAAGGGTTTTGGCTTAAGCCTCATTGCGATATTAAAGAAAAGCAAATGTCATGTTTATTATTTGTTAATAAATACAATGAAAGTGAAGATCTTGGTACTGATTTTTATGATAATAATCTTAAGAAAGTAAAAACTCTTCCATATAGAGACAACTATGGTTACTTTTTCTCAAGTGCTCCTAATACTTGGCATGGTATGGAAAAAAAGAAAATAGTTAAAGAGAGAAGATGTTTACAAGTAAATTATGTATCATTTCAAACTGACTGGAAAGTAGACTAGAAATCTTGCAAAGACTTAACTTTTAACTTTTTTGTTTTAAGTGATTTAATTGCATCTAAAAATGCATACGCTGTTGACATATTTGTACAATAAGGAATTTTATTTGCCAAAGTTCCTCTCCTTAATGCTCTTGCATCACTTATTCTGTGCTCTCTATTTCCGCCGCCTGTGTTAATCACCAAAGAAATTTTCTTTGAATTTAATACATCAACTATGTGAGGGCTTCCGCTACTCACTTTATTTATCATTTTACATTTAATACCATTCTCTTCTAAAATTTTTGTAGTCCCTTTTGTTGCACATAATGTGAAACCAAGTTTTGATAATCTTTGAGCTATGCCTATAATTTCTTGTTTGTGAGAATCTTTCACAGATAAAAAAGCCATTCCTTTACTTGGTAATGAATTTGATGCTGCTATTTGGCTTTTTGCAATTGCCATACCAAAATCATCGTCAAAGCCCATCACTTCTCCAGTAGATTTCATTTCAGGACCAAGAATAAGATCACTGTCAGGGAATTTATTGAAAGGAAACACAGCTTCTTTAACCGCAAATCTTTTATTTGTTTTATATTTTAATTTATATTTAGAAAGTTTTTCTCCTGCCATTATTTTTGAAGCTATTTTTGCAAGCGGAACACCATTTGCTTTAGATACAAATGGAACTGTTCTGCTAGCTCTAGGATTTACTTCAATTACATAAATTTCATCTTTTTTGATAGCAAATTGAATATTCAAAAAACCTTTTACATTTAAAGCCAAAGCTAATTTTCTAGTTTGAATTTTTAATTCTCTTAATAGATGACTCTTAATAGATACTGGCGGCAAACAGCACGCTGAGTCTCCAGAGTGAATCCCTGCTTCTTCTATATGTTGCATAATACCTGCAACATAAACATCTTTACCATCAGATATAGCATCAACATCTACCTCCATAGCTTGATCAATAAATTTGTCGATTAAAATTGGATTTTGTTCAGAGGCTTTAAAAGCTTCATTAATGAATTTCTTTAATTGACTTTTGTCATGAACTATTTCCATAGCTCTTCCTCCCAAAACATAAGAAGGTCTTACAACAACAGGAAGCCCAATGTTTTCTGAAATTTTAATTGCTTGATTAAAATTATTAGCTATTCCACTATCCGCTTGTTTTAATTTAAGTTTAATCAATAAGTTTCTAAATCTATCTCTATCTTCTGCAAGATCTATTGATGAATATTGGGTACCAAGAATTGGTAATTTATTTTCATGTAAAAATTTAGCTAATTTGATTGGTGTTTGACCACCAAATTGAGCTATAACTCCCAATAGATTACCTTTTGACTTCTCTTTTAATATAATATTCTGAACATATTCATCAATTAATGGCTCAAAATAAAGTCTGTCGCTTGTATCATAATCTGTTGAAACAGTTTCAGGATTACAATTAATCATAATTGTTTCGAAACCAGATTCTTTCAATGAAAAACTTGCTTGACAACAACAGTAATCAAATTCAATTCCTTGACCAATTCTATTTGGACCTCCTCCTAGAATTATTATTTTTTTCTTATTTGTTGGATGAGCCTCACATTCAGTATTTAAAGAAAAATTTCTTTGATAAGTTGAATACATATAAGGCGTAAATGATTTAAATTCAGCAGCACAAGTGTCTACTTTTTTGAAAACAGGCAAAACTTTTAATGCAACTCTCTTAGATCTAATAATTTTTTCTTTTATTCCACAAAGTTTAGATAATTTTTTATCTGAAAAGCCGATAGATTTAATTCTATTAAATTCATTGAAAGTTTTTGGAATTCCTTTTTTAACAATTTTTTGTTCTTCATTTACAATTTCTTTAATTTGATTAAGAAACCAAGGATCAACTTTTGATAATTTATATATGGTGTTTAATGAAATATTTTTTCTAAAGGCTTCAGCAATTAGTAATAATTTGTTTGGAATATTAATTTTTAATTGTTTTAAGACTTCTTTTTTTGAATAGTTAAAAATATTATCAAGTCCAGACAAACCAGTTTCTAATGATACCAATGCTTTTTGAAAAGATTCCTTAAAGTTTCTTCCAATTGCCATTGCTTCTCCAACAGATCTCATTGAAGTGCCTAAAATTGCTTTAGTGTCTGAAAATTTTTCAAAAGTAAATCTTGGTATTTTTGTAACAACATAGTCAATAGTTGGTTCAAATGAGGCTGGAGTTACTTTGGTAATTTCATTTTGAAGTTCATCTAATGTATAGCCTACTGCCAATTTTGCTGCCACTTTAGCAATTGGAAACCCAGTTGCCTTAGATGCTAAAGCTGACGATCTTGAAACTCTAGGATTCATTTCAATGATAACCATTCTTCCATTTTTAGGATTTATTGCGAATTGGACATTCGATCCACCTGTTTCAACTCCAATTTTTCTTAAACATGCAATAGAAGCGTTTCTCATTACCTGATATTCTTTATCAGTTAAGGTTAGAGCAGGCGCTATCGTAACCGAGTCACCTGTATGAGTTCCCATTGGATCTATGTTTTCAATCGAACAAATTATTATACAGTTATCATTTTTGTCTCTGACTACCTCCATTTCAAATTCTTTCCAACCATCTAGACATTCTTCTATCAAAACTTGATTTTGTGGCGACTCATGCATTCCTTCTTTAACTATTTTAAAGAAGTCTTTTTTTGTTCTTGCTATTCCTCCACCCAGTCCCCCCAAAGTAAATGAAGGTCTAATAATTGCCGGAAGTCCAATTTTTTTTAAACATTTTGATGCATTTTTGTAATTGTTTAAGATTTCAGATTTTGGTAGATCAATACCAATATCTGACATATTTTTTCTAAATTTCTTTCTGTCCTCTGCATTTTCAATTGCTTTAGAGTTAGCTCCAATAAGTTCAATTTTATATTTCTTTAATAGTCCATTTTTTTCTGCCTTTATTGCTAAGTTTAAAGCAGTTTGTCCTCCCATTGTTGGAAGTATTGCATCAGGACTTTCTTTTTTAATTACTTCTTCAAGTATTTCTATTGATATAGGTTCGATATAAGTTTGATCAGCAACTCCGGGGTCTGTCATAATCGTTGCTGGATTTGAATTTATTAATATTACTTTATAGCCTTCATCTTTAAGAGCTTTACATGCTTGTGTACCCGAATAATCAAATTCACAGGCTTGTCCAATTATTATTGGGCCTGCCCCGATTACTAATATTTTTTTAATGTCTTTTCTTTTTGGCATATTTTTTTACTTCTTTTATAAAATCACTAAACAAATACTTGCTATCTTGTGGACCTGGGTTTGCTTCTGGATGATATTGGACAGAAAAAATTGGTTTTCTTTTTAATTTTATTCCTTCAATACTTCCATCAAATAGTGACTTATGAGTTATTTGAATATTTTTTGATAAGCTATTTTCAATAACTTCAAATCCATGATTTTGACTTGTTATTTCTACTTTATTATTAACTAGATTTTTTACTGGATGATTTGCTCCTCTATGACCAAGTTTCATTTTTTTTGTTTTGGCATTTAAAGATAGAGCTAAAATTTGATGACCTAAACATATTCCAAATATTGGAATATTACTTTTAATTAAACTTTGAACTGTTTTTATTGCATAGGTACCCGTTGCCGCTGGATCTCCGGGTCCATTTGATAAAAAAATACCTTGAGGCTTTAATTTTAAAATATCTTCAGCTGTTTTTTTACATGAAACAACTTTTACATCACAGTCATAATTAGAAAAATATCTTAAAATATTTTTTTTAATTCCATAATCTATTGCAACTATTCTAATTTTTTTATTTTTATTTTTTTCGTATCCTTTGCCTTTTTTCCAGGTTTTAACTCCTTTCCAAGTATAAGTCTTAGACGTAGTAACTATTTTAGCAAGATCCATGCCACTGAGTCCTGGCCATTTGTTTGAAATTTTAATTAGTTTATTGATGTTAAAATTACCTGATTTCTTATTAGATATTGTTCCTTTGGGTGCGCCTTTGTCTCTTATAAAATTTGTTAAACTTCTAGTATCCAAACCTGTTATTCCAACAATCTTATTTTTTTTTAGCCATTGGTCTAGGCTTTGAAGAGATCTATAATTTGAAGGATCTGTTATTTCAGAATTAAAAATAACACCTCTTGTCCAAATTTTTTCAGATTCAATATCTTCATTATTTGTTCCCACATTCCCTATGTGTGGAAAGGTAAAATTAATAATTTGTCCAGCATAAGATGGGTCTGAAATAATTTCTTGATAGCCTGTAAGTGAAGTATTAAAACAAATTTCTCCAGTTGCATCTCCCTCATAACCAATACCCATTCCTTTAAAAAAGGACTTGTTTTCAAGAACTAAAATAGCCGGGGAAAATTGAGATTTAATTTGGACTTTTTTTTTTCGTTTTATAGTCAATTACAACTCATGAGTTAAAGGTTAATACAATAAAACCTATTTTTCCGCAACACATCTAATGGAAAATTTTAAAAAAACAATTTTTTCTTTTGAACAATTTTGTCTATACAGTAAATTAAAAATATGAGTTTAAGAGATAAAATAGAAACAGACTATAAAACTTCATTAAAATCAAAAAATAAAAACAAAATATCAACTTATAGGTTAATTTTGTCAGGCATCAAAGACCTGGATATTAATAATCGTTCTGGCCCAGATAAAAAAGAAACTGATGACAATGATATAAAAAAACTAATTAAGAAAATGATAAAACAAAGATCCGAATCAATCGAAATATATAAAAAAAATAATAGAAATGATTTACTGGAAATTGAACAAGGAGAAGTTGATGTTTTATCAGAGTATCTTCCAAAACAATTAAGCGAGGAAGAAACCAAGAAAATTTGCTCAGAAGTTATAGAAAAAACAGGAGCAACTTCCATTAAAGATATGGGTAAAGTAATGGGCGAATTAAGAAAAAGTTATTCAGAAACCATTGATTTTTCAAAAGCTGGTTCTTTAATTAAAGAATTACTTAATTAATTATGAAATATCCTAAAGAATATTTAGATGAAATTAAAACAAGGCTTAAGGTTTCCAATGTAGTTTCAAGAGCAGTAAATTTAAAAAAAAGAGGTAAAGAGTATGTTGGTCTTTCACCATTTAAAACTGAAAAAACACCTTCCTTCACGGTTAATGATGAAAAAGAATTTTATCATTGTTTTAGTACTGGGGAACATGGAAATATTTTTGATTTTGTTATGAAAACCCAAAATCTTAAATTTGGTGAAGCGGTGAAAATGTTGGCTAATTTAGCTGGGATGCAGCCTTATACATTCTCCAAACAAGATGAAGAAAGAGAAAGAAACTGGAATATTTATAAATCAATATATTCAAAATATGTAGAATTTTATCATAATGAAATTTTTAAAAACCCAAAGGCAACTAAGGCAAAAGAATATATTAAGAAAAGAAGTCTTACTGCAAATGAAGTTAAAAATTTTAAAATAGGTTATGTAACTCAAGGAATAGACCTTTTTGAAATTTTTTTAAAAGAATTTGATGAAAGTTCATTAAAAAATTCAGGTTTGTTTTATTTTGACGAAAAAAAAAAAAAATATGTTGAAAGGTTTAAAGATAGAATAATTTTTCCTATTAATAATATCTCAGGAAACCCCATAGGATTAGGCGGAAGAATAATGGAAGAAAAAAATTATTTAGCAAAATATATTAACTCTCCAGAAACTCCTTTTTTTAAAAAAGGTTCAAATTTATTTAATTTAGATAAAGCAAGGAAATTATCTAATCAATTAGAAAATATATTTCTTGTCGAAGGATATATGGATGTTATTGGATTATCTAAAAATGGAATAAAAAATGTAGTTGCAAATCTAGGTACATCCCTAACCACAAAACAAATTTTAATTTTAAATCAATTTTTTGATCATATAATTATATGTTTTGATGGAGATGAAAGCGGATATAAAGCAGCTTTAAGAGCAGCCGAAAATTCAATAGTTGAATTAAAACCTGAAAAAAAAATATCTTTTTTATTTTTGCCAAATAACCATGACCCTGATAGTTTTTCAAATGAATATGGAAAAGAGAAATTTTTAGAATTTACAAAAAGTAATTTAGTTTCTATTCATAAATTTATATTTGATCACTATTTAAAAATAACTGAAAATAATCCGTCTTCTAGAGCTAAATTTGAAAAAAAGCTAAGATCAATTGCTTCCATTATAAGAGATGAATATATAAGAAAATATATTTTAGAATATTTTTTAGAAAAAATTTATGAATTAACACCAAATATTAATTTCCAGAATAAAAAAAAATATACAGAAAACACCAAATCCCTTAGGAGCACGCAAACTTATTACAATGAAACAAAATCGCTAAAACCTATAGAAATTAAAGAATTCTCTTTTTTATATATAATTTTAAATAAACCAGAACTTATAAAAGAAAATTATAACTTAATTCAAAATGTAAAACTCTTTAGCAACGAAAATAAATTATTGTTTAATGAAATTTTATCACAATCAAATAATTTAGAAGAAACAAATTTTGAAAACTTGCAAATTGATCAAAATTTAATCGATAGAATATTAAAATATGCTTCTATCAAGCATATATTAAATAAAAATTTGAATGATGATGAAAAAATATTAGAAATTTTAAATGAAGTAATAAGAGATTTAAAAAATCATGAACTAGAAATTAGAATATCTGATTTAGAATCGAAATTTTCGAAGGATTTGAGTGAAGCAACATTCAATGAACTAAAAGAGCTTAAAAAACAGCAAAAAACCAATTAATTACAAAAAGAATCTCATAGATTTTTTTGATTTAGTCATTATATACATTCCATACTTTTTTATTGTGGAAAGAATAATTACAAAATCATTTGCAAGATTGATGGGCCGAGGTGTCCATAGAGGCTTCATCACTCATGAAGAATTAAATAAATCTTTAGGAAAAAGAAATTTATCTTCAGAAAATCTTGAACAAGCTTTCATTCATATTCTTGATGAAAAAATAATTTTGGTTGAAAAAAAAGCAGATTTTAAAGTTTTAAGAAAAAAGGACGGAAGTTCTAAAGACGAAGGTAAAACAATAGAGAAAAGTGACGATCCTATAAGAATGTATTTGAGGGAAATGGGAGGAGTGGAACTTCTTTCTAGAGAAGGTGAAATTGCAATAGCTAAAAGAATCGAGGCAGGAAAGGATGTGATGCTTAATGCACTTTCTCAGAGCCCAATAACTGCACAACAATTTTTTGAATGGAATAAAAAATTACAGAATGACGAAATTTTGGTTAGAGAAATAATTGATATCGATACTAATTACATGGAAGATGAAGACACGGGTCCAAGCGCCAAACAAAAAAAATCAGATGGTGAAAATGAAAATGAAAGTGAAGAAAACAATACAGGTGACGATGATGAATTTAATCCTACACTTGCTGCAATGGAAACAGAAATCAAGCCAAAAGTTTTACAAACAGTTCATAATTTAACCAAAGATTATAATAAATTAATAAAATATCAGAATGAAAAGCTAGATTGTGTTTTAAATTCAAAACAATTTTCTCAATCAAAAGAAAAAAACTATAAAAAAATAGTAGATGATATTCTAGAAAATATAAAATCTCTTCAATTGTCTCCTTCAGTTTTAGAAGATCTTGTTCAAAAACATTATGTTGAAAATAAAAAAATAATTTCTTTAGAGGGAAATTTATTAAGACTTGCTTTAAATGATAAAATACCAAGAGAAGAATTTATAAAATTTTATGTAGGAAACGAAATTAATCCAAATTTAAAACTTTTTTTAGATACAAATGAAATATGGAAAAAATTTTTTCAAAAAAACAAAGAAGAATTTAAAAATATTAGAAATAGACTAGTTGAAATAAGCAATAAACTTGGAATTTCTGTAACTGAATTTAAATTATTAGTAAGCAGAATACAAAAGGGAGAAAAGGAATCTAGAATTGCAAAAAAAGAAATGGTAGAAGCAAATCTTAGATTGGTAATTTCAATTGCAAAAAAATACACTAATAGAGGACTTCAGTTTTTAGATTTAATTCAAGAAGGTAATATTGGATTAATGAAAGCAGTTGATAAATTTGAATATAGAAGGGGATATAAATTTTCAACTTACGCAACTTGGTGGATAAGGCAAGCGATTACTAGATCCATTGCCGACCAAGCCAGAACAATCAGGATACCTGTTCATATGATTGAAACGATTAATAAAATTGTAAGAACTCAAAGATTAATTTTAAGCGAATTTGGAAGAGAAGCCACACCTGAAGAGTTGGCAAAAAAACTTAGAATGCCACTTGATAAAGTTAGAAAAGTTTTAAAAATTTCAAAAGAACCTGTTTCTTTAGAAAAACCAGTAGGTGATGAGGAAGATAGCAGTCTGGGTGATTTTATAGAAGATACAAAAGCATTAGCACCTTTAGAACAAGCAATAAAATCAAATTTAAGCGAAGCAACAACAAAAATATTATCAACTTTAACTCCAAGAGAAGAAAGGGTTTTAAGAATGAGGTTTGGCGTAGGAATGAACACAGACCACACATTAGAAGAAGTTGGTCTACAGTTTTCTGTAACTAGAGAAAGAATTCGTCAAATCGAAGCGAAGGCACTTAGAAAATTAAAACACCCAAGCAGATCTAAGCAATTAAAAAGTTTCTTGGAAAGTTAAAAGGGCCGTTAGCTCAATAGTAGAGTACTGCATTGACATTGCAGGGGTAGTTGGAGCGTAACCAACACGGCCCACCATTTCAATTATCTTTAATTGCCAAGTTTAAAAAAATGATATAATTACTTTTTTGGTTTTGGGCCTGTAGCTCAGTTGGTTAGAGCAGTACACTCATAATGTATTGGTCCCAGGTTCGAGTCCTGGCGGGCCCACCAAATAAACATAAGATTTTTTTTTGAAAACTATATATAAAATTTTTTTTATTTTTTTTATTTTTATGTTTGAGGCAAAGTCTAAAATGCTTGTTTTAGAAGACCTAAGAAATCCTGGAAATACTATAGAAGGTCAAGAATGGTATTTCGTTACTGATGGTGTAATGGGTGGAGTTTCAGAAGGAAGCACCAAACTAGACAATGTTGATAAAACTAAATGCCATAGGATGACTGGAAATGTAAGCACTGAAAATAATGGAGGCTTCATACAAATTAGAACATTATTAAATCCAAAAATAAATATAAATGAATATGAAGGTATTTTTGCTTTAGTATATGGAAATAATAAAAAATATAGCTTTCATATAAGAACGGGAACTACATTAGCTCCTTGGCAATATTATTCATATAAATTTTTATCAGTTAATAAGTGGACTGAAATAAAAGCTCCATTTTCAGAATTCAAAAAATCAAATTTTTATCAACCAAAAAATCTGTCAAATCAAAAAATGAAATCTATTGGTCTAGTTGCGGGCTTTGAAGATTTTAAAGCGGATATATGTTTAGCTAAAATAGGATTGTATTAAAATTCCTATTTAATTATAAATTCTTCCAGTGTTTTAAACAAAGCATTAATATCACCATCGTTATTTTGGATAACAGAATTAAATTCCTCTTTTTGAGTTCTCGCCAGACTTAATCCTTCTACAATTAAATCTCTTATTAAAGGTCTTTCAGGATTTTTTGTATAAATTCTCCAGTCTATTTTGACCTCAGGGTTTTTCGAAGTAGCCTCCAACAACGTACTAACTATTGTATATTTTTCATTAATTTTTTTTTGAGAGGTCACATTAATTTTTGGATCTGAATAATCAACAAGTCTGCTTGAAAAACTTTTTAAAAAATAACTTTTAAATAATTTGTTATATTTTATTTTTTCATCTTCAGATAGTTTTTTCCTATATTTTCCTAATGTATACATTCCAATTCCATTTATATCTACGTTTCTTTCCGCAATATCATTAAGTTTTATAATTTTAGATTCAACAGGATCTTCACTAGATAAAATTTTGGATGCTTCGTCAACTATTTCGGTAATTAATAAACTTGGAACTTTTGCTTGTATTGTATTGTTAAAAAATAGAAAAAAAAATAATAATAAAAATATTTTTTTTAATTTCATTTAGAATATTACTGGCTATCTATTTCTTCCCAGTCATCATCATTCATTGTATCTGTTGTTACATCAAGATTTTTAATTTTTCTTTGCCTATCTTGAAGGTACAAACTTCTAACTGATGCATATAGATCTAATGAATTTTTTTCTAAACTATCATATGAGTCTAAATTTTTAGCTCTAAAGTCTACTCCAGCTGTTAAACGTGAGATATAATAATCTGCATCTTCAAAATGTTGAGTATTATTTCTAACTGTAACATTGTACCATGCATCACCTCCCGAAAAATTGGCCAGAGAACCTATAGAGTCTCTTACAGTAGTTGGTCCTAAAACTGGTAAAACAAAATAACATCCTTCTTTAAATCCCCATACACCCAATGTTTGTCCATAATCTTCTTTATCTCTTTTTGATATTCCAAAATATGAAGCTACGTCAAAAATTCCAACAATGCCTAAAGTTGTATTAAGAACAAATCTTGCTGAGTTCACTCCTGCATCTTTTACTTGTCCTTGAAGAAGATTGTTTGGAATTGTTACAACATTAGATAAATTACTTAATACATTACTTGTTCCAGATCTTATTGGTTTTGGAAGAAGTCTATAGCCTTTTCCAACAGGTTTAAAAAAAACTTTATCCAACGCTTGATTGAAAGCAAAAACACCTCTATTGACTTTTTCAAAACAATCTTTAACCTCAGTGTTTTGACTATCAATATCCTTTTTGCTTACATCTAAGCTACCGTCCGATCCAGCAAATAGATTAATACTATGAAACTGACTAAAAATTAGAAATGCAAATATTGTTAAAAACTTTTTCATTCAATACAATTATATTATAACCTTAAATCTATAATTAAAGATTAAATTGTTTAAAATTATGCCAAATATTGTTGAAAAAATGACATTTAATTACTCTCCAAACTTTGATTCTATAAAAAGATCAAACAAACAAATAAAATATCTAATATTTCATTATACTGGAATGAAAAATGACTTATTAGCAATTAGGAAATTAACTTCTGAAAAATCTAGAGTTAGTTGTCATTATTATATTAATAAAAAAGGAGAATTAATCCAAATAGTTCCTGATTTATATGTGGCTTGGCATGCAGGAAAATCTAAATGGAAACAAGATAGTCATCTTAATAAAAATTCTATAGGAATTGAAATATCAAACCCCGGGCATGAACATGGTTATGAAAAATTTAAAAAAAAACAAATAAATTGTTTAATAAAAATTTCTAGAAAGTTGATAAAAAAATATAAAATTAATAAAAAAAATATTTTGGGACATTCTGATATTGCACCTATAAGAAAAAAAGACCCAGGGGAAAAGTTTCCTTGGAAATTTCTATCAAAAAAAAATTTAGGTATATGGTATAAACTTAACTTAAGTTACTTAAAAAAACTTAGAGGAAAAAATAAAGATTTAGAAATGAATTTGTTTTTAAAATTACTTAAAAAATTTGGTTACAACACAGAATATTCAAGTTCTAATGAATTAAAAAAAATAATCAAAAGCTTTCAAAGGAGATTTAGGCCCGAGCTAGTAAATGGAAAGTTAGATAAAGAATGCTTAGAAATCATAAAATCCCTTATTTAGTTATGATATTTTATATTGAATTTTAAAATAAAAATTATATTTTAGGCTTGCCAGATAAATGACTTATCGCTTCAAATAGTTGAAGAGGAAAGTCCGGGCTCTACAAAGACACAGTGCCAGTTAACAGCTGGCGGGGGAGACCCTAGGGACAGTGCCACAGAAAATAAACCGCCTTATCAAGGCAAGGGTGAAAAGGTGTGGTAAGAGCACACCGGCTGAGTTGGTAACAACTAGTGCATGGAAAACCCCACTGAGAGCAAGACTGAGTAGAGATGACATTGTTAGAAATAACTAAAAGCAGTCTTTGGCTAGTCATCAGGGTTAGTTGCTTGAATCTTAAAGTGATTTAAGATCTAGATAAATGATAAGTTTAAATGACAGAACCCGGCTTATAGTTTATCTGGCTTTTCAAAATTTTTAAACAGCAAAGTTTTAATATAATAAACAAATTTTCTTTAAAATTTAATCATAGTTAATAAACCAATATTTAGAACAAAATGAGAATAATTTTAGTTAATTTACTTATTGACGATACTTAATAAAACCCATAATATCCCATAAAATCCCAAATGGGAAATTATGGATTATGTTTATATCTATTTTCGAAAACAAACTGGACAAAAAAGGAAGGGTGTCAGTGCCTGCTAGCTTTAGATCCTATCTTTCAAATTTAGGTTATAATGGAGTAGTTTGTTTTCCATCTTTTAATAATCAGTCAATAGAAGCATGGTCACAAGATAGAATAGAAAAAATTTCTAATGCAATAGATTCTTTAAATCCATTTGAGGAAAAAAAAGATTTTTTTGCCACATCAATACTTTCAGAAAGTTCAAGTTTTCAGTTTGATAACGAAGGAAGAATATCACTTACACAAAAATTATTAAAACATGCAAAAATAAGACATAGCATGTTGTTTGTTGGACAAGGAAAAACCTTTCAAATATGGGAGCCAACAGCATTTGAAAAATTTAGGGTAACTGCAAAGAGAAAATCAAACATTCACAGAGCTAGCCTTAGATGGGAGCGTCAATTTAATAACTAAAGGGGGATAAATGACAATAAACTTTAAAGCACCAGATATAAAAGAGTTGAAACCAAGAATTTTAGTTCTTGGAGTTGGAGGAGCAGGAGGTAATGCCATTAATGGCATGATAGAAGCAGGTTTACAAGGTGTAGAATTTATTGCCGTTAATACTGATGCACAAGATTTAAGAGTAAGCAAAGCACAAGCAAAAATTCAAATGGGTTTAAATCTTACAAAAGGTTTAGGTGCAGGAGCAAAATTAGATATAGGTGAAGCAGCTGCTGACGAGTCATTAAATGAAATAATTAATGTCCTTCAGGGATCTAATATGGTTTTCATAACGGCAGGAATGGGAGGTGGAACCGGAACAGGAGCAGCCCATGTAATAGCTAGAGCAGCTAAGGAATTAAATATTTTAACAGTAGGAGTTGTGACTCTTCCATTCTTGTATGAAGGCCCATCAAGGATGAGAAAGGCCCAACAAGGCTTGGAAGAATTAAGGAAGCATGTAGATACTATTATTGTAGTTCCAAACCAAAATTTATTTAAAATAGCAAGTGAACAAACAACATTTGAAGAGTCTTTTGAGTTATCGAATGATGTTCTTCTTCATGGCGTTCAAAGCATAACTGATTTAATGGTTAGACCAGGCTTAATCAACTTAGATTTTGCTGACGTAGAAACTGTAATGAGTTCGATGGGCAAAGCTATGATGGGAACGGGTCAAGCTGAAGGAGAAGGAAGAGCCATAAAGGCTGCAGAGATGGCAATCAGTAACCCGCTTATAGATGATTACACATTAAAAGGTGCAAAAGGTTTGCTAGTTAATATTACAGGAGGAAAAGATCTAAAACTCTTCGAAGTTGACGAAGCTGTTAATAAAGTTAGAGCAGAAGTCGATCCTGATGCAGAACTAATTATTGGAGCAATTACTGATGAAAATCTTGATGGATTGATGAGAGTATCAATAGTTGCTACATCACTAGATGGACAGCAACCTGAGCCAAAATCAGTAATAAATATGGTTCACAGAATTCAGAATAGAAACCCAGGTTACTCTGATTTTTCTAATAATGGTTCAACTCAATCTTTTACTTTTTCAAATACAAACAACTCTATTATTACAAATGGAGCAAATGCACTTAAAATAGAAGAAGAAGTGAAGTCTGAAAGTCAAGAAGCTTCAAATATAAATGAACAACAAGAAACAGAAGCAGATTATTCTTCAAATATTATCCAGGAAACCGAAGATAACACTCAAATTGCTAATTCTGAAACACAAATATTGAATGAAAAAAAAGACGAAAATGTTGAGTCTTCTTCAAATGGTTTAGAAAACTTTGATTTAAGCGAAGAAGAAACTCCCGAGTTATTTAATTCAGATGGAGAAAGTAATGACAATAGTGAAAACACTTTTCCTTCTTCAGAAAAAACAGAAGAAGATGAACTCGAAATCCCTGCATTTTTGAGAAGACAAAAAAATTAATGGTCTTCAAAAAAATAAATGAATGCCACCATAAATCTGGAAGACAAACATTTTCCAGTTCTGCTAAATGAATTAATTAGCATTATTTCCCCTCTTTATGGTGGCACATTTATTGACTGTACCTTTGGTCAAGGTGGCTACTCAAAAAAAATTTTGGAAAACAAAAATAATCATGTTTTAGCAATTGATCGAGATAAAGATTCCTATTTATATTCAAAAGAATTAGAAAAAAATTATAAAAAAAGATTTTCTTTTCATAATATTAAATTTTCGGAAATAAATAAATTAAAATTCAAAACCAAAGACCTTAAAGCTATTATTTTTGACTTAGGTTATTCTTTTAATCAGATTAAAAATTCAAAAAAGGGCTTATCATTTAATAGCAAAGGTAAACTTGATATGAGAATGGGAATTAATGACTTTTCTGCAAAAGAAGTTATTTCTTATATGAGTGAAGAAAATTTAATTAAAATATTTAAAATTTTTGGAGAAGAAAAATATTCTAAGAAAATTGTAAGAAAAATTGTAGAAATTAGAAAAACTCAAGAAATCAAAACTGAAGATCTTACAAAGATAATTAATACTATCAAAAAATATAAAAATAAAAAAATTAATAATTCTACTCAAATTTTTCAGGCAATAAGAATATTTGTAAATAAAGAAATAACAGAATTAATGAATGGATTGATTAATGCTTTCAATTTACTACCTATTGGTGGAATTATAACAGTAGTTACTTTTCATTCTTTAGAAGACAAAATAGTAAAATTTTTTTTCAAGAATTATTCAGAAAATAAAAATTTATCTAGATATATTCCAAACATAGATGAAAATGTTAAATGTTTTGATTTAAAAAAAAAAAAACCAATTATTCCAAATTTAAATGAATTAAAAATGAATCCACCATCAAGATCTGCAAAATTAAGATATGCAATTAAAATTAAAAATAAATGTGAATTTGATGAATTTAAAAAAAAATTTAAATACCTTACAGATGTTGAAAATCTAAAATTTAAAAGATGAAAAAAATTACAATTTTTATTCCAATTATTTTTCTAATAATAGCAACTACTTTAACAAAAAATTCAACAAAAAAACTAGATAAAAAAATTTTTGATTTAAAAGAAAATATTATAATTCTAGAAGATAGATACGAATTAATTCTTCTTGATTATAATATTTTAACTTCACCTAAAAAATTAATGGAATATCAGCAACTTTATTTTGACGATGCTTATTTTCAAAAAAATATAGAAAATTTAAATTGGATTAAAATTGAAGATAAAATTTTAAAAATTGATAGCCTAAAAAATAATGAGTGAATTTGATAAAGACATTGAGAGTTCTGATAAATATAATTCTGAGTTCTCATATGATGAAAATAAATCTAATCTTAAAATATCATTTGAAAGAATAGCATTTATATTTTTTGTTTTTTTTATAATTGCAATTATTTTTTCTTCAAAAGTAATATTGTTAAGTTTAAATCATAAACAAGAGCAAAAAAAAGTTTTTAAAAAAGAAAATTTTAGATCTAGTATTCTTGACAAAGATGGAAATATTTTAGCTAAAAGTGTTCCTATAGTTAATGTAGGTATAAATCCAAACTTAGTAACTAATAAAGAAAAGCTTTTGATATCGCTTAAATTACTTTTTCCAAAAAAAGACTTTAAAAAAAAAATGTACGGTAAAAAGTTCTTTTATGTTAAAAAAAAAATTAAACCAGAAAAATTAGAAGAGATAATTCTTTTAGGTGATAAATCATTTATTCAAGAATATGGAATTGCCAGAGTTTATCCTAATGGTAATCTTTTTAGTCATGTTATCGGTCAGATCGATAATAATAACAACGGAATTTCTGGTTTAGAAAAAACCTTCGATTATGAATTAAGAACATCAAGAGACCCTTTAAAGCTTACTCTTGATACAGATATTCAATATTTAATACGTGAAGAACTAATTAAATCTGAAAGTATTTTTCAAAACATAGGTAGTGCAGCAATATTAATGGATATAAACAATGGAAATATATTATCGATGGTATCCCTTCCAGATTTCAATTTAAATAAAAGAGAAAAAATAAAAGATGTAAAATTTATAAATAGAGCTACTAAAGGAGTTTATGAGTTTGGATCTGTATTTAAAACTTTTGCTTTGGCGGCAGGACTGAACTATAAAATAGTTGAAACTGATACTAGATTTACAGATTTAGAGAAAAGAATCACTTGTGGTCGAAACACAATATCAGAATATGATGATAAAATTCCTTCGGATTTAACTGCTGAAGAAATTTTAATAAGATCTGGTAATATTGGATCAGTAAGAATAGCCCAAAAAGTAGGTATAGAAAATTATAAAAAATTTTTAAAATTAATAGGAATATTGTCAATCATAAATTTTGATATCCAAGAGGTTGGACAAACACAATTAGGAAAATGGGGCAAGTGTAAACTAGCAACCGTTGCTTTTGGACATGGAATAGCAACAACTTTACTACAGATAGCCAAAGGATACTCAATAATTTCAAATGGAGGTTTTGAAGTGAATCCAAAATTAATTCAAAATGAAATTAATATAGAAAAAAAAAGAATATTAGATGAAAATTTGTCTATAAAAATTAACCCAATTTTAAGAAAGATAGTTTCAACAAAAGAGGGCACAGCAGGATTTGCAAATGTTGAAGGTTACCAAATAGGTGGAAAGACTGGCACCGCAGATCAGCCTACAAAAGGAGGATATTCAAAAAAAAAAGTTAATACCTTTGCATCGATCTTTCCTACTTCAAATCCAAAATTTGTATTAGTTCTTATGCTAGATGAACCAAAACCAAATAAAGAATTTATCTATCATTATAGAGATGGAAGAAATCCTTACAAAGGTAATTGGAGAAATACAGCTGGATGGACCACTGTTTGGACTGCTGGACAAATTATAGAGAAAATTGGGCCAATTTTAGCCACAAAATATTAAGAGCTTAAAAAATGTTTCTTAAAGATTATTTTCCAAAATTAAAAAAAAAATATTTTAAAATAAAGTTCAAAGGAATCGCATTTAATTCTAAGTCCATAAAAAAAGATTTTATTTTTTTTGCCATTAAAGGAAATAAAGTTGATGGAAATAAATTTATTAAAGAAGCAATTCAAAATGGAGCCAAAATAATAATATCACAAGAAAGAAAAGAGAGACTAAAAAACAATATTTTATATCTTTATAATAGTAATCCAAGAAAGTTACTTTCAGAAATTAGCTCTAAAATTAATAAAAAGAAGCCAGATAATTTAATTGCAGTTACTGGAACAAACGGTAAATCTTCAATTGCAAATTTTTATTTTCAAATACTGAAATTAAATAAAATTAAAGCTGCATCAATAGGCACACTAGGTATATTTGGTATTAACTCTAAAAAAAAATTTTCTAATACTACTTTTGATCCAATAGAATTAAATAAATTTTTAAACCTTTTAAAAGTAAAAAAAATTAACAATGTAATTTTAGAAGCATCAAGTCATGGTTTAAAACAAAATAGATTGCATGGTATTAAATTTGATACTGGTATTTTTACAAATTTAAGTAGAGACCATCTCGATTATCATAAAACCTTTAAAGATTATTTTGATTCTAAAATGATTTTATTTAAAAAATTAATGAAAAAAAATTCGAATATAATTTACGATAATGACATTAAAGAATCTAAGAAATTAAAAAATATTTCAATTTCGAGGAATTTAAAAACTTTAAGTTTAGGTAATAAAAATTCTCATTTAAAAATTGTTAATCATAAATTTATTAATTATGAACAAAAAGTTAAATTTTTATTTAAAAATAATATCTATGATTTTTCAACAAAGCTTATTGGAAAAATACAAATTAAAAACATTTTAATGGCAGTTTTGGCTGCTCACAAAAGTAGTTTATCTTTAGAAAAAATAATTAAATCATTAGGAAAACTAAGATCTGTTCCAGGTAGATTAGAAAAAATAGGACATTTAAAGAATAATTCTATTGTTATTTTGGATTATGCACATACTCCAGATGCATTAGAAGTATGTTTAAAAAATATTTATGAACAATTTAAATTAAGAAAAATAAATCTAGTTTTTGGTTGTGGGGGAGAAAGAGACAAACAAAAAAGGAAAATTATGGGTAAAATTGCAAATAAATATTGTCATAAAATATATTTAACAGATGATAATCCTAGAAGCGAAAATCCAAATAAAATAAGAAAAGATATTAAAATCAATATTTTAAAATCTAAATTGTTTGAAATTCCATCTAGAAAAAATGCAATCAAAAAGGCAATTTCAAATATCAAATCTGATGAGGTTGTAGTTGTGGCAGGTAGAGGTCATGAACTTTATCAAGAATATAAAAAAACAAAGTATTTTTCTGATAGAGACTGTATTATTGAAGCAATAAATTTAAAAAATAATAATTTAAATCAAAGCTGGAAAGCCAATATCGTTGAGGAAATTCTATGTAAAAAAATAAGTAAAAATATAAAAATTAATAACTCATCTATAAATTCAAAAGAAATAAAAAAAAATGATATTTTTTTTGGAATTAAAGGAAAAAATAAAGATGGAAATAAATTTGCAGATCATGCATTAAAAGAAGGTGCCAGTTTATCTATAATTGATAAAAAGTATGGAAAGAATAATAGAAAAAAAATTAAGGTTAAAAATTCTTTAAAATTTTTTTCAAAATGTTCTAATATTATAAGAATATCTTCCGATATTTCATCTATAGCTATCACAGGCTCATCTGGAAAAACTTCTTTAAAAGAAATGTTGGGCAAATCATTAAATAAAATTTATCCAACCACATACTCAGTTAAATCTTATAATAATAAATATGGGGTTCCAATTTCTTTATTTAATATAAATAAACGAGATAAGTTTGGAGTTTTTGAGGTTGGTATGAATAAAAGTGGTGAAATAAATCAACTTACTAAAATTATAAAACCAGATGTTGGTGTAATTACAAATATATCTTATGCACATATTAAAAATTTTAAAAATTTAAATGGTATAGCAAAAGCAAAGTCTGAAATCATAGATAATATTATTGAAAATGGAACTCTAGTTATTAATTCTGATGATAATTTCTATGAATATTTTAAGAAAAAAGCCTTAAAGAAAAAGTTAAAAATAATTTCTTTTAGTAAAAAAAATAAAGCAAACATAATGTTAACAAAAATAAAAAAAGAGAAAAAAAATTTTTATGTTGTTGTAAATTTTAATGGAAAAGAAATAAAATTTTTAATTAAAAAAAATTTAGAGCATTATAAAGATAACTTATTAGCCTGTTTAGCGGTAATTTCAAATTATCTTGATTTAGAAAATTTAAATACAAATTTTTTTAGTAACTATAGTTTGCTTGAAGGAAGAGGTGACCAGAGTATTATTAACATTAAAAAGAAAAAACTACATCTTATTGATGAAAGTTACAATTCTAATCCATTATCGTTAAAATTTGCAATAGAGAAATTTAATAAGATAGATAGCAAATCAAATAAAAAAATTATTCTTTTGGGTGATATGTTTGAGCTAGGCAAATATTCAAAAAAGTTACATATAGAAGCAGCAAAAACTATTAATAAAGCCAATATTGACAAAGTTTATGTTTATGGGAAAAAAATTGTTTACACTTTCAACAAAATTAGACCACAAAAAAGAGGAAAAGTATTAAATTCAAAAAAAGATATCTTAAATTTTTTAATTAATGATATTAAAAACGGTGAGTACTTAATGATTAAAGGATCTAATTCAACAGGGTTAAACTCAATTACCCAAAATTTGAAGTCAGGAATGTTAAGTGCTTTATAGTTTATTTTCTAGTTTGGTTGAGTTTTTCAGTTTTTTTAATGTATTTAAATACTTAACTGTAAGAACAGGGTTGTCAATGTTTACTTCTATGACAGTTGTATTTATGGTTGGAGGTCCTCTAATTAAATATTTTTCATCTAAACAAATTCATGATCCAATAAGAGAGGATGGACCTAGTGATCATATAATAAAAAAAATTGGCACACCAACCATGGGTGGTCTAATGATTTTATTGGGGGTTTTTTCAGGAGTATTGTTATGGGGCGACTTATCTAATCCTTATAATTGGTTTTTAATTTATATAGCTGCAACTTTTGGCTTGTTAGGAGCTTATGATGATTATCAAAAAATAAAAAAAAATAATTCTAGCGGTGTATCTTCAAAATTTAAAATCTTAATTCAAATTTTGCTAGCTCTAATTGGTATATTTATATTGTATTTTTTCAGCGATTCTAGCGAATTAAAAAATCTATATTTTCCTTTTTTTAAAAATTTAATTTTTAATCTTGGTTGGTTTTTTATTCCTTTTTATTTATTTGTAATTGTCGGATCATCTAATGCAGTAAATCTTACTGACGGATTAGATGGACTAGCAACAGTACCTGTTATATTAGTTGCTGCTTGTTTTGCATTCATTAGTTATGTCACAGGCAATATTGTTTTTTCAGAATACTTACAAATTACCTATATCAAGGGAGTTGGTGAAGCATCTATATTTTGTGGTTCAATAATAGGAGCTTGCTTGGGTTTTTTATGGTTTAACGCTCCGCCAGCAAAAATATTTATGGGAGACACTGGTTCTTTAGCACTTGGAGGTTCTTTGGGCGCTGTAGGAGTTATAACAAAACATGAAATTGTTTTAGCAATTACAGGAGGTTTATTTGTTTTAGAAGCCGTTTCAGTAATTGCACAGGTAATATCATTCAAACTAACAGGAAAGAGAATTTTTAAAATGGCACCAATACACCATCATTTTGAAAAAAAAGGCTGGCCAGAATCAACTGTAGTAATAAGATTTTGGATAATATCAATAATTTTAGCAATGATAGGTTTGGCAACATTGAAATTAAGATAATGAATGGCTTACGCAATTTATTACAAAAAAAAAATTTTTTAATCTATGGTTTTGGAAAATCAGGGAAAGCTTGTTTTAAATTTTTAAATAAAAGAAATTTTTGTAAAATATTTGATGACAATCTTAACAATATTCCACAAAAATATAAAAAAAATTTAATAGATTTTAAACAGATAAATAAAGTTTTTTTTGATTTTATTGTTTTAAGTCCTGGTATTGATTTTAAAAAATGTAAAATTTCTAAATATTTAATTAAAAATAAATCAAAAATAATAAGTGAACTTGATATTTTTCACTTAAGTTATCCAAAAGTCAAAAAAATTACGATTACTGGGACCAATGGAAAGTCAACAACTTCTAAATTGTTATTTGATGTTTTAAAAAAAAGTAAAAAAGATGTGAGGTTGACTGGTAATATAGGGTATCCAATACTATTAGAAAAAAATTTTAATAATAATACTATATTTATAATTGAAGCTTCCTCTTATCAGCTAGAATATAGTAAATTTTTTCAGTCGAACTATTCAATGATACTTAACTTGTATCCAAACCATCTTGAAAGGCATGGTAATTTTAAAAAATATGTAGGATCGAAGTTTAAACTTATTAAAAATCAGTCAAAAAGAGATTATGCTTTTATTGAAAACAAAAATAAAATTTTAAATAAATTAATAAAAAAAAATCAAATAAAATCTAAAATTAAAAAAGTAAATTATAAAAAATACTTTAATTATTTAAAATTTATAAAGAAAAACTATTTTAAAAATTTAAATAATATTAAAAATTTATCCTTTATTTTTGAGATATCTAAAATTTTAAAAATAAATTTTAAAACAGTTTTAGAAGCTACAAATAAATTTAAAGGTTTAAATTATAGACAACAAATAATCTATAATTCAAAAAAACTAACTGTAATTAATGACTCTAAGTCAACTAGTTTCTCATCAACAAAACTTCTTCTAGAATCTTATGAAAATATTTATTGGTTAGTTGGTGGTTTGGCAAAAAAAGGAGATAAATTAAAACTAAATAAAAAATATTTTAGTAAAATTAAAGCTTATACATATGGAAAAGATAGATACTTTTTTTCACGAATACTAAAAAATAAAATAAAAACTAAAGTTGCAAAAAATTTAAATGAATCTTTAAAACTAGTTTTTAGAGACTCAAAAAATGAAAAACAAAGAAAAATTATTTTGTTTAGCCCATCTGCCGCTTCATTTGATCAATTTAAGAATTTTGAAGTAAGGGGATTATATTTTAATAAAATAATTAAAAAATATATTAGCTGATGAAAAATTACTTAGATAATATTTATGACTGGTGGAAAAATATTGATAAATTTTTATTATTTATGACTCTTGGATTATTTTTTCTTGGATTATTTTTTTCATTAGTTTCAACTTCTTTAATTGCATCAGATAAATTAGATACAAATTCTTATTATTTTTTTTTAAAACATTTATTATACATTTCTTTAGGATTAATTATTCTAATTTTTTTTTCTTTTTTAAATCAAAAATTTTTAATTAATATTTCATTATTATTATTTTTTATTACTTTAATAACTTTGATTTTAGTTCCAATAATTGGAACTGAAATAAAAGGATCTAAAAGATGGTTGGATCTTTTATTTTTACCAAGATTTCAACCAGTTGAAATTCTAAAACCTTTTCTTATAATTGTACTTTCAGTACTACTTTCTATAAAAAACAGAAAATTATATTTAAAATATATTTTAAGTACATTTTTGATATTTCCAATCTTATTGCTTTTAATTTATCAACCAGATTTAGGTCAAACACTATTAATATCTATGGTCTGGTTGGCTTTGATATTTGTTTCTGGAATAAATATATTTTTATTTTTTGTATTCTTTTTGATTGTTGGGCTTGTATCAAGTTATTTAGTTATGTTTATTCCTAAATTCCAATATATTAAATTAAGAATATTTTCATTTTTAGACTCTTCATCAGGTAATACTTATCAAGCTGATAAAGCAAGTGATGCCATAATCAATGGAGGATTTTTTGGAAAAGGAATTGGCGAAGGAACATTAAATTCCAGAATTCCAGAGGCACATACTGATTACATAGTTTCTGTTATATCTGAGGAATTTGGAGCTATAATTGTTATTGGTATAATTCTTATATATTTAATATTTTCTTATAAAGTTATTCAAAAAATTAATTTATTAAATGATAACAAAATCAAATTAATTTTAATTGGAAGTATTACCATAATTTTATTACAAACATTTGTTCATATAGGAGTAAATATTAGATTATTGCCTACAACTGGAATGACCTTACCCTTTCTGAGCTATGGAGGATCTTCTATAATAAGCACAGCATTTATTTCTGGAATTATTTTAAATTTAACAAAAAGAAAAATTACATAATTATGAAAAAAATTTTGATAGTAAGTGGAGGATCTGGTGGACACGTTATTCCATCTTTATCAATATATGATCATTTAAAAGATAATTTTGAAGTCTACTTAGTATCCGATCAAAGAGGAGCTAAGTATATAAATAAAAATAATTATCAATATACTTTAATAGAAGTTCCTAATTTATTTTCAAAAACATATTTGTTACCATTAAATTTAATAAAATTTCTTATATCAATAATAAAATCTTACAATTATTTAAATAAAAATAAAATTGATCTTTTAATTAGTGTGGGAGGTTATATATCTTTTCCATTGTCTATTGCATCTTGGTTATTGAAAATAAAAATTATTCTTTTTGAACCCAATTCAGTATTAGGAAGAGCCAACAACTTTATGATTAGATTATCAAAAAAAATAATTTGTTATGATAAAAATATAAAATTTTTTCCAAATAAATATATTAAAAAAATATACTTAATAAACCCAATTTTAAGAAAAAAATTTTATAAAATCAAAAAAAATAAAAATAAAGATTTTGATTATATAAAAAAAATTTTAATTATTGGTGGAAGTCAAGGTGCAGAATTTTTTGACAAAAAATTAACTAAAGTAATTTTAAAAATTTCTAAAAAATTAAAAATTGAAGTTCATCAACAAATTCATGATAAAAAAAATAAAAATTTTATTGAACAAGAATATATAAACAATGGAATAAAATATAAATTATTTGATTTTGATGAAAATTTATTCGAAAATTTAAATAATTATGATTTAGCAATCACTAGATCTGGAGCTTCTGCAATTTCAGAACTTTCTCAATTGTGCATCCCATTTATAGCAATACCTTTTCCATTTGCTAAAGATAATCATCAATTTTATAATGCTAAATATTATGAAAATTTAAATTGTAGTTGGTTAATAAATCAAAAAGAAATTGATGAAGAAAGTTTTAGCAATACATTGATTAAAATATTTAACGAAAAAGATGATTATTTAAATAAAAAGAAGAATTTAGAAAAAATATCTAACCAAAGCAGTTGGAATACTGTAAATAGAAAATTATTAGATCTAATAAATGAAAATTAATTTAGGCAAAACAGAACTTATTCACTTTGTTGGCATAGGTGGAATTGGTATGAGTGGTTTGGCTTTAATTATGAATGGTTTGGGCTTTAGAGTACAAGGAAGTGACATTTCAAATAATAAAAATATTGAAAGATTAAAAGAAAAAAAAATAAAAATATTTATAAAACATAGAAAAAAAAATATTGATAAAACCACTATTTTGGTAATTTCTTCTGCAATAAAATCAGATAATCCTGAGTTGATTAAAGCTAAAAAATTAAAATTGCCGATATATAAAAGAGGGGAAATGTTAGGACATATTGTTTCTTTAATGAGAAATATCGTTATCACCGGTTCGCATGGAAAGACTACAACGACGTCTCTTATTTCAAGTATTTTTACTGAAGCTAAATTAGATCCTACAATTATAAATGGAGGAATACTCAATTCTTTTGGCAATTCTGCGAAATTAGGAAAAAGCAATTGGTGTATTATAGAGTCGGACGAGTCAGATGGAAGTTTCTTGAAGATTCCATTTACTTATTCAATAGTAACAAATATTGATGCCGAACATCTGGATTATTATAAATCTTTAAACAAAATAAAAGAGAGTTTTTCTCAATTTCTTGAAAAAATCCCTTCTGTGGGGAAAGGATTTTTGTGTATTGATGATAAAAATATAAAAGAAATTTTAAAGAAAACCAAAAATAAAAATTTTTATACATACGGAATAAAAAATCATTCAAATTTTCAAATATTAAATATTTCTCAAAAAGCAAATTTTTCAAGATTTGATATAAAAATCAATATCCCAGGTAAAAAAAAATTAATAAAAAACATTAAGATACCATTGATAGGGTTACACAATATTAAAAATGTTACTTCAGTTTTTGCAGTTGCTTTTTCTATTGGGATATCAGAAAAAATTATTAAAAAAGGACTTCTTGGATTTAAAGGAGTGCAAAGAAGATTTAGTTTTTTGTTTAAGCATAGAGATGCAATTTTTATAGATGACTATGCGCACCATCCTACTGAAATAAGTTCAGTTCTAGATGGAGTGAAGGAAGTATACGAAAAAAAAGAGATTATTTGTGTTTTTCAGCCTCATAGAATTTCAAGAGTTAAAAACCTTAAAATAGAATTTTCTAAATGTTTCAAAAAAGCAGATACGGTATTGTTATGTCCGATCTATAAGGCAAATGAAAATTTAAAATTAGGATTTTCGTATTCTTCATTTGCTAGACTTATAATTAAAAATTCTAAAGTTAAACTAATAAATGTAAACAATGATATAGAATTAAAAAAATTTCTTAAACAAACAGCATATGGTGAAAAAATATATATTGGTATGGGCGCAGGGTCTATTTCAAATTGGATGAAAAATTTAAAAAATAATATTTAATGTTAATAAAAGATTTAGAAAAATTTTCTAGAAATATAAAAGGTGAAATTTTATTTGATTTTGAAATTAAAAACTTTAACTGGTTCAATATTGGTGGAAAAACAAAAGTATTTTTTAAACCTAATTCTCTTAAAGAACTAATAGAATTTTTTAAACTATATTATAATAGAGGAAAAATATTTATTTTAGGATCTGGATCAAATGTGTTATTTAGTGACAAAATATTTGATGGATCGATTATTAAATTAGGTAGAAATTTCTCAAATATTAGTATTTTAAATCAAGACACAATAGTAGCTGGGGCAGCTAGCACTCAAAAGAAATTATCAGAATTTGCGAAAGAGAATAATATTGGTGGATTAGAGTTTATGTCTTGTATACCAGGGTCAGTTGGTGGAGGTATAAGGATGAATTCAGGATGTTTTAATAGTGAATTTAAAGATGTTTTAATTTCCTTACAAATAATCGATTTTTATGGCCAGATAAAAACTATACCGGCAAATAAAATTAATTTTAAATATAGAGATACGGATTTACCTAAAGATATTATTTTTTTAAGCGCAACATTTAGAGGCTTTAAAAAAAATAAATTAGAAATTCAAAATTATATGGATCAACTTAAAAAAAAAAAAGAAAATACTCAACCAACAAAATT
>CACDJC010000006.1 GCA_902552475.1 uncultured Pelagibacteraceae bacterium | reverse complement strand
AATCCGAAAGTAGGTGGATACATATCCAAATTTTTTTCTTTAAAAATTTTCCATAAAAGTATTCTTAGTGAAACCGAAGACGGTTTAAATAGTTTAAATAAAAAAATATGATATCTTCCAAATTTAACTCCAATTTTTCTTAAAACTTTTCTTTGATCCTGATTTAATTTTTTTAAAAAATCTGAAACTTCATCCCTTTTAACTACCCCATTATTTTCATATAGATGGTAAGCCAAAGCTCTAAGATCAGGATTTGTCTCTTTTATATTTTTTAAATCTATAAGACTCTTTAATTCTGTTTCAATTTTTGTATAAATCCATTTTTGTAAATATGAATTTAATTTATATTTTAAATATACCCCAGCAAAAAAAATAACTAAAAAAAAACAAAATAAAAAAGATTTTAAAGACAATCCTTTTGGTATACTAAGTCAACTTAATTTGAAATAATGTTTAATATATTTAAAAAAAAAGAAACTGGGGAAAAAAAAGATGTATCGTTGATAGCTGTTGCATCTCTTTTAATACATTCTGCAAAAATTGATGAAAATTTTACTGAGAAGGAAAAAATAATTATAAAAAATGCACTTATCGAGATGGGAGCAAATAGTAATAATATTAATGATATTATGTTGGAAGCTGAAAAAAAAGAAAAAGACTCAAACCAAATATTAGATTTTACTAGAGAAATAAAAAATATAGATGAAGAAGATAAAATAGTAATTATTGAGTCACTTTGGAATATTATTTACTCAGATGAAAATGCTGATATGTATGAAACAAATCTTATGAGACGAATTACAGGTTTGTTATATTTGGATAATAAAATAGTTGGTGATATTAAGAAAAAAGTTCGGATTAAGAAGTTGTGACATACTTAGTTAATGACAAATGCATAAAATGTAAGCTAATGGATTGTGTCGAAGTTTGTCCTGTGGATTGTTTCTATGAAGGAAAAAATATGCTTGTAATTAAACCTGATGAGTGTATAGATTGTGGCGTTTGTGAACCAGAATGCCCAGTAGACGCTATAATTTCAGATACAGAAGAAGGTAGTGACAAATGGTTAGATGTAAATAAAAAATATTCTGAAATATGGCCAAACATAAACGAAAAAAAAGATCCACCTGAGGATCACGAACAATTTAAAGGTGTAAAAGATAAGTATGAAAAATATTTTAAAGAAAATCTTGAATAAGAAATCAACAAAAAAAAAGGTTGTTAAGAAATCAGTTAAAACTAAAAAAAAACCTAAAGTTAAAAAAGTTAAAAAATTAACTAAAAATATCAAGCCAAAAAAAACAAAACAAATTTTAAAAAAAAATGAAAAATCAGAAAAATTACAATCAAAAAATGATAATTTAAGAATACCAAAAAGCAACGAGCAAAAACCAGAAATAAAAAAAGTAAAAAAACAAGAGTCTGAAAAAAAATTATATAAAGTAAAAGATTATGTTGTATATCCAAAGCATGGTGTAGGCCAAATTACTGAATTCAAAAAAGTTAATATAGGCGGAATTGAAGTAGAAACTTATGTGTTGAAATTTGAAAAGGATAAAGCCAATGGAATGGTTCCTGTAAACAAACAATCAAATTTGAGACCATTGGCATCAATAAATCAAGTCAACAAATGTGTGAGTATACTAAAAAGTAAACCTAAAATTAAAAGATCAATGTGGAGTAGAAGAGCTCAAGAATATGAAGCAAAAATTTCGTCTGGCAAAATATATGATTTAGCAGAAGTTGTAAGAGATTTAAATAAAGGAGATGATCTTATGGTTGATCAATCTTATAGTGAAAGACAATTATTTGAAAAAGCTTATGATAGATTATTGACTGAATTTCAAATAGTTATGAACACAAATCTCGAAGACACACAAAAAAAACTAGACAAAGCTTTAAAAAGAAATTTAGAAAAACAAATTCAAAAACCTGAGTCTAAAGTTATAGCAGAAGAATTTTCTGAACAAGAAGTAGCTAAATAAAAAAAACGCTTCCCACGCAAGCGCCATGAGAAGCGTAATCAATTAAAAAGAATACTAATTTACTTTCTTCTTCTTTTCTTAGCTTTTTTCTTAGCTTTTTTCTTAGTTTTCTTTTTAGCAGCTTTTTTTCTTCTTTTAGCCATCTTTAGCTCCCTTTTTTTATTAACGAATCTTTTTGATTCGTTTACTTATCTTTTTGTATTTTTTTTGAATAGTTATGTCAAATATATAATTTTAAATATTGTTTAAAAAAAAATTTATATTTTTTTATTTTTTATAAAACAAAAAAAAGTTAAGTAAATTGCGATTAATAAACTGTTTTATAAAATTAAATTAATAAAGTTTTTCTAATTGATTTTTATATTTTTCAGTAACTTTTTTTCTTTTTACTTTCATTGTTGGTGTCATTAAACCATTTTCTATAGAAAAACTTTCGTCTATTAATTGAATTTTTTTTATTTTCTCTAATAAAGTTAATTTTTTATTTATTTTCTCAATTACATTATTAATTTTTTCTTTTTCATTTAAAAAATCTTTATTCGGTACTATTAAAGCAACTAAATAATTTTTTTTATCTCCATAAACCATGCATTGATCAATCTCTGACTCATTTGTAATCATATTTTCAATTTTAGCGGGTGAAATATTATCTCCTCCTGCACTTACAATAATATCTTTTTTTCTATCAGTGATTTTTAAATAACCATCTTCAGCATCTATTTCGCCTATATCACCTGTATGAAGCCATCCATCAATAATTACTTTTTCAGTTTCTTCTTTTTTATTCCAATAACCCAACATTACATTTTCACCTTTAACTAAAATTTCTCCATCATCTGCAATTTTAACCTGGTTTCCTTTGAAAGGAGGACCAACAGTTTCAACTTTTATCTTATGTATAGGATTGCAGCTTACTACTGGCGATGTTTCTGTTAAACCATAGCCTTGGAGCGTAGGTAATCCTACGGAATTTAAAAATTCTCCTATTTCTTTATCTAAAGCGCCTCCACCAGAAACAAAAGCTTTTAAATTACCACCAAATTGCTTTTTTATTTTTTTTCTAACTAATATCTCAACTATTGAATTTAGTAATTTTTCAAAAAATGTCATTTTTTGATTTAATAATTTTTTCTTACCCAATCGAAGAGTTGCATTAATTAATTTAGCTTTAAAACCTGTTTGTTTTTTTAAGTTAATATTAATTTTGTTATAAAGATTTTGATAAAATCTTGGAACAGCTGTCATAATTGTAGGTTTTGCCTCAGATATATTTTCTAAAAGTTTTTCTATTTTTTCAGCATAAAAAACTTTTGCTCCCACAGCTATCTGAGCAAATTGTACACAGTGCTCATAAGAATGAGAAAGAGGAAGCCAAGTTAAAAATACTGGCCTTGAATTAAATAATGGTTTCATAATTTCACAAGCTCCTACAAGATTATTTAAAATACCACCATGACTCAGGATTACTCCTTTTGGATTTCCGCCAGTTCCAGAAGTATAAATTATGCAAGCAGGAGAAATTCTTTTTAATTTATTATTTTGGATTTTATCTTCTTCTAATAAATTATCTTTTAATATTGTATTAAAGTCTAAATATTTTTCTTTACGAGTTAAATTTAAATTATAAGTTACTTTATTGACTTCATCTATTGTAATAACTTTTTTAATAAAATCTTTTTCATTAATAGTATTGCTTAATTTTTTTAGCATTTCATTATTTGAAACTATGACTAAGCTAGGCTCGCAATCTTCAATTAAATACTTATAATCCTCTTCTGTATAAGTTGTGTAGGCTGGTACTGTGATTCCACCTGACAACATGATGGCTAAATCAGAAATAAACCATTCAGGTCTATTCTCTGATACTAAAAGGCATCTATCGCCTTCTTTTATATTTTTTTTAATAATTTTAGAAAGTTTGAATATATTTATTTTTGTTTCTTCCCATGTAAAGGATTTTTTATTGTTTGGATTTAACCATTGCAAAAAAACGCTTTTTTTATTTTGTTTATCAGATTGAATAAAAAATAATTCAACTAAGCTATTTAAATTGTCTAAATTCATATTTTTTCTGGTGGGCAAAGAGAGAATCGAACTCTCACAGTATTGCTACTATTGGATTTTGAGTCCAACGCGTCTACCAATTCCGCCATTCGCCCTATTATACATAATAATTTTACATATTTAAACTCATAGTATTAAAACATTAATTATACTAAAAGAAAATATGTTTAAATCACTTTACAATAAAACTATTAAACTTGCAGGACATAAAAAATCCAAATCTATTTTGGGATTTGTTTCATTTATTGAAAGCTTTATTTTTCCAATTCCCCCTGATGTTCTTATAATACCAATAACGATAGCAAAAAGAGAAGAATGGATAAGAATCGCTTTAATTGCAACAATTGGATCTATCCTGGGTGCCTGCTTAGGTTATTTTATTGGATATGTTTTTTTCAATGAAATTGGAATTAAGATATTTGAAATATATGGAGTTGATAATGCATCTTTTTTAAAAGATAAAATGGCATCAGAAGGAGGTGTATTTGCATGGATGACCTTACTAGCAATAGCCGGATTCTCACCTGTTCCATTTAAACTACTCACAATCATGAGTGGATTTGTTCATTTTAATATATTCTATTTTATAATTGTATCTCTTTTAACAAGAGGTTCTAGATTTTTTATAATAGCTTTTTTAATTGGAAATTTTGGACCAGCTATGAAAAAAATTATAGAAAAAAAATTATTAAAAGTTTCAATTATACTATCTATTTTAATAATAATATTTGCTTACTTAGTTTATAAATTTTTAGTAAATTTTATGAGTTAAAAAATGAATATATTTGTAAAAAGAAAAAGTTTTTATCTATTAATTTTTATTTTCTCAATCTTAGCAATTTTTTTTGCATTGTATGTTGAATATTACTTGCAATATAAAGCCTGCAAACTATGTCTTTATCAAAGAATTCCTTACATAATTGCAATTTTTATAAGTTTCGTTGGCTACAATTATTACAAAAATGATAGCATTTTATTATTAGTTATTTTGATCTTTATCTTAAGTTTTTTAATTTCTGGATACCATTATGGAATAGAAAAAAATATATTTGAGGAATTTTCTGGATGTGCGACAAATAATATTGATATTACAGATAAAACAAAATTATTAAAAACATTAAGTGAAAGCATTCCAAATAGTTGTAAAGATGTAAATTTTAAATTATTTGGTATTTCATTGGCTGGTATTAATTCAGTATTATCTTTATTAATCTTAATTTATTCATTAAGAACTTTAGTATATGAAAAAAACTAATCCAAAAAAAATAGAAGAGTTCATAAGGGTCGATCATGCAGGAGAAAGAGGAGCAATTAAAATATATGAAGGCCAATTATTAGCTTTAAATACTATCATAAAAAATGAAGATTTAAAAAATACTATTAATGAAATGAAAAAACATGAAGAAGAACACTGTAATTTCTTTGAAGATGAAATTAAAAAAAGAAATATAAATCCAACAAAACTATTACCATTATGGGATTTGCTTGGATTAGGTCTTGGTTTTGGATCAACTATATTGGGTAAAAAAGCTGCTATGCTTTGTACAGCATCGGTAGAAGAAGTAATAGATGAACATTACAAAAACCAAATAGATCAGCTACAAAGTGACGAAAAAAACTTAAAAGAAGTAATTACAAAATTTAGAAATGATGAATTACATCATAAAGATATTGCTTATGAAGAAGGTGCAACAAAAAAAGGGGTTTACTCTTTAATGGACAAAGTTATTAAGACTGGCTCTAGATTAGCAATAAGTATATCTGAAAAAATCTAGTTAAGGTTCTAATTCAACATCCCAATATAAATAATCTATCCAACTTTTATGAAGAAAATTTGGTGGAAAATTTTTGCCATTTTTATGTAAATCTTCTGTTGTTGGTTGATAGGGCCATTGACTTAAAGTCATACCTGAATTTTTAAAAAGTTTTCCACCTTTTTTTACATTACAAGATGAGCATGCTGTTACCACATTATCCCAGTCTGTTTTTCCACCCTTCGATCTTGGTAAAAGATGATCAAATGTTAATTCATTGTTACTACCACAATATTGACAGCTAAACTTATCTCTTAAAAAGACATTAAATCTTGTAAAATTAGGATTAGATTGTGGCCTTATAAAAGATTTAAGAGCAATTACGCTAGGAAGCTTCATACTAAAAGAAGGGCTTCTTATAGTTCTATCATAATAACTTACGATAGAAACTCTGTCCAAAAAAACAGACTTGATTGAATCCTGCCAACTCCATAATGATAATGGATAATAACTCAATGGTCTATAATCTGCATTTAAAACAAGCGCAGGACATTTTTCTAATGATATCTCTTTGTCAGATAGTTCAATCATAATTTAATAATACAATATAAAATTTATCATATCAACATTACTAATTTGACATTAAAATTTTATTAATTTTTAAAATTTTTTTTGATAAAATTTAATGCTGCACTTGATGCTTCAATAGGTATATTATGACCACAATTTTTTATCATTAAAGTTTCAACATCTACTTTATTTCTAATAAAAAAATCTTTTGAATCCAACAAATTATTAGGAGCAACTATTTCATCAGAGTCACCATGGATCATTAAAATTTTTGTTTTTGATTTTATCCTATCCTTAAGGTAGTCTTTATCAATTATCTTGCCAGAAAAACCGACTATACAATTAAAACATTCTTCTGATGTAAGTCCAACATTTATTGACATCATACAACCCTGACTAAATCCAGAAATACAAATTTGAGAATTTGTTAGTTTATAATAAGAATTAATTTCTTCTATATATTCTTTAATTTTATTTTCTGCTTTCTTAGACTCATTTATAATTTGCTCTGAATCTTCTGAACTAAGATCAAACCACTGAAAACCTGTGGGATTAATGTTGCAAACCTCATGAGCATCAGGACATAAAAAAATAGTATTTTTTAAAAATCTTTTCCAATTAAAAGTTAACATGCTTATATCTTTTCCATCGCCTCCATATCCATGTAGCAAAATTATAGCATTTTTTATTTCTTCACCATCATTTGGTTTTATAATTGTTGTGTTAAGTGAAAATTTCATAAATTATTTATTAACCAATCTAAAAAAGATTTATTTTCAAAATCAATGTAACCTATAATTCTTGCAAATTCATAACCATTTTTATCTATTAAGATTGTAGTAGGTAATCCACGTATTTTAAATTTCTCTGAAATTTTTTGCCCAGAACCTGAAAAAATTTTCAAATTATTAATGTTTAAATCTTCAAAAAACTTTTTAGATTTTTCATTTGGCTCACCACCAATATTAATTGGGATTATGTCAACATCCTTAAATTCGTTTAATAATTTAAGTCTATTTAGAGAAGGCATTTCTTTCCTACAAGGAGCACACCAAGTTGCCCAAAAATTTATTATTTTAGCATTGCTAAAATTGTTAATGCTTATCTTTTGGCCTTCAAAATTGAAAAATTCTACATTTTCAATTTTTTTCTTATCCTTATGTATTATTAAATTTTTAATATCAGGAGGTTCTATTGAATATGAAAAGTTAGATGATATTAAGTAAACTATTATTACTAAATAATTAAAATTTATGAATTTCATTTTTAAAATGTATAGTTAGATACCATGAGTAAAAATAAAAACAATAAACCAATTTGGGGCACTAGGATTAAAAAAAGTTCCACAAGTTTATTTAAAAAAATTGGTGGTTCATTATCAATAGATAAAAGATTGTTTAATGAAGATATTGATGCCTCAATTGCACATGTTGAAATGTTATTTAAACAAAAAATAATTAACTTTAAAATTAAAAATAAAATAGTTTGGGGTTTAAATAAAATAAGAAATGAAATTATAAAAAAAAAATTTTTATATGATGAAAAATTAGAAGATATTCATATGAATATTGAAAAAAGACTTTTTGATATAATTGGTGAAGATGCAGGCTATATTCATACTGCTAGATCTAGAAATGATCAGGTTATTACTGATTTTAAAATTTGGCTAAAAAAAGCAAATAAAGAAATAGTAAAAAGTTTAGATGCAATAATTAATAATATTTTAAAAAAAGCAGATAAAAATATTGAAACAATTATGCCGGGTTTTACACATTTAAAAAATGCTCAACCAGTTTCATTTGCTCATTATTTATTAGCATATGTTGAAATGTTTAACAGAGATAAAAAAAGATTTAACAACAATCTTGGTGGTTTAAATGAAAATCCCTTAGGTGTTGCAGCACTCACTGGTACTTCATTTAATATTGATAGATTTTATACTACAAAAAAATTAAATTTTAAAAATCCAACTAAAAACTCTATTGATACTGTTTCGGACAGAGATTTTGTTATTGATTTTTTATATTCGTGTTCTGCATGTGCAATTCATATTTCTAGAATTGCTGAAGAGTTTATTATATGGAATTCAGATGCTTTTAAACTAATTATATTAAATGATAAAATCGTAACAGGATCTTCTATAATGCCTCAGAAAAAAAATCCTGATCCACTAGAATATTTAAGAGGAAAAACAGGTGGGATATTCGGTAATTTATTTTCAATGTTAACAATCTTAAAAGGACTACCATTATCATATTTCAAAGATTTACAAGATGATAAAGAATTAGCTTTTAAATCATTTGATCAATTAAAAAATTCTTTAATAATATTAAATGATATTTTAAAAAATTTTTCAGCAGATAAAAAAAGAATGCTTGAACTTGCAGAAAGTGGATTCTTAACTGCAACTGATCTAGCTGACTATATGGTTAGAGAATTAAATTATCCATTCAGAAAAGCTTATTTACAAACTGCAAAAATAGTTAACTTTGCAGAGAAAAATAAAAAAAAACTATCTGAACTTAGTATTGAAGAATTACAAATAATTGAAAAAAAATTAACTTATGATGTAATGAAAGTTTTTGACCTAAAAAATTCAATAAATTCAAAAACCTCTTATGGAGGAACTTCTTTTGAGAATATTAAGAAAATGATATTAAGTTATAAAAAAGATAAAAAATGATTAAAAAGATTATTTTATTGTTTGTTTGTTTAATTATATTGTCATCTTGCGGTAGAAAAAATGATCCAAAGTATGAAGCAAATAATCAATTTGTAATCGTAAAAAACGTTTAATGAAATATATTAATAATAACCTAAAAATTGAAAATTTATATTTTAAAAATTTAGCGATCAAATTTGGAACTCCACTGTATTGCTACTCACATAAAAAATTAAAACAAAATATAAATGACTTTAAACTAAATTTTAAAACATTTTCTCCTTTAATATGTTTTGCGACTAAAGCTAATTCTAATCTAAAAATTTTAAAAGAAATAAAAAAAAATGGACTAGGTGCAGATGTTGTGTCTAAAGGTGAATTAATGAAAGCACTTAAAGCAGGAATTAATTCAAAAAAAATTGTTTTTTCAGGAGTAGGTAAAACTTCAGAGGAATTAAGTTATGCAATTGATAAAAATATTTTATTAATAAACTCTGAGTCAAAAAGTGAAGTTTTGGAAATTGAAAAAATAGCAAAATCAAAAAAAAAAATTGTAGATATTGGAATAAGACTTAATCCGAATACTGATGCTAATACATTAAAACAAATATCAACTGGAAAAAAAGAAAATAAATTTGGAGTAAATGAAAAAACTTTCATCGAAATATTTAAAATTATAAAAAATAAAAAAAATATAAACTTAAAATGTTTAAGTGTTCATATCGGAAGTCAAATACTCGATTATAGACCCTATGAAAAAATGCTTAAAGCTGTAAGCAAATTAATAAAAAAAATAAAATTTGATTTTGAATTCATAGATTTGGGCGGAGGTATGGGAATTTCATATGAAAATAATAAAAAAAAACTTAATTATGAAAAATATAATCAAGCAATTAAAAATTTTTTAAAAAAACATAATAGTAAAATTATTTTTGAACCAGGAAGATCTATTATTGGCAACGCAGGAGTTCTTATTACAAAAATAATTTATATAAAAGAAAATCCAAAAAAAAATTTTATCATTCTTGATGCTGCAATGAATGACCTAATGAGACCAGCTTTATATGGAGCTAGACATCAAATCATTCCAATTACAAAAAATAAAAAAAAATCAAAAAAAACCTATGATTTTGTAGGACCAATTTGCGAAACTACTGACAAATTTTTAAGTACAAATAATTTTCAAAAGTTAAGTGAAAAAGATTTATTGATAATTTGTGATACTGGGGCTTATGGATCATCACTAGGATCAAATTATAATGTTAGACCTAATCCTGCTGAAATATTAATAAAAGGTTCAAAATTAATTGTTATTAAAAAAAGACAAAAACTAAAAGATCTAATTTAGTTTTTGAAAAAAATGATAAGAAAATCTCTATTTTTGTTTTTTTTCTTTATAGGTATAATTTTTATTTCTATAATTTTTTTACCAAGTCTATTGATGCCTCAAAAAATTGTATTAATAGGAGGAAAAATTATGGGTCAATGGTCTAAAATTTGTTTAGAATATTTTTTATCAACTAAAATAATAATCAAGGGAAAAGAAAATATTATATCTAATGAAAAGTTTTTTATAGCCTCATCTCATCAATCAATGTTTGAAACTTTTTTTCTTCAAACAATTTTTAACTCTCCAATATTTATTTTAAAAAATGAGTTGATAAAAATACCTATATTTGGATGGTATTTAAAAAAAATAGGATCTATCTCAGTTAATAGAAACAAGATAAGTAAGGATAATTTAGGTTTAATAGATAAAATTAAAAAATCAGTAGAGAGTTCAAAAAGACCAATAATTATATTTCCACAAGCAACTCGTGTTTTGCCAAAAGATAGGATTCCTTTTAAAAAAGGTGTTGGTAGAATTTACAAAGAGCTTGGAATAAAATGTCAACCAGTAGCAATCAATTCAGGAAATGTTTGGCCAAAAAATGGAAGTTTAAAATTAAATAAATTAATAACAGTTTCAATTTTAAAACCAATTGAACCTGGTATAGGACCTAATGATTTTATAGAAATTATTGAAAAACAAATATATTCTGAATTAGATTTAATCGATTAACCTTTCATAGGCATTACAACATAAATACTATCAAAATCAGCTGGATCTCTTATCAAAGCCGGCGATCCTGAATCTTTTAAATAAATTTCAATTAAATCACCATCTAATTGAGATGCAACATCAATTAAATATCTTGAATTGAAACTTATATCTAGCTGATGATCAAATTTAACAGTTAAGCTTTCTTTTCCATCACCACTATTTGTATTATTAACAGATAAATTAAGTAAATTTTTTGAAAGATTAAATTTTACACCATCCTTCTTATCTAATGAAACTGATGCAACTCTATCCACAGAATTTAAAAAAGAATTTAATTCAACTTCTAATTTTTTTTGATTTTCTTTTGGTATAACCTGAACATAGTTAGGAAATTTACCATCTATTAACTTAGAAATTAGAATACTATCATTTAATTCAAATTTTATTTTTGATTTTATATTAGAAATTTTTACTTCTCCTTCGTAATCTTCTAACAATGAACATAATTGAAAAATTGTTTTTTTTGGGAGAATTATTTGTTCAAATTCAATTTTATTTTGAAGTCTTATTTTTGAAATAGACATTCTATGACTATCTGTAGCGGCGGCAGTCAAAAATATTTTTTCATCAGCTTGTGTCTGATGAAAAAAAATTCCGCTTAAATAATGTCTTGTCTCATCATTTGAAACTGAAAATTTACATTTATTTAATAATTTTAATAATTCTTTTGATTTAATTGAAAATTCATTTTGGTTAAAATTCTCATCTGTTATCGGAAATTCTGAAGCACTTATACAATTTAGATTAAAAATTGATTTATCTGACTCAAGATGTAATTTATTTTCACTAGAACTTGAAAAATTAATTTTACTTCCAGAAGAAAATTTTCTTACAATATCATACATTATAGACGAAGAAGTGGTTGTTTTTCCTTCTTCCAATATTTCGACATTAGAAATTTGATGAACAAAAATTAAATCAAGATCTGTAGCTGTAATTGTTAATTTTCCATTACTCACATCTAACAATACGTTAGATAAAATTGGTAGTGTGCTTCTTTTTTCGATTACTCCTTGACAATAGTTTAAAGATTTTTGAAGATCTTGCTGATTTAAACTAAATTTCATTTTCTTGATTATATAAAATCTTATTCTTTAAACTATCAATATTGATATTTAACTCATTGTCTTCTTTTCTAAGTTTATCAATAGTCTTAACAGAGTGAATAACAGTTGTATGATCTCGATTTGCAAAAGATCTTCCAATTTCTGGTAAGGATTTAGAAGTTAACATTTTGGCTAAATATATTGCTGTTTGTCTCGGTCTAACGAGATATCGGGATCTTCTTGGAGAAAGCATTTCATTCTTACTAATCTTATAAAATTTACAAACAATTGTTTGAATTGAGTCTATCGTTACTTTATTTTCTGATAAATTTAATAAATCTTTTAAAATTACTTTTACTTCTGACAAACTCGGTGTTTTATTATAAATTCTAGAAAAAGAAACAATTCTATTTAAAGCACCCACTAATTCTCTAATACTTGTTTTAATTTCTTTGCTTATAAATTTCTGAATATCTTCGGTAATTTTTATTTGATTTGAATAAAATAATCTAAGTTCATCAGTTTTAGTCTTAATTATTTTATATCTTAATTCATAATCAGGATTTTGAATATCAACAACCAAACCACCTGAAAATCTAGACTTAATTCTTTCTTGTATCCTAGAAAGTTTATTTGGAGGTCTATCCGCCGAAACTATAATTTGTGAATTTTTTTCTAACAGAGCATTGAATGTATGAAAAAATTCTTCCTGCATTGCTTCTTTGCCATTCATAAACTGAATATCATCAATTAAAAGAATATCTGTATTTCTAAAATATTCCTTAAATTTAACCATCTCATTAGATTTTATTGATTTAACAAATTGGTACATAAACCTTTCGGCTGAAATAAACATAACTTTATTTTTTTCTTTTAAACTCAACCCAATTGCATTTAATAAATGTGTTTTACCCATTCCAACTCCACCAAAAAGATAAAGTGGATTATAGTGTGCTATATCTTGAACAACTTTTTTTGACGCTTCAAACGCCAATTTATTACTTGAACCGGTAATAAAATTATCAAAATTTTTATTTGGATCTATTCTATTATATTGAAGAAAAGAGTCTTTAATGAATGAAACATTTTGATTATTTTTAAAATCTTTTTTATCATCTGAAATTTTCTCAAAGTTATTTGTTTTTTCTACTTTTTTATCTTTAACAACAAACTCAATTCTTAAAATATCCTTTTTATAATTCTTAATAATTTGCAATATTTGATCAAGATATCTTGATACTATCCAATCTCTTATAAATCTCGTAGATACTGAAAACAAAATATAATTGTTATATTCTTCTTCTAGTTCAATTTTTTTAATCCAGCTTTCAAAGATGTCATCACCGAACTTTTCTCTCATAGCATTTTGAATAGTTTCCCAATTAATCTTTTTTTCTAAAGCTTTGTCAGAATTTTGTAAAATATTTTTCATGAAGGAATTCCACTTAAGACTTATGGCAATTTTTTTCAATAAATTAATTTAAAAAAATAAAAAAATATAAAATTTACAAGTGTATAAATTTTTAATTGAATCTTTTTTTATTTAAATTATTTCTACAACTTCATGTAGTAATTTTAGACTCATTACATTTAACCAAAAAATATTCTATATATAGTAATTTATTTTCAAAAAATTTTAGATATAGTTATTTTAAATTAAATTGACACTAAGAGTTGAAAAAAATTATTTATTAATAAATATTTTATATAACTACTATAGGTTGTTAAAGTGAATTTATTTTTTTTGTAATTCTAGAAACATTCCTTGACACATTTTGTCTCTTTATAATTCCTGTTTTTGCAACTCTCATTAAATCTGAATTTAATTTTGGTAAAAAAGCTAAAGCCTCTTTTTTATCCTTTTTTTCAATTAATACGTTCATTTTTTTTAAAGCAGATTTGAATTTACTTTTTCTAGATTTATTAACTTTAGTTTGTCTAGAAATTTTTCTTGTACGTTTGATTGCAGATTTTGTATTTGCCATAAGCGCGATTGTATATATTGAGAATTTATTAGGGTCAATAGAATAATTATTTATTTTTGACAAATATTACAAAAAAAACTAGATCTATTTGAAATAAACTTTTTTTTTATAACTCCCTTGCATCCACCCTTTAAGCAATTTAAATTTTCCCTTTGATAAACTTTAAAATTTTTTTGAAATTTACCTTGGTTTCCAGTCGTATTTTTAAAATCTCTTATGCTAGATCCTCCTTGTTTGATAGCTTTTTTTAATACTAATTTAGAAAAATAAAAAATTTTTTTACAATCATTTAATGACAAATTTTTTGCTTTTTTTGATGGATTTATTCTACAAAAAAATAAGATTTCACTTGCATAAATATTTCCAATTCCAGAGACAAATTTTTGATCTAGCAAGAAACTTTTAATATTTTTTTTCTTATTTCTAAAATAGTTATAAATGTATATTGAAGTAAAATTTTTTGAAAAAGGCTCAGGTCCAAAGTTAGTAAATTTTTTTTTTAATTCTTCTTCATTTTTAAAAATTAATAAGTAACCAAACCTTCTGGGATCATTGTAAATTAATTTTATTTTTTCAAAGTTTATTTCTATATGATTATGTTTTTTAGGTAGATTGGGAGAGTGATAAAAACTTGAATTAGTAATGGTATTTTTTTTAACTTTACCTATCAAATGAATAGTTCCAGACATTCCAAGATGAATAACAAACCCAGAATTATCGTCAAATTTTAAAATTATATATTTCGAAAATCTATTAATTCGATCTATTTTTTTATTTATTATTTTTTTTTCAAAATTGCTTGCAAGTTTAAACCTTAAATTTCTATTTTTTACTGATACTTTTTTAATAGTTTTTCCTCTAATCTTCTTATTCAAAGATTGTTTTACAATTTCTACTTCTGGCAATTCTGGCATTTAATACTATATTAATCTTTATTTATTTTTTTATGCAACAATATCTTCAAAATAAAAAAGGACTAGTTGAAAATGTATTCAATAAGGTTTATGGCAGATATGACCTTATGAATGATTTTATGTCTTTTGGCATTCATAGAATTTGGAAAAAAAATCTTATGAATTGGATGAATCCTTCTAATGGTAAAAAACTGATTGATGTGGCATGTGGAACGGGAGATATAGCAAAATTATTTTTAGATTATACAAATAATGATGAAAATATATATTGTTTAGATCCTAATAAAGGGATGATTAAACAAGGAAAAGCAAAACTTAAAAAATATAAAAATATTAATTGGAGTGTTGGTTCTGCAGAAAAACTTCCATTTAAAGAAAGTTCATTTGACTACTACACAATAAGCTTTGGACTTAGAAATACAAAAAATTTAAACGAGTCAATATCTGAAGCTTATAGAGTATTAAAGCCTGGTGGCAGATATCTCTGTTTAGAGTTTTCTAAAATTCAAAATTCAAACTTAGAGTTAATTTATAAATATTATTCTAAAATAATACCTCACATTGGAAAATTAGTAATAGGTGAAAGAGAACCATATGAATACTTAACTAAAAGTATTGATGAATTTGCTCATCAAGATGAAATTATTCATTTAATGAAACAAAATAAATTTGAAAATGCAAGTTATAGAAATTTATCGGGAGGAATAGTTGCTATTCATTCGGGATGGAAGATTTAATGATAAAAAAAATAATTACTTTATTTAAATTAGGAAGAAAACTAGCAAAATCAGATGCATTAGTTATAGTTTCAAAATTTATTAATCCACCACTATCAATAAAAATAGTTTTTAAAATTTTAGGATTTTCCTTAGTAAGAAAAGAAGTGATAAGCAAAAATGAAAATGAAGGAATAAGACTATCAAAATCCTTACAATCAATGGGAACAACTTTTATAAAACTTGGTCAATTTTTAGCAACTAGACCAGACATTATTGGAGAAAAGTTATCAAAACATTTAGAAACTCTACAAGATAAACTTCCTCCATTTGAATTATCTAAAGCTAAAGAAATGATAAAAAAAGATCTAGGAAATGAAAATTTTAATTCAATAATTAATTTAAGTGATCCTATTGCTGCAGCATCAATCGCACAAGTACATAAAGCCCAAATAAATGATAATGGCACAATTAAGGATGTGGCAATTAAAATACTAAGACCAGATATAAAAAAAATATTTAATGAAGAGATAGATGCTCTTATGCTTTTTGCTTTTTTTGTAGAGTCATTTGTAAAAAAAACTAAAAGATTAAAATTAATAGAAGTAGTTTTTTTATTAAAAGAAATAACAAATTTAGAAATGGATCTAAGATTTGAAGCAGCTGCAGCAAATGAATATGCTGAAAATACTAAAAATGATGCAGGTTTTAAAGTTCCTAAAATTTATTGGAATTTTACAAGCGAAAATGTCATGACTCTTGATTGGATTGAAGGAATTTCAATCAGAGAAAAAGAAAAATTAGAAGAAAAATCAATAGATATAAAAAAAATAGCTTCAGATATAATTCAACATTTTTTAAGACATGCGGTTAGAGATGGTTTTTTTCATGCAGACATGCATCAAGGAAATATTTTTATAGATAATGAAGGGCAAATTGTTCCTATTGATTTTGGTATAATGGGTAGATTAGATAAATTAAGCCAAAGATTCTTAGCTGAAATATTATATGGATTTATACAGAGGGATTATAAAAAAGTTGCTGAAGTTCATTTGGCAGCAGGATTAGTGCCAAAGAATATACCGGTTAGTGACCTCTCTCAAGCTCTAAGATCTATAGGGGAACCAATTTTTGGGCATTCAGTAAAAGATATTTCTGGTGGAAAATTACTTAAACAATTGTTTGATGTTACAGAAAAATTTAATATGCAAACTCAACCACAATTACTTATGCTCCAAAAAACTATGGTTGTAGTTGAAGGAGTTGCAAGAAGACTAAATCCTGAAACTAATATTTGGGAAACTTCAAAACCTGTTTTGGAGAAGTGGCTAAAAGAAACAAAAGATCCTATTAATTCTTTAAACGAAACTCTTGGAGATACAGCAGAAGCTATAAAACGAATGCCTAATTTACCTGAAATAGTGGATAAAGCCAATCAAGCTCTTAACTATCTATCAAGTGGTCAAATACCTCATGACTCAAACTCTTACAGCGAATTAAATATTAAAAAATTGGAAATGAAAACATTTAGAAATCAATCTATTATTGGATTATTATTACTTGTAATTTTAGGTGTGTTGGTATTTTAATTCGTACGATGGAAAATTTGACAGATAAAAAAGTTCTTTTAATTATATGTGGAGGAATTGCTGCTTATAAAAGTTTAGAAATCATTAGAGGTTTAAAAAAAATAAATTTTAAAGTAAAAACTATTTTAACAAAAAGTGCTAAAAATTTTGTTACACCTTTATCCATAACTTCACTTTCTAAAGAAAAAGTTTATGAAGATATTTTTAGTATAGAAAATGAGTCTGAAATGGATCATATTTCTTTATCAAGATGGGCTGACTTAATTATTGTATGTCCTGCAACTGCAAATACAATTTCAAAATTAAGTTCTGGCACGTCAGATGATCTTGCTTCGACTGTAATGTTAGCATCAAATAAAGATATATATTTAGCCCCAGCGATGAATGTAAGAATGTGGGAACATCCTTCAACTAAAGAAAATTTAAATAAATTAAAAAAATTATGGTTATAAAATTATTGGTCCCGATATTGGAGAAATGGCCTGCGGAGAGTATGGCGAAGGAAAAATGACTGAACCTAATGAAATTATTAAAGAAATACTGTCTTACTTTAATAACAAATCTAAGAACAATAAATTGAAAGCTTTGGTAACAGCAGGCCCAACAAGAGAATACATTGATCCGGTAAGATTTATAACAAATAAATCTAGCGGGAAACAAGGATATGCAATTGCAAGATCGTTTAGAGATAATGGATTTGAAACAACATTAATATCTGGTGAAACTAATTTAAGTCCTATAAATGGAGTTAAGTTTATTTCTGTTAAAACTGCAGAAGAAATGTTCAAAGAAACACTTAATAATTTACCAGTCGATGTTGCAGTTTTTTCTGCAGCTGTAGCTGATTATAAAATTAAAAATTTTAATGATGAAAAAATAAAGAAAGTAGAAAATTTAAATCTTATTTTAGAAAAAAATATTGACATTATATCTCATGTTTCAAAGCACAATGAGTTAAGACCTAAATTAACTATTGGATTTGCTGCTGAAACTAATAATTTATATGAGAATTCTTTAAAAAAACTAGAAGAAAAAAATTGTGATTGGATAATTGCAAATGATGTTTCTAATAAAGAAATAGGTTTTGACTCTGATGATAATGAAGTTTCAATTTTCTATAAAGATAATTCAAATGAAAAATTAAATAAAATGAATAAATCATTAATTGCTTCAGAAATTGTAAAAAGAGTAATTACTAAATTAAATTAGTTAAATGGTAAAAGTTTTATTTAAAAGACTTGATCCAAAAGCTAAAGTTCCTAAGTATAAAACTGATGGATCCTCAGGTTTAGATTTAATGGCATTAATTAAAAAACCTATTATAATTAAACCACAACAGTCAGAATTAATTCCAACAGGTATTTCTGTTGCTATACCTCAAGATACTGAAATTCAAATAAGACCTAGATCTGGATTAGCAGCTAAATCTAACATTAGTGTCTTAAATACACCTGGTACTATTGATAGTGACTATAGAGGTGAAATTAAAATCATATTGTTTAATCATGGTAAAGAAGAATTTATAGTAAACAATGATGATAGAATTGCTCAGATGGTTTTAATGCCTATTTTGAAAATTGAATTTGATGAAGTTGATGATTTACCAAAAACTATAAGAGGTTCAGGAGGATTTGGATCTACTGGTAAATGAATAAAATCTTAAACAAAAATTCATTAATAAGATATTCAAGACAAATAATTTTAAAAGATATCGGTATTGTTGGTCAAAAAAAAATAAAAAATTCAAAGATTTTAATTGTAGGTATTGGGGGACTAGGTTGTCCAATTGCAGATTTATTAACAAGAGCTGGGGTAGGTGAGATTGGTATTATTGATTATGATAAAATAAACTTATCAAATATTCATCGACAAACTTTGTTTTCAACGTATGATGTTGGTAAGTTTAAAGTAAAAATAGCAAAAAAAAAGTTAAATTTAATAAATAAAGAAGTAAAGATTAATATATATAATCAAAAAGCTGACGAAACAATTTTAAAAAAAATAATAAACAAATATGAAATTATTATCGATGGAAGTGATAATTTTAAGACAAAATTTCTACTAAATAAAATTTCAGTAAAATATAAAAAAAAATTAATTGTTGGAGCAATTAGTAAATTTGATGGTCACATTTTTTCTTTTAACTTTAATGAAAAAAACAGTCCATGTCTAAAATGTTTTTATCAATCTGAACCTTCTGATGAAATCTTAAATTGTGAAACTGAAGGAATAGTTGGTTCTACTTCAAATATTGTAGGTGCTATTCAAGCAAATGAAGTTTTGAAAACGATTTTAAATATTCGTAATAATTTAAAGTCAAATATTTTAATCCTAGATTTTTTAAACTTAAATTTCAGAAAGGTTTTTTATAAAAAAAGAAAAAAATGCATATGTTAAAAAAAATTATTTTTTTTTATTTTTTAATTATTTTTTGTAATGTTTCAAATGCAGCTGATGACAAGGCTTTTTTAATGCTAAAGAATAATAAAGTTAATGTGAGATATGGACCAAGCCTTGATTATCCTATTAAATATATTTATAGAAAAATTAATTTACCTTTAGAAGTAATTGATAGAAAAGATAATTTTAGAAAAATTATTGATCATAAAAAAAATAGTGGATGGATACATAGATCGCAATTAAAAAAATCTAAATCTTTAATTACTACCTCTTCTAAAATTCTATTCAAAAGACCTACAAAATTTTCAAAACCTTTGGCAAAATTAGATAAAGGAAGACTTCTAATAATTAAAAAATGTGAAAAAGATTGGTGTAATGTTAGGACTGATAATTATTCGGGCTGGATTGAAAAAAATAATATATGGGGTATTTAATTCTTCTTTAAATAATTTAACATTGTATCAACGTCACTTACTTTAAAAGGGTCTTCATCATTACTTTCATCATTTTTTCCATCCTCTACAAATTTTTTTATAACTTCACAATTGTCTATTAGCGCAGAATATCTCCATGATCTTTTTCCAAATCCTTGTTTTGGTTTTTTTACGAGCATACCCATGCCTTCTGTAAATTTACCTTCGCCATCTCCAATTGGTTTAACTTTTGATATATTTTGATCTCTAAACCATGCATTCATTACAAATGCATCATTTACTGATAAACAATAAATTTCATCTACGAATTTTTTTAAATCCTCATATCTAGTTTCATAGCCTGGCAATTGTTGGGAAGAACAAGTGGGGGTAAACGCGCCAGGCAATGAAAATAGTACTATCTTTTTCCCTTTAAATAAGTCACTGGTGGAAACATTTTTCCACTCACCACCAATGGAACAAGCGCCGCCTAAGGCTTCATTGTCACCTATTCTAGTTTTAAATGTAACTTCAGGGATTTTCATGAAATTACTTTATAATAATTCTAAAAAAGATGTCAATAGTTTAGAATTATTTTAGATTATAATTTAAAGTATTGATATTATTAACTTATTATTGATACTAGTTCTCATTATCAATTTTAACAAGAACTTCAACTGACTTAATTTTTTTACCAGGAATAGTTTTTTTTATTTCAATTGGCTCCACATCATTGTCTTCTAAATCTATTAATTTTTTTTCACTTAAGTCAAAGAAATGGTGGTGGTGCGAAGTGTTAGTATCAAAGTAACTATGTGAAGAATTTATTGATATTTCTTTAAGATAGCCTTTGTTTTTGAACGCATGAATTGTATTGTAGACGGTAGCAAGAGAAATCTTAATATTTGCTTGATTTTCAATCATTTTAGACAGTTCTCTTATAGTAAAATGAAATGTTTGACTTGAACCAAACAAAACCTCACAGATTTTTATTCTTTGTTTGGTTGGCCTTAAACCAGAAAACCTTAATTTATCAAAGTATTTTTGAGATTTATTCATTAGTTCTCAATTGCAATTATTTTGAAGAATTTCTATATTATAATGTTACTAAATCAAGTAATAAGATTACATTTATATGAAAAAAAAGTCCTTTAGTTATGATGAGCTTATAAATTGTGCAAATGGAGGTCTTTTTGGCCCTGGAAACGCTAAATTGCCTTTGCCTCCTATGTTAATGTTCGATAGAATTACAGAAATCAACGATAATAAGGGATTTTTTAAAAAGGGCTATATTAAAGCAGAATTAGACATTAAAGATGAACTTTGGTTTTTTAATTGTCATTTTAAAGAAGATCCAGTTATGCCGGGGTGCCTAGGACTAGATGCTATGTGGCAGTTAGTAGGTTTTTATTTAGGTTGGCTTGGAAACCCAGGAAGAGGTCGAGCGTTAGGTGTAAATAGTGTAAAATTTACTGGTGAAGTTCTTAAAAATGTCAAAATGGCTACTTATGAAATTGATATGAAAAGGATACTTATTAAGGAAGGTACTACAGTTGGTTTAGCAAATGGTATTTTGCTAGCTGATGGGAAAAAAATATATAGTGCTGAAAATTTAAAAGTGGGATTATTTAAATAATGAAAAGAGTAGTTATTACAGGACTTGGTGTAGTTTCGTGTTTAGGAAATAATCAAGAAGAAGTTTATCAATCTCTAATTAATTCTAAATCAGGAATAACTTTTTCTGAAGAATACAAAGAGCATAATTTAAAAAGTCATGTGCATGGCTTACCAAATATAAAATTGGAAGATCATGTTGATAGAAAAGTTATTAGATTTATGGGTAATGGGTCTGCTTACAATTATGTAGCAATGGCCGAAGCTGTGAAAGATTCTGGTTTAGAAGAAAAAGATGTAAGTAATACTTCTACTGGAATGGTAATGGGTTCTGGAGGACCTTCAATTGAAAATGTTATTTTGGCCGCTGATAAAACGAGAGACAAAAATCCAAAAAAGATGGGACCTTTTGTAGTTCCAAGAACAATGGCAAGCACGGCATCTGCTACTCTTGCAGTTCCATTTAAAATAAAGGGAGTAAACTATACAATTAGTTCTGCATGTGCAACTAGTGGTCACTGTATTGGAAATGCAATGGAATTAATTCAACTTGGAAAACAAAATATAATTTTTGCAGGGGGAAGTGATGAAGTTCATTTTGCAATGACTGCAATGTTTGATGCAATGACTGCTTTATCTTCAAAATATAATGATACTCCGGAGAAAGCATCAAGGCCTTATGATAAAACGAGAGATGGATTTGTAATTTCTGGCGGTGGTGGAGTTTTAGTCCTCGAAGAATATGAACATGCTAAAGCAAGAGGTGCTAAAATATACGCAGAAATAACTGGTTATGGAGCAACATCTGATGGATACGACATGGTAGCTCCGTCAGGAGAAGGAGCGGTCAGATGTATGAATATGGCTTTAAGTACAGCAAAAAATAAAATTGATTACATAAATACTCATGGAACTTCAACGCCTGTTGGGGATATTACTGAGTTAAAAGCTGTTGGAGAAGCTTTCCCAGACTATAAACCTAAGATTAGTTCAACTAAATCTTTAGCTGGACACTCCTTAGGAGCCACTTCAGTTCATGAAGCGATCTATAGCTTAATAATGATGAAAAATAATTTTATATCTGCCTCTGTAAATATCACTGATATGGATGACGAAGCTAAAAATTATCCTATAGTAACTCAAGTAGAAAAAGATGTTCAGCTTAATGCTATAATGTCTAATAGTTTTGGTTTTGGTGGAACAAACGCAACATTAGTTTTTGAGAAAGTGTAATCAATGAGTCTAATGAAAGGTAAAAAAGGATTAATAATGGGTGTTGCAAATGAAAGATCTATTGCCTGGGGTATTGCACAAAAACTGTCTGAAGCAGGAGCTGAGCTAGCATTTACGTATTTAGGAGATGCATTAAAAAAAAGAGTGGTCCCTTTGGCAAAAAAATTAAATTCAAATGTTACTTTTAGTTGTGATGTTGAGAAAAAAGAAGATGTTATAAAATTATTTGAGGATGTTAAATCTAATTGGGGTGAAATTGATTTTGTTGTACATGCAATTGCATTTTCAGATAAATCAGAATTATCAGGAGAATATTTAAATACAACTAGAGAAAATTTTTTAAGAAGTATGTTAATTTCATGTTTTTCGTTTACAGAAGTTGCAAAAGAAGCATCTAAAGTAATGAAAGAAGGTGGAAGTATGATTACCTTAAGTTATGAAGCTAATAAAGCTATCCCCAATTATAATGTAATGGGCGTATGTAAAGCAGCATTAGAGTCTAGTGTTAAATATCTAGCAAGAGACTTGGGAGCTAAAGGTATTAGGGTGAATGCAATCAGTGCTGGACCTATTAAAACCCTTGCGGCATCAGCAATAGGAGACGCTAAATTCCTATATAAATGGAATGCAGATCACTCATTTTTAAAGAGAAATGTTGATAATTTAGACGTTGGAAACTCAGCATTATATCTATTGAGCGATATGGCAGGTGGTGTTACTGGCGAAATTCACTATGTAGATGCTGGATATAATAAAGTAGGGATGCCAGATCCTAAGAATATCACATAAAAGTCAGCAATTATGCTAATTTTAGTATGGTTTATAGTCTGTATTATTTTTGCATTTGTCCAACTAATCCTAGGAGACTCTGGACACGCAATAGAGGTATTTGCCCTTTTAACTGCAATAGCTCTATTTTTAATTAATAAGTTTTCAAAAAGGACAAAATAAAAAGGGATTTATTTAACAACAGCTACAACTTTTTTTCTTTTTATCTTTGATTATTAATTCACTATGATTTTTTGTTTCTTCTAATTCTTTTTTCTTATCTTCTATAGCTCTTTTTTCTTTTAAAATTTTATCTTCAAAATATGCATAAAGTGAATTAAAGCCTAATTTTGTTGCTTTTTTTTGCTCGTAATCTCTACGACCCTTAAGATTTTCAATTATTTTAATTATTTCTTGATTTTGCATATTAAACTGCCGCTTGTTTAATAGAAAGTTTTACTTTTCCTCTATCAAATCCGATGACTTTGACTTTTACTTCATCACCTTCTTTAACAACATCAGTTACCTTGGCAACTCTTTTATCGGCAAGTTCTGATATATGTACAAGACCATCTTGCTTGCCTAAAAAGTTAACAAATGCACCAAATTCCATAATTTTCATAACTTTTCCGTTATAAATCTTATTCAATTCAGCCTTAGCCGTAATGTCTTTGATCATTTGCATTGCTTTATTTCTAGACTCTTCGTCAGGAGCAGCAACTGTTACTACACCTTCATCATTAACATCAACTTTAGCACCTGAGTGTTCAACGATTTCTCTTATTGTTGCTCCACCCTTACCAATAACGGCTGCTATATCTTTTTTATCAACAGTTATTTTTTCCATTTTTGGAGTATGTTTACCAACATCATCTCTTGATTTATCAAGAGCTTTATTCATTTCGCCTAAGATATGAATTCTTCCATCTTTAGCCTGATTTAAAGCTTGCTCCATAATTTCAAAAGTAATACCTGTAATTTTGATATCCATTTGAAGAGATGTAATTCCATCTTTTGTTCCAGCAACTTTAAAATCCATATCACCTAAATGATCTTCATCTCCTAAAATGTCTGACAATACACTAAACTCATCTCCTTCTTTTATTAGTCCCATTGCAATTCCTGCTACTGGCTCTTTCATTGGTACACCCGCATCCATTAATGCTAATGATGTTCCACATACTGTCGCCATAGAAGAAGAACCATTTGACTCAGTAATCTCAGAAACAATTCTAAAAGTGTAAGGGAAACTTTCTTTAGATGGTAATGATGAGTTGATTGCTCTCCAAGCAAGTTTTCCATGTCCAATTTCTCTTCTTCCAGTTCCAATTCTTCCAGTTTCTCCAACTGAAAATGGTGGAAAGTTATAATGAAGCATAAATCTTTCTTTTTGGAGACCATCTAAACTTTCTATCCTTTGTTCGTCATCCGATGTTCCTAAAGTTGTTGTAACTATTGCCTGAGTTTCTCCTCTAGTAAATAATGCTGAACCATGAGTTCTTGGTAAAATACCTACTTCACACATTATTGGTCTTACATCTGCAAGACCTCTTCCATCAATACGATTTTTATTTTTAAGAATATCTGTTCTAACTATTCTTTTCTCAAGATTTTTAAGTTCATAGTTAACATCAAGTTCAGTATAATTTTCATTTTCTTCAAACAATTTTTTAGCTTTGTCTGTTATTTCTGAAATTTGATTTGATCTATCTTGCTTGTCCCTTGTAGCAAAAGCTTTTGTTAAATCAGCTGTAAATTCATCTTCAAGCTTTTTTTTAACTTCAGAAAGATCTTTCTTCTCCACTTCCCAAGCAGGTTTTTTACATTCTTTAGATAAATCTTCTATCATCTGAATTACAGGCACAAAACCTTCATGACCAAATTTTACTGCATTTAACATTTCTTCTTCGGTTAAACCATTTGCTTCAGATTCAACCATAAGAACTGCATCTTTGGTTCCTGCTACTACTAAATCTAATTTAGAATTTTTAAGATCTTCCTTAGAGGGGTTAAGTACGTATTTTCCTTCAATAAAACCAACTCTAGAAGCACCTACAGGTCCCATAAAAGGCATTCCTGAGATTGCTAAAGCTGCTGATGAAGCAATGATAGAAAGAACATCTGCTTCATTTTCTTTATCATATGAAATTACTGTTGGAAGTACCTGTACTTCATTTTTGAATTCATCTGGAAACAAAGGTCTTATAGGTCTGTCTATTAATCTTGAAATTAAAGTTTCACTTTCTGTTGGCCTTGCTTCTCTTTTAAAATAACCACCAGGAATTTTACCTGCTGCATAATATTTTTCTTGATAATTTACTGATAAAGGAAAGTAATCTACATCTGGATTTACTTTTTTTGCACCAACTGCTGTAGCCAATACAACTGTCTCACCACATTGTGCAACAATTGAACCATCTGCTTGTCTTGCTATTTTTCCTGTCTCTAAACTTATTTTTTTTCCTGCTATTTCTACTTCTTTTTTTACTACTTTAAACATTTACTTCCTTAAATTTAGTTTCGATATTACTTCTTTATAAGACTCAATTTTATTTTTCTTCAAATAGTCTAATAGTTTTTTTCTTCTATTAACAGCTCTCAATAAACCTACTGATGAGTGTTTATCTTTCTTATACTGTTTAATATGTTTTGATAAGTTCTCAATTTTATTTGTCAATTGAGCTACTTGAACTTCTGACGAACCTGTATCTTTCTCATGGATCGCTAGTTCTGTTGCTTTTTTTGCCATCATATTATCCTTGTTTATTAGTTTGTTTTATTAAGTTTTCAATTTTTTCAGCATAATCAAATGAATTATCCTTAACAAAATAAAGTTTTGGTAAAAACTTCATTATTATTTTTTTTGATAAAACTTTTCTAATTACAAATGAAAATTCTTTTAATTTATCAACAGTTTCGTCAGCATTTTTGCCACCTAAGGGCATAACAAAAATTTTAGCTGTTTTTAAATCTTGAGACATTCTAACTTCGGTCACTGTAATTTCTTTTGTTGATAAATCAGTTAATTTTGCTTCATCTCTTATAAAAATCATTCCAAGAGCTTGCTTGATCATTTCTCCAACTCTTAATTGTCTTTGTGTCACTGGTTTTCCTAGACTAGCCATTTAAATTGTTCTTTCTGTAATTGTTGAGTTGTATACTTCGATAATGTCTTTTTTTTGAAAGTCCCCAAAATCTTTGAGTGTAATTCCACATTCTAAACCTGCTGAAACTTGTTTTGTTTGATTTTTTTCTCTGAAAATAGATCCAATTTTCCCACTAAATATAATTGTACCATCTCTAATTACTCTTGCATTAGAATCTTGTGTAATTTCTCCTTCAACAACTTTGGAGCCTGCAACTTTTCCAACTTTTGATACTTTAAATATTTCAAGAATTTCAGCACTTCCAATAACTTTTTCATCAATATCTGGTGATAATAACCCTCCCATTTTTGATTTTATAAAATCAAGAACTTCATAAATAATATTAAATGAAGATATTGTAATCTTTTCTTGTTCAGCTCTCTTTTTTGCTTCTTTGCTTGGTTTTACATTAAAAGCAATTAATATTGCTTTTGATGCTTTGGCCAAAGTTACATCAGTTTCGGTAACCATACCTATGTCAGAAAGAAGTATTTTTGGTTTAACTTCTTCGTGTTTTATTTGATTTATTGCATTTTTAATTGCTTCTGAAGAACCATGCACATCAGATTTAATAATAATATTTAATTCTTCTGAAATAGTTGTTTTAAATGCCGAATCTTGTGTAACAAAAGTTAAAGGATTTTTTCCTTCTTTTGACTCTTGTATTCTTGCTTCACATAAAGACTTTGCCTCTTTTTCATTTGATAATACTATAAAATCATCCCCAGCTTTTGCAGCTCCATTAATTCCAATAATTTCTATAGGGGTTGCAGGTTCTGCAAATTCAATATTCTCACCTAAATCACTAATTATTGCTCTTATCTTTCCCCATTTAAGTCCACTTACAAAAAAATCTCCTTTTTTTAAAGTTCCTGCTGTAATTATAACATTTGCAATAGGACCTCTTCCAATGTCTATTTTTGACTCCAAAACTATACCTTTGGCATTCATCTCAAAGTCTGTCTTTAGATCTAAAAGTTCAGCCTGAAGTAAGACTGCCTCAACTAGTTTATCTAGATTTTTTTTTGTTTTAGTTGATATTTCAACCATCAAAGTATCTCCTGAAAGATCTTCAGCAATTAATTCATATTCTAGTAATTGATTTTTTACTTTTTGTGGATCGGCTTCTGGTAAATCACACTTATTAATTGCAACAACTATAGGTACCTTGGCAGCTTTTGCGTGTTTTATTGACTCAATTGTTTGTGGTTTTACTCCATCATCTGCTGCAACAACTAAAATTACAACATCTGTAAGTTTAGAACCTCTTGCTCTCATTTCAGTAAATGCCGCATGCCCAGGTGTATCTATGAAAGTAATCTTACTATTATCATGTTTTATTTGATAGGCTCCTATATGCTGAGTTATTCCACCAAATTCCCCTGATACTACATTTGCCTTTCTTAAAACATCCAACACAGATGTCTTTCCATGATCAACATGTCCCATTACTGTCACTATAGGTGCACGATTTTTTAAATTATCTGTTTTAACTTCTTTTATTTTTTCAATAATCTCCTCTGCTTTTTCTTCTCTAATTGGGTTATGACCAAATTCTTTAACTAAATATTCTGCTGTATCAGCATCTATTGTATGATTAATTGTTGCTGTTACCCCCATACTCAATAAATGTTTAATTATATTGCTTGATTGCTCGGCCATTCTATTAGCAAGTTCTCTTATAGTTATAACTTCTGGTAAATTAATATCTCTTTTTACCTGCTTAAAATTTTCCTTTGCATCTATTTGGTTTAAATTACGATTTTCTTTTTGTTTAGCTCTTCTTAAAGAAGCTAAACTTCTTGATTTTTTTTCAATGTGTTCATCACTTAAGGCCCGAGATATAGTTAATTTTAATTCTCTTCTTTTTTCACCAAGTTTATTTGGTTTGGTTTCTCTTGGAGCTACTTCACCTTTTAATCGTCTTGTGGCTCTTTGTTCTGCTAATTTTCTTTTTTCAAAGTCTGATGCTGAAGATGGTAAAGAAGGTTTTGTAAAACTTGGTTTTTTTGTTAAAAAATTAGAAGTTCTAGGTTTTTCATTCCTATTATTTTGTCTTGAAAATTGAGATTTGCCTGGAAATTTTGAAGATTTTTTTTCAATAACTACAGTATTTTTAGATTGTGTCTTTGCTTGTTCTATACTACTAAAAGTTTTTTTGGAACTCCCAGAAATTGATAATTTTAATTTTTTCTTTTCCATTTTCCATCTTTCAATCTTTATAAACTACATCTCTAGCTGACATAATTATATCATCTGCTTCTTTTTTTGATAAAGCAAAATCTTCCAAATAACCCTTAATTTTGATTCTTTCTCCTTTTACAACATCATAACTTCCCGTTAATTCATCTGAAGCCAAATCAGCTAGATCATTTAAAGTTAAAATTTTCTGCTCACCAAGAGTTACCAACATACCAGGAGTTAATCCTTGGTGATTAATCAAATCATTCTCTAAACCAAGATCCTTTATTCTTTTTGAAATTTCTTCTTGATCTTTTTGATAAAATTCTAATGCTCTTTCAATTAATTCCTTTGCTGTGTCCTCTTCTATTCCTTCTATTTTTGTTAATGCCTCCGGCTCACTATCTTTTATATCATCAATTGATGAAAAGCCCTCGGCAACTAAAAGTTGGCCTAAAGTTTCATCTAGTTCTAGGTTTTTAACAAAATTGTCTGTTTTTTCCTTAAACTCTAATTGTCTTCTCTCAGAGTCTTCCTGCTCAGTCATTATATTAATTTCATAATTTAATAATTTTGTAGCTAATCTTACGTTTTGACCTCGTCTACCTATTGCTTTACTTAAGTTCTCTTCAGTTAGAATTACATCAAGTTTTTTTGAATCATTATCAACATTAACTCTTTGTACTTCGGCAGGAGAAAGAGCATTTGCAACTACAACGGCAGGATCTTCCGACCAATTTACAATATCAATTTTTTCTCCTTGAAGCTCATTCACAACTGCTTGTACTCTGCTTCCTCTCATACCCACACATGCTCCGACTGGATCCAATGAAGTGTCAATGGCCTTGACACAAATTTTAGCTCTACTTCCTGGATCTCTTGATGAACATTTAATTTCAATTAAACCATCATAAATCTCTGGAACCTCTTGAATAAATAATTTTTCCATAAATTTAGGATGAGCTCTAGATAAAAATATTTGTTGTCCCCTAGGTTCTCTTCTTACATCTAAACAATAAGCTTTTACTCTATCACCAGCTTTAATATTTTCTCTTGGTATCATTTCATTTTTTTGGATAATTGCTTCTGTTCTTCCTAGATCAACAATTACATTTCCAAACTCTAAACGTTTAACGATACCACTTAATATAGAATCTTTTTTATCAATAAAATCATTGAATTGTCTTTCTCTTTCTGCCTCTCTTACATTAAAACTTATAACTTGCTTAGCAGTTTGAGCTGCAATTCTTCCAAAATCAAAAGATGGAAGAGGTTGTAGAATTTCATCTCCAACTTTTTTATCTTTATTTAATTCGTTTAATTTGACTGCATCCTCAAGGCTAATTTCTATGTTTGCATTTTCTGGATTTTCAACAATTAACAATTTTCTAAATATTCCAATATCACCATTATCTCTATTAATTTCAACTTTGATTTCATTTTCCGATCCAAATTTTGATTTAGCAGCCTTTGCGATTCCTGTTTCCATTGACCCAATAATAAGTTCCTTATCAATAGATTTTTCTAAAGCAACTGCTTCTGCAATTCTTAATAGTTCTAATTTATCTGCTCTTCTATTTAGCATATTTATTTACTCCAAAAAAAAATGGGCCTAGGCCCATTTTGAAATTTCAACAATGTACCTGGAATATATGTGTTTTTTTTATATTTTCAACTTTAATTGCTTATTTAAAAACCTCAGATTTATCGGTTTTTTCCCATGAAAATGAACCATCTGATTCTGGTTCTCTTCCAAAATGGCCGTATGCAGCTGTTTTTTGATATATTGCTTTGTTTAAACCTAGCATTTCTCTAATTCCTCTAGGGCTTAAATCAAAATTTTCATTTATTAATTTCTCAACATGGATGTTTTTTTCCTCATCATTATCAAATAAATCTACATATATTGATAAAGGTTTTGAGACACCTATAGCATATGCTAATTGAATTAAACACTTGTTAGCAATTCCTGAAGCTACAACATTTTTTGCGAGATATCTTGAAGCATATGCTGCTGATCTATCTACTTTTGTTGGATCTTTTCCTGAAAATGCTCCACCACCATGAGGTGCTGCACCTCCATATGTATCAACAATAATTTTTCTACCAGTTAAACCACTATCTCCATCTGGTCCACCAATTACAAAGTTTCCGGTAGGATTTATATAAATTTCATTTTCATCAAGATTTCCTAATAAATTTTTTGGAATAGATTTCTCAATGTATGGCATACAAAGATCTTTTACTTTTGCTAAGTTAACATCTTTGGAATGTTGTGTAGAAATCACTACTGATTTTACCGCTGATGGTTTGCCATCTTTATATTCAATAGTAATTTGACTTTTTGAATCTGGCTCTATTCCATTTAGATTTCCAGATTTTCTATCTTCAGCCATCAATCTTAAAATTTTATGTGAATAATGAATAGGAGCTGGCATTAAAACATCAGTTTCGTTGCAAGCATAACCAAACATTATTCCCTGGTCTCCTGCTCCTTCATCTTTATTTCCCGATGAATCTACTCCCATTGCTATATCAGCTGATTGAGAATGAAGATGACTTTCTATCCTAGTAGCTTCTTTCCAAGTAAAACCTTCTTGATCATAACCAATATCCTTAATGCAATCTCTTACTTGAGAAATTAATTGTTCTTTATTGATATCAGGTCCTCTTGTTTCTCCTGCCAATACGACTTTGTTTGTAGTTGTTAAGGTTTCACAAGCTACCCTAGCTTGTGGTTCCATACCTAAGTAAGTATCAACAACCATGTCTGAAATTCTGTCACATACCTTATCTGGATGACCTTCGGAAACCGACTCACTTGTAAATAAAAAATCTTTCTTCATTTGTTCTCCCTTATTTTTAAAAAAGCAATCAAACTAATATAAATTATTAAAAAATAAAAGAATATCTTGTTACCATATGAACTAAAATGAGTCTTTTTAACCTGTTTAAAACTTTTGATCTCAATAAATCCCTTTTTGGTTGTTATAATTTTACTAATTACTTGACCTTTTGAATTAATAAATGCCGAAATACCATTGTTTGCTGAACGAATAACATTTTTTCCCTCCTCAATTGATCTAAATATTGAATGTGAAAAATGCTGGTGAGGCCCGACTGACTTACCAAACCAACCATCTTCAGATATATTTAAAATAAAGTCATAATCTAAATTAATACTATTTTTTAGATTTCCAGAATAGATTATTTCATAACATATCAGTGGAAGAAAATTTAGTCTGTTTATATTTATTAAGTCCCTTGTGTAGCTTGAAGAAAATGAAAGATAGCCATGAGTTATTTTTTTAAAACCTAATTTTTTAAAAAAATTTTCAAATGGTAGAAATTCACCAAATGGGACTAATTTATTTTTATCATATTTTGATAAAACATTTGTATTATTATCTATAACTACTAAAGAGTTAAAAATTTTTGAGTCTTCATAGCTATTTATTCCTAAAATAATTTTATGATTATTGGAAAAATTTTCTAAAAATAAATAATTATATTTTTTTAAATCGTATAAATAAATATTGGAAAGAATTCCCTCTGGAAATATAAAAATAGTTTTTTTTGTTTTATCTGGTTTACTTATTTTTATTAAGTCCAATAAAATTTTTTCAGGGTTTATATCTTGTAAAAATCTATTTATATCAATTTTTGGTGAAATAACTTTTATTGAATTTTCTAAATCAGTTCCTTCTATTTTTTCATAATTTTTAATTATTAAATTGCCAAATATAAAGTTTATTATGAAAATTAAAAAAGTAAAAGTTAAATAAAATATTTTAATCTTATTTGAATATTTAAAAAAAATAATAGTTGGTATTAAACATAAAGTAATAAATATAAGATTTAATGTATAAGTTCCTACAAATGAGAGAATTTGTATTAAAGGTAAATTATCTGTTAAACTAAAAACTATTAGATTCCAAGGAAACCCGCCAAATATAAAACCTCTTAAATATTCAGATAACGAAAGAAATGTTGAGAAAATAATTATAGAAGAAAAATTTTTATTTAAACCAATAATGAAAGATAATAAAGATGCAAGTCCATAAAAAGCTCCTAAAAAGAGAGGAATTAAAATTAAAGCAAAAGGAATTAATGGCTTAAAAGTTTCATCAAAAGTTAGTGAGTTTGTTATCCAATATAAATTGGATATAAAATATCCAAACCCAAACATCCAACCTATACAAAAAGATGATGATTTACCCAAATGTTTATTGGATATCAGATAAAATAATAAAAATGGAAAAGTAAAAAAATTTATAAAAAAAAAACTATATGGCGGAAGACTGAAAGAAGATATTAAACCTAAAAAAAAAGGTATTAAGTAAAATTTTATTTTATTGGTCTTTAACAAAGTCAATTTGGTTTATGAAAATATTTTAAAACTTCTTTTTCTTTTTTTAACATTTTTTTATAATCATTAAATTTTTTATGATCATAGCCAATTAAATGAAAATATCCATGTATCCACATTTTATCTAATTCTAAAAAAAAATTTGTTTTTTTTGACCTTTTATTAATTATTTCAAATGAAATAGCTATATCACCAATATAATTTTTATTTTTTAAAGGAAATGATAATACATCTGTAGGTATATTTTTTTTTCTAAATTTATAATTTAAACTTTTCATTTCTTTATTGTTGGTCAATAGAATTGAAAATTCTTGTTTTTTTTTTTTAAAAGAAGAAATTTTTGATATTTTTCTAAGTTTATTTTTAAAATAATCATTTGGGTTTTTTATTTTTTTTTTCCATTTGAAGTGACCTATAAGTACGTTGGCCTTAATCATTAGTCTGTATTTTTATCAGAATATGCTTTAACTATTTTTGAAACCAATGGATGTCTAACTACATCAGAATGATCAAAATCAACAACAGATATCTCTTTTAAATGTCCTAATAATTTTTTTGATCTATTTAGGCCAGATAAAGATTTATTTGGTAAGTCTATTTGGGATGGATCACCATTAATAACAATTTTAGAATTTTCTCCAATTCTTGTTAAAAACATTTTAATTTGAGTATCTGTTGCATTTTGAGCTTCATCAAGAATAGCAAATGAGTTTTTAAGAGTTCTACCTCTCATAAATGCAATTGGAGCTATTTCTATATCTCCAATTTCAATTTTTTTTTGAATTTTTTCATAATCTAATAAATCATACAATGAGTCATATAATGGTCTAAGATAAGGATCAACTTTTTCTCTCATATCTCCTGGGAGAAAGCCTAGCCTTTCCCCGGCTTCAACAGCTGGTCTTGATAGAATAATTCTTTCTATTTTTTTATCCAATAACATTGTAAGGGCAACTGCAACAGCAAGAAAAGTTTTGCCTGTACCTGCGGGTCCTGCTGAGATTGTAATGTCAGATTCTTTTAAAGCTCTAACATAATTCTTTTGTTTTTCGGATCTTGGAATTACTGACTTTTTTGGAGTCTTTATTATATATTCTATATTCTTTTTTGAGCTATTAATTTTTTCATCAATCATAAATTTATTTACGGAAGAAAATATATCTTTTTTTTCAATAGTTCCATTATTTATAAATTGATTAGTAAGAAATTCTATTGCATTTTTAACCAAATCGTTTTTTTTAATATCACTTTTCACCAATATAGAATTTCCTCTTGAATAAATATTAGTTTTAGTTATTTTTTCTAATTCTTTTAAATTATTATTAAACTCACCTACAACTCCTAAAAGTAAATTATTATTTTGAAATACAATACTTAAAGTATTATTACCCGAGTATACAAATTTTAACTCTGACTTTATATTTTTTTGGGCAATAGTATTCAATTTAAGCTGCTTTCATGTTTTTTTCTACTTTGCCAAATAAAGAGCTTTGATTACTTTTTTCAATATTCACTTTAATTAACTTGCCAATATAATTTTTATCAGCATCAAAGATAACTGACGATAAAAACTTGTTTCTTCCAAAATATTTATTTTGATTTTCAAGTTTATTTTCTACTAGAACTTCTATTGAACTTTTTTCCATAGATTTATTAATCTCTATTTGATTATTAAATAATTTTTTTTGAATTATAATCAATCTTTCTTTTGTTAAATCGTTATTTATTGTCTTTAGATTTGCAGCTTTTGTTCCCGGTCTTGGGCTAAAAATAAATGAAAAAGAGTTAATAAAATTAATTTTTTCCAATAAATTTAAAGTTTCATTAAATTCTTTTTCTGTTTCTCCCGGATAACCAATAATAAAATCACTAGAAAATTTAATTTCAGGGTTTATTTTTTGCAACTTTTTATAAATTAATAAATAATCTTCTACTGTATGTTTTCTATTCATTAATTTTAAAATTTTGTCAGATCCACTTTGTATAGGTAAGTGAACAAATGGCATCAATTTTTTAGACGAAGAATAACAATCAATTAAATCATCTGTCATATCTTTTGGATGGGATGTTGTATATCTAATTCTACTTAACTCATTGTATTGATTAAGATAATTTATTAAATCAGAAATTCTATATTCTTTTGAGTTTTCTTTATATGAATATGCATTAACATTTTGACCCAAAAGTGTTATCTCTTTAACTCCATTTTTAATTAACTGCTCAGCTTCTTTTATTATTTGATTAAACGGTCTAGAATACTCTGGCCCCCTAGTATAAGGCACTACACAAAAGTGGCAAAACTTATCACAGCCCTCTTGAATTGTAAGGTAGGCTGATATTTTACTATCTTTGTTTTTTATATCATCAAAATAATTAAATTTGGAAACAGTATCAAATTCAGTTTCTTCCTCTTTTTTTTCTTCTACATATTTTTCTAAAAGACTATTAATTTTATGGTAAGACTGTGGTCCAATAACTATATCTATATAAGGTTCTCTTTTAAGCATTTCTTCGTTTTCTGCTTGCGCTACGCACCCTGCAACAACCATAATTGGTTTTTTTTTCCCTCTGTATAACTTTTTAATTCTACCTATTTCATGATAAACTTTTTCTTTAGCTTTATCTCTAATATGACAGGTATTTAATATATAACACTCAGCATTAGATTGATCTTTTGTTTTATTAAATCCTAATTTGCTCACAGAGTCATAAATTCTATTAGAATCATATTCATTCATTTGACAACCAAAAGTTTTAATAAATATATTTTTTGAAATCATAATTTTAATTAGAGAATTCAAGATTAGCATTAAATGAAACTGATCTTCTTTCTTCGTTAGTGCCTGAAAATGGATAAACAGTATGCATTAAATAATTTGGAAACAGATAAAAATCACCGACTTCAGGTTTTATTAAATATGTTGATTTTGAAAGCAGATTAGGAGAACCAAATATTAATTGTAGTTTTCCGTTTTCGTTGGTTCTTTTGTTAGGTTGAGATGTGTTACCTAAATCAGAAGGCACTTTTAAATATCCAACTCCTGAAATATGGCCTGTATGCCAATGAACAGGATTATAATCATTTTGAAATTGCCTTACAACCCAAGATTTTATTAATTGAAAATTTTTAATTTTTTTATTTACTTCATCACTCAACCATTTTGAGGTTGGTTCAGCTAAAAACTCTGCCCATTTAATTTTCTTCATAAATTCTACTTCCATGAGAAATTCTTGTCTTACCTTTCCAATAAGATTTTTACTTTTTTCTTTGTCTAAAATTATCAAATCTACATAATTATTTATTTCGGAAATCATATCTGTAGACATTCTAATTTTTATAATTGATGGGCCAAAAGGTTTTAATACTTCGTAATTGTCCATTTATTTTTTTTTGATTCCATACAATTCAAGTTTATGGTCAACTAATTTATAACCATATTTTTCTGCAACTTTTTTTTGCAATTTTTCTATCTCTTCATCAACAAATTCTAATATTTCTCCAGTTTTTATATCTATAAGATGATCGTGATGACTTTCTACAATTGCCTCGTATCTTGCCTTTCCGCCTTTAAAATCATGTTTAGTAAGTATGCCTGACTCTTCAAAAAGTTTAACTGTTCTGTAAACTGTTGCGATACTTATTTTAGAGTCTATTTTAGAAACTCTTTTATACAATTCATCTACATCTGGATGATCAGACTCTCCGTAATTTTCTTTAGACTCAGATAATACTTTAGCTATTATCTTTCTTTGATCAGTTAGTTTAACACCTTTTTTAATACATATTTGCTCTATTGTTTCTGACATATCTTATTTTAACTCGAATAATTAGGTTTTATCAAACTTTTAATTAGCAAATTTTTTTTATATAATTTCAATAAATCATTGTAATTTCCATTTTTTATAACTTTTTGATCAAAACCTATTAAATTAATATTTTTTGATAAAGAAATAGCTTTAGCTACTGATAATGAAATTCGAAGCGATGAGAATTTTCCAGGACCCTGATTAACAAAAATCCTTTCAATATCATCTAAATTTATTTTATTTTTTTTCAAAAAACTTAAAAGAAGATTCATAAATCTATCAAAATTTTCTCTACTGTTTATGTGAGTGGTAGTATATGATTGTTTTTCATTAATGATTAAAAAAATAATTTTATCATTTGCTGCATCTATTACTAAATTTTTCATATTTTATTTATTTTTTTTAAATGCTTATGCCGAAACTGTAAATAAAAAATATGAACACTTAGAACAAGGTATTTTATCATTAATGTATCATAGATTTGATGAAAATAAATATCCTTCAACAAATATTCAAATGGATGTGTTTAAGGAACACATAAAAATAATCAAAAATAATAATTTTGAGTTTTTAAATCCAAAAAATTTTAATATTGAATTTAATAAGGTAAAAAGTCAAAAAAAAATTCTACTTACAATTGATGACGCATTTTCATCATTTTATAAAAATGCTTGGCCTTATCTAAAAGAAAATAAAATTCCATTCATTTTATTTGTGTCAACAGAACCAGTAGGTAAAAATGGTTATATGAATTGGAAAGAAATTATGGATGTGGCAAAAGAAGATTTTGCTTTCATAGGTAATCATTCTCATTCTCATGAGTATTTAATTAATTATGATTTTAAAAAATTTACAGATGATATTAATAAATCTATAAAAATTTTTGAAAAAAAAATTGGATATAACCCTAAATTTTTCTCTTATCCTTTCGGTGAATATAGTCTTGAACAAAAAAAATATATTTCAGAAAAATTTGATTATGCTTTTGGACAAAATTCAGGGGTTATTGATCTAAATAAAGATAGGTATGAACTACCAAGATTTCCAATTAACGAAAAATATGGAGATCTTAAAAGATTCAATTTTTTGGTAAAACTATTACCATTGCAATACAGATCAATTAATCCTGAAGACAAATTTTTAACTAAATCTAACAATCCCCCAAATATGTATATTGATTTTTTTAAAGAACAAAAAAATTTAAATTTAATTAATTGTTTTTCAAATGAAGGTGGAACTTGGAAAGATACAGAAATATTTCTTAATAATAACAAGCTAATAATTAATTTTTCTGAAAAGTTTAATTTTCGTAGAGGAAGAATTAATTGTTCTCTTAATGATAAAAATGGTTGGAGATGGTTGGGAATACAGTTCTCTGTAGATTAAATTAAATTTTTTATTTTTAAACTTGTTGGAAGAATTCTAACATCGTCATAATCAGTCAAAGAATTTTGTTCAATAATTTTAATTAATACTTTTGTATATTCAACACCAGTTTCAGCATATTTATCTAAATACCTTACAAGTTTTAAACTATTCAATTTTCCATTATTATCTCTTTGGATAGCTCTTTCTTTTCTAAACTTTTTATAGCTTGGGTGAGTATTTAAATTTCTTTGATATGCTTCGACTGATGCTTTAAGAATTTTAAATTTTGCAACTTTATGTTTTGCATTTTTATCAACACTTGCTGGTTTAATCCCTTCTCCAGTCCATGTCCATTGTCCAAATAATGCATTTCCTTCTTGAGCAAATCTAGAGCTTCCCCATCCAGTTTCTTTTGCTGCTTGAGCAATTGCTAAAGATGCTGGAATTTCATCCATTCTAATTTTAAGAGATGCAATATCTTTATTTTTTATTCCATATTGTTTAAATTTGATATCTAGCCATTTTTTATCCATTGAAGAAGTATTATTCTTATTTAAAATTCTAAAAAGTTTTTTTCTGTCAAGTTTAATTCTTGTATTTTCTTCAAGTACTAAAGGTAAAACAATTTTAATAAATAATTCTTTTCTTTTTTTAACACTTTGAATGTTTTTTAATTCTTTTGGAAGTTCGGTGAGTTGGTTACCGATATTAACTCTTTTTGTTTCTTTAACTTTTTTTAAATCATATCCAGTGTCAATGAACAACTGATCTATAGTTGATGCGCTCAATCTTTCTGGATCAGTAATTTCCTCGTCTTTTCCAAAAACATCTATGTCATCAAAAATACTCCATGAAAATTGATTTTTAAATTTTATTTTTTCCTTTTTATCAATTTTTTTTTTAAAAGTTTCATCAAAATTTTGTTTGGATGCATTTATAATAATTTTATTAGATTTAAAATTTTCTTTTAAATAATTGAATGAAATTGGCATAACGGAAAATAAAAATATTATAATTATACTAAATGGAACTATTCTTATAAGACTCTGATAATGATTTTCTAAACTATCTTTACTTTTAAAATTATTTTTTTTAAAAATTTTTTTTTTTACCATAACTTTGAAGAATCACTTAATAGCTTACTATAATTTAATATCAAATGCTATTATACAGCTAAAACTTCTTTTACTTCAGGAATATAATGGCAAAGCAGATTCTGAACACCTTGTTTTAAAGTCAGAGTTGAAGATGGACATCCAGAACAACTTCCTTTTAACATAACAGTTACTTTCCCATTTTTAAATTCTTTAAATGTAATATCTCCACCATCCCTAGCAACTGCTGGTCTAATTTTAGTTTCTAAAATTTTGATGATTTTTTTTTCAATATCTCCATATTTATTTAGGTCTTTTTGGCTTTCAGACTCGTTAATGATAAATTCGTTACCCTCAGAATAATATTCATTTATGTAAGAAATAACTATGTGCTGTATATTTTCCCATTTTTCATTATCTAACTTATTAACAGATAAAAATTCTTCACTTAAAAAAATTCCTGTAACTCCATTTATTGACAAAATATTTCTTAAAAGACTATTGTTAGTTTCATCTTTGTTTAAAATTTCATAAGGGCCATCATTTGAAACTTTTTTTCCAGGTAAAAACTTAAGCGAATTTGGATTGGGTGTTTTTTGAGTTTGCACAAACATAAATATTATATATGCATTTTATATTTTATTTAAATACCTTATATTTTAAAATCCTAATATTTTTTTAATTTCTAGAATTTTTCTTGAGGCAATTTTATTAGCTTTTTCACCTCCTTTTTCTAAAATTGAATCTATATAATCATTATTTTTTTTCAATTTGTTAATTTCATTAGATATTGGTAAAATTTTTTCTACCACTAAATCTGCTAATTTTTCTTTAAAATCTGAAAAATTTTTTCCACTAAAATCATTAATGGTATCTTTTAAACTTTGTTTATTTAAACTCGAATAAATTCCTAAGAGGTTTTCAACTTCAGGCCTTTGATCCAAATTTTTTTCGTCAACTGGTAAAGGATATGTATCAGTTTTAGCTTTTCTAATTTTATTTACAATTTGATCTTTGCTATCAGTTAAATTAATTCTGCTTAAATCTGAAGCTTCAGATTTACTCATTTTTTTTGTTCCATCTTTTAAACTCATTATTCTAGAAAAATTTTTTTGAATTAATGGTTCTGGCACTCTAAGAAAATTAGGAGCATTAAAATCTAAATTAAATTTTTGAGCTATGTCTCTTGAAAGTTCAAGATGTTGTTTTTGGTCCTCTCCTACAGGAACATGAGATGCATCATATAATAATATATCAGCCGTCATTAGTACTGGATAAATATATAAACCTACGCTAGCTTTTTCTTTATCCTTACCTGCTTTTTCCTTAAATTGTGTCATTCTATTCAACCATCCCATTCTAGCAATACATCCAAGTATCCAAGATCCTTCTGAATGAGCTGGTACTAAAGATTGATTAAAAATAATACTTTTATTTGGATCTATACCACTTGCTAGAAATGTAGCTGTAGTTTCTCTTATGTTTGATTTAAGTATTTTTGGATCTTGTTTAACAGTAATTGCATGTAAATCAACCACGCAATAAATACATTCATTTTCTTTTTCATTTTGAAGGTCAACAAAATTTTTTATTGCTCCAATGTAATTTCCTAAATGAAGATTTCCAGTTGGTTGTACTCCAGAAAAAATTTTTTTTCCCATATTCTTAATACTTTAAATTAATATCTGAAATTTTAAAGGTTTTAGTAACTATAGAAATTAAAATATAAATGATAAAAGTTAGAATAACTAAAGAAACAGTAGTTATAAGTTTATATTCACTTTCATATTCTAAATTTTCTTTAAAAAATTTTATTAAACTTAAAAAAATAAAAGACGTTAGAATTGTTGATAAAATAATTTTTACAAGCGATTTAAATAAAACAATTTGTAAAGAAAAATAGTTTTTATTCATAAGATAAACCAAAAGTATGATTGAATTAAACCAAGATGATATTGTTGTTGCAATAGGAATTATTATAAATCCAATTTTACTGAAAAAATAAATACTAATAATAATATTTAAAAATACCGAAAATAAAGAGAAATAAAATGGTAACTTGGTATTATGTCTAGCAAATAAAAAACTTGAAAATATTTTTATAGTAGCAAAAGCTGGCAATCCTAAAGCAAAATAAAATAAAGCTTTTGAAGAATTTTTTACACTTGTTAAATCAAATGATCCATATCCAAACAAAGAAGATGTTATTTCTTCAGATGCAATTAATAATGCTGCTGATGCTGGCAAACTTAAAAACAAACAAAGCTCTAAAGATTTACTTTGAATAGAATCTATTTTTTTTTTATTTTTTGACTGAATATTTTTACTTAAGTTTGGTAAAAGTACAGTACCAATTGCAATTCCTGCTATGGCTAAATTTATTTGGTATATTCTGTCTGCATAGTAAAGATATGAAACAGCACTTGCTTGGAATGATGCAATAATTGTGCCAACTAAAATATTTATTTGAGTAACGCCAGATGAAAAAATGCTTGGCAAAAGTTTTTTAAAAAAAAGCTTAATATTTTTTTCAACTTTAAAATTTAAAGTAATTTTTGGTGAAAAATATTTTTTAACAAAAAAATATAATAAAACTAATTGTATTAATCCGGCAAATGTAACTGCATAAGAAAGATAAAATACTAACCGATCATTTAAATAATTTTGAAATAACAAAGTTAATATTAAAAAAATATTTAAAATTATAGGAACTGCGGCAGCAACTGCAAATTTATTATGAGAATTCAATATTGCTGAAAAAAATGAAGAAACACAAACAAATAATAAAAAAGGGAAAGTAATTCTTGTAAGTGAAATTGTTAAATCAAGTTTATCAGAATTTTCAGTAAAACCTGGAGCTATAATATATACAAAGGAAGGCATGAAAACTTCAATTATTAAAACTATCAAAAGCAAAAAGAATAAAAGTAAGTTAAAAACTTTATTTGCAAATAATTCTGATCTTTTTTTTCCTAGAACAAGTTCTGAAGAGTAGCTAGGAACAAAAGCAGCATTAAAAGTTCCTTCTGAAAATAGTCTTCTAAAAGTATGAGGTATTTTAAAAGCAACAAAAAAGGCATCTGCTATAGGTCCTGAACCAAGATAGATTGCAATTAATAAATCTCTACAATATCCAAGAATTCTGCTAATTAGAGTAAAGAAACTAAACGTGCTAGTTGACTTAATAAGGTTCATAAATCATATTAGTATTATATTTACTCTTTTGTATATCTAATTGCACAAAATGAAAAAAAATAAAATTGAACATTACTCTGATAAAGAAGCTTTAGAATTTCATAATACCAATAAATCTGGCAAGATTGAGATAATTTCATCAAAGCCAATGACAACAAAAAGAGATTTGGCTCTAGCTTATTCGCCAGGAGTTGCTGCACCAGTTAAAGCTATACATAAAAATCCTGAACTAGCTTACGATTATACAACAAAAGGAAATTTAGTTGCAGTAATTAGCAATGGTTCAGCAATATTAGGACTTGGAAATCTTGGTGCCATTGCTTCAAAACCTGTAATGGAAGGTAAGGCAGTTTTATTTAAAAGATTTGCGGATATTGATGCGATTGATCTCGAAATAGACTCAAGTAATTCAGAAGAAATAATAAACAGCATAAAAAATTTTTCAAAAAGCTTTGGTGGAATTAATCTTGAGGATATAGCGGCTCCAGATTGTTTTATAATTGAAAAAAAATTGAAAAAAATTTTGGATATCCCTGTATTTCATGATGATCAACATGGAACAGCAATAATAACTTGCGCAGCATTAATAAATGCTATCGATATAACCAAAAAAAAAATTGAAAAAATTAAAGTTGTAGTGAATGGAGCTGGGGCTTCAGCAATGGCTTGTGCAAATTTATTTGTAAAACTAGGAGTAGAAAAAAAAAATTTAATCATGCTTGATAGTAAAGGAGTTATTCATAATGAAAGAAAAGATTTAAATGAATGGAAAAAAAATTATGCAATAAAAACCAAATATAGAAATTTAGATGATGTAATGAAAAATTCAGATGTTTTTTTAGGTTTATCTTCAGCTGGTGTTTTAAAAAAAGAAATGATAAAAAAAATGTCAAAAAATCCAATTATATTTGCTTGTGCAAATCCTGATCCAGAAATAAAGCCTGAAGAAGTAGAAAAAGTTAGAAGTGATGCAATAATTGCTACTGGTAGATCTGATTACCCAAACCAAGTAAATAATCTAATTGGTTTTCCTTATATTTTTAGAGGCGCATTAGATGTTAGAGCAAAAACAATTAATGAAGAAATGAAAATAGCAGCCGCAAATTCAATAGCAAAGTTAGCAAGAGAAAGAGTTCCGGATGAAGTTTCTGCGGCTATGGGTGGTGACAGACCTAAATATGGAAAAAATTATATCATTCCATCAACATTTGATCCAAGACTAATAAGCGTAATTCCAGTTGCTGTAGCAAAAGCAGCAATTAAAAGTGGTGTTGCTAGAAAAAAAATTGAAAATTTTAATATTTATTCAGAACAATTAAAACAAAGATTAGATCCTTCAGTAACAATTATGCAAGGAATTAATTCACAAATTAAGAAAAATCAAAAAACAGTAGTATTTGCTGATGGTGAAGATGAAAATACTCTTAAAGCAGCAATTGCTTTTAAAAATAGTGGACTAGGTAAACCAATAATTGTAGCAAAAGAAAAGGTAGTAAAACAAAGATTAAAAGAAATTGGTTATGAAGACAACTTTGATATTAAAATAGTTAACTCTACTGACAAAGATAAAAGAGACAAATATGTAAATTTTCTTTTTAAAAAACTACACAGAGATCAAGGCTTACTTGAACGAGATTGTGATAGATTGATTAGAAATGACAGAGTTATATGGGCGTCATGTATGGTGGAGTGTGGAGATGCAGATGCTATGGTAACTGGAAATACTAGAAGATATTCACAATCTCTAGATAAAATTAAAAAAGTGGTTAGCCCAAGACCAGGTGAAATTATGTTTGGACTAAATATGGTCGTGAATAAGGGTAAAACTGTATTTATTGGTGACACTACGGTTAATGAATATCCTTCTTCACAACAATTAGCAGAAATAGCAATTTCATCTGCAAGAGTAGTAAGATTATTTGGCTTTGATCCAAAAGTTGCTTTTTTATCTCATTCTACATTTGGTCAACCAATTACAAGTAGAACAAAACATATAAGAGATGCTGTTGAAATACTTAAAAATAAAAAAGTGGATTTTAAATTTGATGGGGATATGCAACCCGATGTAGCTTTAAATAATGAATACTCTGAATTATATCCATTTTCTGAAATTGTAGGAAATGCAAATATATTAATTATGCCAGGCCAGCATAGTGCTGCAATTTCATATAAAATAATGAAATCTCTTGGAGGTGCTAAAGTTATTGGACCGTTATTAATTGGCTTAGGTCAACCAATAGAAATTGCACCATTAAGATCTTCTACTTCAGATATATTAAATCTAGCATCTGTTGCTGCTTATTCTGCAGAAATAATAAATTATAATAAAATTAACTAATTATTTTTTTACTACTCTCAAATCCTCAATAAGAAAAATACTTGTTATTACATCTTCTACATCTAGTATTTCTTTTGCTTCTTTGATTACTTCTTTTCTCTCATCTTCATCTGCGGCAATTCCATAAACATAAATTTTTTTCTTATAAGTATCTATATTATAATTAACAGATTTAATTTTTTTGCTAGAAATTAATGCAGCTCTTAATTGTGAAGTAATCAAAACATCTTTTGCTGCTCTTTTGAAATCGAACTTTTCTTTGATACGTAGATCATTTTTAGCTGAACGGGCACCTTTTATTTCCCATGCAAGTTTTGTGATTTTGAGTTTATCTTCAACTGAATTTACTTTACCTGTAATAAAAATTCTTCCATCTAAAACTTTTGCTTTCACAGATAATAAATTACTAGTATCTAGCGCAACTATTTTTGCTTTTAAGTTTTGTTGCATAACAGAGTCATCTATTTGTGTACCTAATGTTCTTGGATCTAGTGCAATTGTTACACCGGTTCCTAAAACTCCAGTAGAGGAGTAGCCTACACATCCAGTCAAAAATATAAAAATTACTAATAAAAATATTTTTTTAATTCTCATTTTTTAAACCTAAACAATATTCATAAATTAACTTTTTAGAAATTTTTTTATCATAGTTAATTTCATTAATAATATCTTTTACTGACATTTTTTTTATAAGCTTTTTTATCTTTTTTTTATCTGATTCTTCTAATTGATTAAAATTTAAATTTGAATTTTCTGATATAACAACAGTAATCTCACCTTTTTTTGACAATTTTAGGTTTGATAAATCTTTTACATCAGATCTTATGTATTCCTCATAATATTTTGTTATTTCTCTACAAATTAGTATTTTTCGATTTAAAAAATAACTTTTTAGATATTCAATAATTTTTATTATTTTTTTTGGTGAAATAAAAAAAACTATAGAACAATTTAATTTTGATAAAGAATTTAGTAAATTAATTATTTCTGATCTTTTTTCTGGAAGAAAGCCACAAAAATAAAAATTGTCTGAAAAACCACTAATAGATATTGCAGAATTAATAGCTGATGCACCAGGTATAGGATAAACATCAATTTTATTATTTATGCACTCATTAATCAAAATTCTTCCAGGATCAGAAATTCCAGGCGTCCCAGCATCAGATATTAATGATATTATTTTCTGTTTTTTTAATAATTCTATTATTGGTTTTAAATTTTTTTTTTCATTAAATTTATGATTTGAGACTAATTTTTTATCAATATTAAATTTGATCATTAATTTTTTTGAAACTCTGGTATCTTCACAGAGTATTAAATCAGATTTTTTAAGTATTTCTATCGCTCTAAATGTTATATCTCCTAAATTTCCTATCGGTGTTGAAACACAATATAGCCCAGGTTTTAACTTATTTAAGTTTTCATCTTTATGCATTATTTTCAAATTATATTATTAAAAACTAAATGAAAACTTTAATTAAAATTTTTTCAGTAATAATTGTAAGTTTATGCGTGTTTTATCAGAATGCCTTATCATCAGATAAGATTAAAATTGGTTTAATAGTTCCTTTAAGTGGAGAATATTCAGAAATTGGAAATTCAATTGTTAAATCCACTAGAATGGCAGTTAATAAAATTAATGATGATCGAATTGAAATTATTCCTATGGACACAAGATCAAATCCTATTGATGCTTTAAGAGTATCAAAAATACTTTACAAGACAGGTGTCAGAATTATTATTGGACCTGTATTTAATGAAAGTACTAAATATCTTGATGAACTAAAAGATATTACATTTTTATCATTTACGAATAAAATTATTAATAATCCAATCAATGTAATAAGTGCAGGAGTAAATGCTGTATCTCAGATCAATACAATAAAAGAATTTAGTGTTAATAATAATTTAAATAAGACTATCTTTTTAATTCCAAAAACTGATTATAAAAAAGAAATAGAAAAAGCTATTGATAAAACCAACATTAAACTTAAAGATGTTTTCTTTTATGACAAAGAACCAACTTTATTAACAAAACAAATAGAATTATTAACTAGATATTCAGAAAGAAAAAAAAGATTAAAAGATGAAATAAAAAAACTAGAAAATTCATCTGTTAAAAATAAAGAAAAAAAAATTGAAAAATTAAAAAAAAAAGACACAATTGGAGGTATTAATTTTGACTCAGTAATAATTGCTGATTTTGATGAAAGCTTAAAAAGTGTTGCCACTTCTTTACTTTATACTGATGTATCTTCAAAAAGAATTTATTATATAACTTTAAATCAGTGGTTTGATGAGACTTTACTAAAAGAAACAACTCTGCATCCGATTTATTTTCCATCTATAAATAAAAAAAATTTCATAGAATTTACAAAAAATTTCTCAAATATTTATAATTCCAAGCCAAATCAATTATCATTTTTAAGCTATGATTTAATAGGTTTGGTATATTTTTTATTATACGATAACAATTTTAAAATATCTAAAAAAATATTTTATAAAAAAAATAAATTTAAAGGAAAAATAGGTATCTTTGAAATTAATAAAAACGTTATTACTCACAAATTAAATTTCTATAGTATAGAAAATAATAAATTTAAAAAAATTTTTTAATTTTATTGAATGCTTTATACCGATGGTCTAATCTATATTTTTTTGAAGGTTTCATTTGACCAAAAGTCATTAGATTGCTATCCGGAATAAAAATAGGATCATAGCCAAAACCATTATTTCCTTTTTTTGAATTTGATATTCGTCCTTCAACTTTACCTATTTTACTTACAAACTTTCCATTAGGCCAATAAATAGTTAAAGCACAAACAAATCTAGCTTTGATTTTTTTATTTTTCCAATTCTTATCTTTATTTAAAATTCTTCTGTAAAGTTTTTTTATAGCTAAGTTAAAATTCCTTTTTTTACCAGCCCAATCAGCAGAATATATGCCTGGCTCTTTGTTCAAAATATCTACTTCTATACCTGAGTCATCTGATAAACATATTTTTTTAGATTTTTTTGAAAAATATTTAGCTTTTAACAAAGAATTTTCTTGAAAAGTTTTACCTGTTTCTCTTGGGCTTGAAAATTTAAAATCCAAATTAGAATAAATTTTAATATTTTTTGGTAATAAATCTGCTATTTCCTTCAATTTTCCGCGATTATTCGAACCGATAAAAATTTTTTTAATTTTTTTTTGTAACATCTAGAAATTAAATATTTACTTACCATATAGATAAATATGAACAAAGAAGAAATAAAAAAGAAAGAAACTCAACTAGAAACCGAAGAAGATCCTATTAAACATGATGAGAATAAACCTGATGATAGTGAAAAAAATTTAGAAAATAAAGACAAAAATTTAGAAGAATTAACGCCAGAAAAAGAGATTGAAATACTTAAAGATAAGGTAGCTAGAACCTTTGCAGAAATGGAAAATCAAAGAAGAAGGTATGAAAAAGAAAAAGATGATGCTTTTGAATATGGAGGTTTTGCTTTTGCAAGAGAAACATTAAATTTGTTAGATAATTTAGAAAGATCAAAAACTTCTTTAGAAAATGATGATAAATTAAAAAATACAGATACTTTAAAAAAAGTTTTAGAGCATTTAGAAATAATAAATAAAGATATGCTTTCTATATTTAAAAAAAATAATATAGAACCAATAAAATCAATTAATGAAAAACTTGATCCAAATTTACATCAAGCAATGATGGAAATAGAAGATGATTCGAAGGAACAAGGAACGATAATTCAAGAAATACAAAAGGGTTTTATGATGAAGGATAGATTATTAAGACCTTCTCTTGTTGGTGTATCTAAGAAAAAAGCAGAAAAGGAGATTGAAGATCACAAAAAAGGTGAGGAAAATCAAGAAAAAACGTAAAAAATTAATTTTTGATGAAGGTTGTAGTTAAAAAATTAACACTTATATGAAGGACAGGTAAATATTATGGGTAAAGTAATAGGAATAGATTTAGGAACAACAAACTCTTGTGTTGCTGTAATGGAAGGAACACAAGCTAAAGTTTTAGAAAATGCTGAGGGAGCCAGAACAACTCCATCGGTTGTGGCATTCACAGATAATGACGAAAAGTTAATTGGACAACCTGCAAAAAGACAGGCTGTAACAAATCCAGAAAATACAATTTTTGCAGTTAAAAGATTAATAGGTAGAAACTTTGATGATCCATCAGTTAAAAAAGATGTAGAAACTGCACCTTTTAAAATTATAAATTCAGATAAAGGAGATGCTTGGATTGAGGCTAAAAATAATAAATATTCTCCATCACAAATTTCAGCTTTTGTTTTACAGAAAATGAAAGAAACTGCAGAAAAATATTTAGGTCAAGAAGTTTCACAAGCTGTAATTACAGTTCCAGCTTATTTTAATGACGCACAAAGACAAGCCACTAAAGATGCTGGAAAGATTGCAGGCTTAGAAGTTTTAAGAATTATAAATGAGCCAACTGCTGCATCACTTGCATATGGTTTGGACAAAAAAGCAAATAAAAAAATTGCAGTCTATGATTTAGGTGGTGGTACATTTGATGTTTCAATTTTAGAACTTGGTGATGGTGTGTTTGAGGTAAAGTCAACAAACGGAGATACTTTTTTAGGAGGAGAAGATTTTGATAATACAATAGTTGATTATCTACTAACTGAATTTAAAAAAGAAAATGGAATTGATTTAAAATCTGATAAATTGGCCTTACAAAGATTAAAAGAGTCTGCTGAAAAAGCAAAAATTGAATTATCGTCAGCTACACAAACTGAAATAAATTTACCATTTATTACAGCAGACAAAACTGGTCCTAAACATATAAACTTAAAAATGACTAGAGCTAAATTAGAAGCGCTAGTTGAAGATCTAATTTTAAGAACAATCCCACCATGCAAAACAGCTCTTAAAGATGCTGGTTTATCTGCAAGTGAAATACATGAAGTAATTCTTGTAGGTGGTATGACAAGAATGCCTAAAGTAATAGAAGAAGTTAAAAATTTCTTTGGAAAAGAACCAAATAAATCAGTTAACCCTGATGAAGTAGTTGCAATGGGTGCTGCTATTCAAGCCGGTGTATTACAAGGAGATGTTAAAGATGTGTTGCTTCTTGATGTGACTCCTCTTTCATTAGGAATTGAAACGCTTGGAGGTGTTTCCACAAAACTTATTGAAAAAAATACAACAATACCAACTAAAAAAAGTCAGGTATTTTCTACAGCTGAAGACAATCAGCCCGCAGTATCAATTAGAGTTCTTCAAGGAGAAAGAGATATGGCAGCTGACAATAAAATATTAGGAAACTTTGAACTTGTAGGAATTGCACCAGCACCAAGAGGAGTTCCACAAATTGAGGTCACTTTTGATATTGATGCTAATGGTATAGTAAACGTATCAGCAAAAGATAAAGGAACAGGAAAAGAACAAAAAATTCAAATTCAGGCATCTGGTGGTTTAAGTGAAGAAGAAATTAACCAGATGGTTAAAGATGCAGAGTCAAACAAAGAAGCTGATAAAAAGAAAAGAGAGGCTGTAGATGCTAGAAATCAAGCAGATACATTATTACACTCAACTGAAAAGAACCTCAAGGAGCATGGTAGCAAAGTTTCTGATGCAGATAAAAAAGCTATTGAAGACGCATCTGCAAATCTTAGAAATGCATTAAAAGGAACCGAGATTGAAGAAATAAAGAAAAAAACACAAGATTTAGTTCAAGCTTCAATGAAATTAGGTGAAGCAATTTATAAGTCACAACAAAGTGCTAAACCTGGTGATGCACCAAAAGATGCGAAAGAAGAAGGAAAGAAGGACGATAACGTTGTTGATGCAGACTTTGAAGAAGTAAAAGACGATAATAAAGAAAAAAGCGCCTAAGATAACAACCTATTTGTCTATAATTAGTTATGGCAAAAAGAGATTATTATGAAGTATTAGGCGTTGATAAAAGTGCTAATCCAGATCAGATAAAATCAGCATATAGAAAACTTGCAGTTAAATTTCATCCTGACAAAAACAAGGGTGATAAAGCGGCTGAAGAAAAATTTAAAGAAGCTTCAGAAGCGTATCATGTTCTTTCTAATGCAGAAAGAAAACAAAGCTATGATAACTTTGGACATGCTGCATTTGAAAATGGAGGTGGAGGAAGAGGTGGATTTGGTAATTTTGACTTTTCAGGTTCATTCTCCGATATATTTGAGGATTTTTTTGGGGAAGGATTTGGTGGAGGTAGAAGAAGGTCAAGAAGATCTAATAATAGAGGCACAGATCTTAGATATGATTTATCTATCAGCTTGGAAGAAGCTTATAGTGGCAAAAAACAAGATATAAAATTTTCTACATCTGAAAAATGTGATACTTGTAGTGGGTCTGGCTCTAAACCTGGTCATAATGCAGGAGCTTGTTCTATGTGTGGAGGCCATGGTCAAGTAAGATCTAGTCAAGGATTTTTTACAGTACAACAAACATGTCCACAATGCTCAGGATCTGGTGAAGAAATAACCAATCCTTGTTCAAGTTGTAGTGGACAAGGTAAAAAACAAGCATCTAAAAGACTTTCTGTAACAATTCCTAAAGGAGTTGATGACGGAACAAGAATAAGATTGGCAGGAAAAGGAGAGGCTGGCTCTAGAGGAGGAAGTAATGGTGACTTATACTTATTCATAAATGTTTATTCTCATGAACTTTTTAAAAGGTCTGATGAAAACTTATTTTTTGAATGTCCAATATCTATAGCCGATGCAGCTTTAGGAACGTCAATAGAAATTCCAACAATAGACGGCGGAAAAGCAAAAATTAAAATTCCACAGGGAACTCAAAGTGGAAAACAATTTAGACTTAAAGGTAAAGGAATGCCATATATGAGAGGAAATGGCAATGGCGATCTATATGTGCAAGTTAATACAGAAGTACCAATATCTTTAAATAAAGAACAAAAAGAATTATTAGAAAAATTTAGAGAGATTGAAAACGAAAAATCAAATCCAAGTATTAAAAAATTCTTCCAAAAAGCTAAGAGTTTTTGGAAAAATTAATGGAAGATAAACAAAAAATATTAAATAAAGCATTAGAATATCATAAAAAAGGTAAATTTAATGATGCAATTTCTATTTATCTTAAAATACTTCCAGAACAAAATAAAAATTCCCAGCTATTGTTTGTTTTAGGAACTGCTTATATTCAAATTAAAAAATATGATTTAGCTATTGATTATTTAAAAAAAAGTATTTCTATAAACCAAAATAATTTAGGAGCATACAATAATCTTGGAAATGCTTTACAAAATTTAAAACGTTACGAACAAGCTATTAATATTTATAATGAAGCAATAAAAATTAATCCTGATTATTCAGATTTATATAACAACTTAGGAAATTGTTTTTTAAGTCTTAAGAAATACGAAAATGCTATTGAAAATTATAAAAAATCTTTAAAAATTAATTCTGAAAATTTTGTAGCTTTAAACAATTTGGGTAATACATTTAAAGAAATAAATAATTATGAAGAAGCAATAAATTATTACAAAAAAGCTATAAATATAAACCCTAATTATTATATGGTATATAGCAATTTAGGAAATGCACTTTCTGATATTAAAAAATACGAAGAAGCTTTAAATATTTATAAAAATTTAATTAAGTTAAAACCCAATTATAAATATATAGCTGGTAAAATTATTCATACTAAAATGTTAATTTGTGATTGGACTAATTTTGATAATGAAATTAATAGTTTAATTAATTCTTTAAACAATAATAATAAAACTATATCACCTTACCAATTATTAAGTTTAGTTGATAATCCTAACTACCATAAAATATGTTCTGAAATTTTTGCTAAAGATAAGTTCTTAAAATTAAAAAATGAAGAAAAATTTAAGTTAAAAAAAAGTTCTAAAACTAAAATAGGATATTTTTCTCCAGATTTTCGTGATCATGCAGTTTTACATTTAATTATGGATGTTTTTAAAAACCATGATAAATCAAAATTTGAAATTTATGCTTTTTCATTCAGTCCAGAAAATGATGATAAAATGGCTGAAGAAATAAAAAACTATTTTACAAAATTTATAGATATTAGAAAGACTTCAAATGAAGAAGTGGCTAAAATTTGTAGAAAAATTGGTTTGGATATTGCTGTTGATCTTTGTGGATATACAGCTTGGAATAGAGCAGAAATTTTTTTGCATCGTGCAGCACCAATCCAAATAAACTATTTAGGATACCCGGGTACAATGGGTTCTAAATTTATCGATTATATTTTAGCTGATAAAACATTAATAACTGATGAAGATAGAATTAATTATTCTGAAAAAGTAATTTATTTACCAAATTGTTATCAAGCAAATATTAAAAATAATAATATAAGTAAAAAAAATTTTAAAAGAACTGATTTTGGATTGCCTGATAAAGGTTTTATATTTTGTAACTTTAATTCAAGCCACAAGATAACCCCTGAAATTTATGATTTATGGATAAATATTTTAAAGAAGGTACCAGATAGTGTTCTATGGTTAATGAAATCAAACTCTATAGCATCCAAAAATCTTTGTAAAGAAGCAGAAAAAAGAAATGTTGAAAAAAATAGAATTATATTTGCTGAATACTTACCAAAAGATGAACATCTAAAAAGAATAAAATTCGCAGACTTATTTCTTGATACATTTCCATATAATGCTCATACTACAGCAAGTGATGCAATTAGAATGGGGGTACCAATAATCACTTTAAAAGGAAAATCATTTGCTTCAAGAGTATCAGCGAGCATACTAAATCAAGTAAATTTAATGGAACTAATAACAACTAACAAAGATGATTTTCAAAATTTTGCTATCAACTTAGCAAAAGATAAAAAAAAATTGAAAAAAATTAAAGATGATCTTAAAATTTCATTATCAAAATCAACATTATTTGATAGTGTTAAATTCACTAAAGATATAGAAAACCTTTTTCTAAAATTAATAAATGAAAAAAATTAATTTAGCAATTACTGGATGCATGGGAAGAATGGGTCAACAACTCATTAAATCTTCAAAATTAGATAAAAAATTTAAATTAGTTACTGTTACTGAAAATAGAATTATAAAGAAAAAAATAGGTGGAATTAAGCCTAGTCTTAACAGTGAAAGCGCATTTAAAAAAGCAAATGTAATCATAGATTTTACAATACCAAAGTGTACATTTGAAATTCTTAAAATTGCATCAAAACTAAATAAAAAAGTTGTTATTGGAACAACAGGTTTTACAAAAAAAGAAGAAAATTTAATTAAGAAATTTTCAAAAAAAATACCTATTCTTAAAGCAGGCAATATGAGTTTGGGTATTAATCTTTTAATGTATCTAACTGAAGTAACTTCAAAATCTTTAGGAAATAATTTTTTAAGTAAAGTTTTTGAAATTCATCATAAATATAAAAAAGATTACCCTTCTGGAACAGCACTAATGCTTGGTAAAGGCATAGCTGTTGGAAAAAATAAAGATTTTTACAAACTGATGGGAAAAAAATATCTTAATAAAAAAAACTTCCCATACAGCAAAAAAATCAATTTTAATTCTATAAGAAAAGGTGAAATTGTAGGTGAACACGAAGTAACTTTCTCAAGTGGTAAAGAAATTATTACACTTAATCATGAGGCTTTTGATAGAGCACTTTACTCAGAGGGAGCATTTACGGCGGCTAAATGGTTAATGAATAAAAAACCAGGACTTTATTCAATGAGAGATGTTTTGAATTTCAAATAATGAATGAAATTCAGAGATCTAAAATAATATTAAAAATTTTAAATAAAATTTATCCAAAAACACCTATTCCTTTAAAACATAGAAATAAATTTACTTTATTAGTTTCTGTTCTTTTGTCTGCTCAGACTACAGATGTTAATGTTAATAATGTAACAAAAAATATTTATCCAAAACATAATAAGCCAGAGCATTTTATAAAATTAGGAAGAAAAAAAATTGAAAATTTAATTAAAAGTATAGGTATATTTAGAATAAAGGCTAAGAGTGTATATTTGTTGTCAAAACAATTAATTGAAAAACATAACGGAAAAGTTCCTGATAATTTTGAAGATCTGGAAAAATTACCAGGTGTTGGACATAAAACTGCTAGCGTAGTTATGTCGCAAGGCTTTGGTTATCCAGCGTTTCCAGTTGATACTCACATTCATCGATTAGCTCAAAGATGGGGTCTGACTAATGGTAAAAATGTTATTCAAACAGAACTAGATTTAAAAAGAATTTTTCCAAAAAAATATTGGAATAAACTACATCTTCAAATAATTTATTATGGAAGAGAATATTGCAAGTCTAGAGAATGTTACGGTTTAACTTGTAAAATTTGTACTACTTGTTATCCTAATAGAAAAAAACCAATCAAAACAAAGAAAGCTTAACATGAAAATTTTAGGAATAGGTAATGCAATTGTAGACGTTATTTGCAAAGTAGATGATGATTTTATAACAAAAAATGATTTAACAAAAAGTACCATGAAACTAATTTTTGATGAAAACGAGTTTAAAAATCTATTATCTAATCTTAAAATTGAAAAAACAGTTTCAGGAGGATCAGTGGCCAACTCTATTGTTGGTTTATCTCAACTAGAAAATGAAGTTGGATTTATAGGGAAAGTTAGTGATGATGAGCTTGGAAGCAAATATGAAGATGGACTTAAACAAGAAAATGTCAAATACTTTTATTCAAAAAAGAAAGAAGAATTACCTACTGGAACTTGTTTAATATTAGTTACTCCAGACTCTGAAAGAACTATGTGCACTTTTTTAGGTATAGCAGGTAAAATAAATGAAAATGATGTAAGTTCAGATGCTGTTAAAAAAAGTGAAATAATATTTCTTGAAGGATATCTTTGGGATGAAGGAGAACCAAAAAAAGCATTTGAAAAAGCAATCGAAAGCGCAAACCAAGTTGCAATGTCTTTATCAGATCAGTTTTGTGTAGACAGACATAAACCTCATTTTTTAGAGTTAGTTAAAAATAAGTTAGATATAACCTTTGCAAATGAACAAGAGATTGTATCACTAATTGACGCAAAAAGTTTTGATGAAGTAATTACTTTTTCAAAATCTCTAGGAAAAACTATAGTTATAACTAGAGGAGAAAAAGGTGCAGTGGCAATTAATGATAAGAATGTTGTTGAGTGTGGAATTAAACATGATCTTAAAATTGTTGATTTGACTGGGGCAGGTGATCTTTTTGCTGCAGGCTTTTTACACGGACATGTAAATAATATGTCATTAAAAGAAAGCTTGGAAAAAGGTACAGAAATGTCATCAAAAGTAATTCAACAAATCGGTGCAAGGCTTTAGAAAATTATTTCTTTTTTCTTTTAAAACTGCCTTTTCCTTTTTTAGGTTTAATTATCCGTGGTTTATATTTTCTTGTTAACAAGTCTTTTGCAATAAAATTTTTTTTTTTCATTTAATTTTATAACCAAGCTTTGAGCTTTTAATAAAATCATCATCTTTAAAAGTATCACTTATTTTTTTTCTCAATCTATAAATATGTGTCTCAACAGTATGGGTATCCAATTTGGAATTGTGCCCCCAAACTTTAGACTGTAATTGATTAACTTTAACTGGTTTTTGGGCATCATTAAGAAAAGTAATAATTTGTATTTCTTTTTCAGTTAAATCCAAAGAGTAATTTTTATAAAAAATTATTCTTGCATTTAAATTTAATTTATAATCACCAATACTAACATCTGATTGTTGATTATATTTTTTCTTTAGAAATTTAATATTAATATTTTCA
>CACDJC010000005.1 GCA_902552475.1 uncultured Pelagibacteraceae bacterium | reverse complement strand
AAATTTAATATTAAAAAAATTAACTGGGAAACAAAATCAAAAAATATAATTGAAATTTCTAAAGAATTAAATTTGGGTACAAGTTCATTTGTATTTTTGGATGACTCTGATTTTGAGATTTCGGAAGTACAAAATTCTATCAAAGACATTGATTGTGTAAAAGTACCAAAAAATTTGAATGATTATAAAAAAGTTCTATTTGATGTTTGTAAATTTTTTAACAAAAATGAGAGTATTACCAAAGAAGATAAGTTGAGAAATGAATTTTATTCACAAGAAAATAAAAGAATTAAAATTAGAGAAAAAAGTTCTTACAGCGAATATCTTAAAACTTTAGATTTGGAATTACATTTTGGTCAATCAAAATTTTTCGATATAGAAAGATTGGCCCAACTAACACAAAAAACAAATCAATTTAATTTAACTTTACAGAGACACACTTTAAATGAAATTAAAAAAAAAATTAAAAATAAAAAAAATAAAATATATGCAATTTCACTTAAAGATAAATTTGGAGAATATGGCACTATTGGACTTGCTGATATTTCTATTAATTTTAAAAAAAACCTAGCAACTATAGAAAACTTTTTGATGAGTTGCAGAGTAATGGGTAGGGAAGTAGAAGAAACATTTTTAAAAGAGTTGATTAAATTAATTAATTCAATGAAAATAAAAAAAGTTGAGGCTTTATATATAAAAGGACCTAAAAACAAAATTGTAGAAAACTTTTATAGCAAAAACGGATTTAAAATTATAAAAAATTTAGGAAATAAAAAAATTTTTTCAAAAAATGTTGTCGATTTTTTAAATGAGAAAAAAAAACGTGAACCAATAAAAGTAATTTATGCAAAATAAAATAAAAAAAATATTTTCAAAAATTACAGGGTTAAATATAGCTAAAATAAAAAGTAACACATCTCCTGAAAATACTAAAAAATGGGACTCTCTAGCACATATGAATTTAGTAATGGCATATGAAAAAGAATTTAAAATAAAATTTACTGATGATGAAATTAATGAGATGTTAAGCTACGCGCTTATTGAGGAAATAATTCTTAGTAAAAAATGAAATTTCTTAAATTTCGCTCTTTAAAAAATAAAGATAAGTCTTTAATTTTTAAATGGAGAAACAATAAAAAAGTTAATCAGTATTTATTAAGAAAAAAAATAACATCTTTAGAGCATGATATTTGGTTTAAAGAAAAACTAAAAAAAAAAATATCATTTGCATGGATTATTATCTATAAAAAAGACAAAATAGGCTTAGCACAAGTAAAATTGATAGACAATAAAATATGCAATGCTGGTTTTTATATATTTAAAAGAAAATATTCTTATTTGACTTTTTTTGTAATAAATTTGCTTCATTATGAAATTTTTTTTAAATTAAATTTAAAATTAATAAAAAGTTATATAAATATAAAGAATAATAAAATAAGAAAATTAAATAAGATGTGCGGTTATAAAGAATTTAAGCATTTTAAAAAAAATTATATTTTCACAAGTTTGAGTGATAGAAGTTGGAAAAAAAGCATTGGTTATAAATATTTGAAAGATAATTATGGAAAATTATGATGAAACAACTCCATCTCATATTTTGAGAGGATTATATGCTACCCCTATAATATGTGAGTTAAGTAAATTAGGAGTTTTTTCTAAAGCTTCAAAAAAAATCAATCTTAAAAATAAAAAAAAAATTAAAAATAAATTAGTTTTGGATTTATGTTTGGATTATCTTCTAAATATAGGACTTTTAGAAAAAAAGAAAGATGGTTTTGAACTTACAAATGTCGGATATGAAATATTCAGAAGATCTAATTCATTTTTTGTTCCACATTCATATAGAGAAGTTATTTTAAATTTAGGAAATATATTAACCGACAAAAAAAAATTAAATTCTTGCAAAGTTGATAGAAATGAAAATATTCTTGGTAGTGGACTTACACATTTAAGATACTTTTTTCAACCAATTAACTATTCAAATTCTAATATCAATTATGACTCTTTAATTGATCTTGGATGTGGAAATGGCCATTTCATTAATGAAGTTCTGAAAAGAAAAAAAAATTTAAAAATTGTCGGTATAGATTTATCAAAAGACTCAGTTCAAACTTGCAGAAAAAATATAAAGAAACATGTTAACCAAAATAATTTTAAAATATTTAAATTTGATATTTCAAAAGTAAAACTTTGGAATAAAAAAATTTCTAAATTTTTAAAAAACAGAAAACCATTAATATCTTTGTGGTTTATGCTTCACGAAATTTCAGATCATAAAGTTAAAAATCTAAAAAAATTTTTATCAAATTTGTATGATGCATTTCCTAAATCATTCATAATTATTGGCGAGATTGTAAGACTTGAAAATAGGATTTTAAAAGAGATATACAATAAGAGTTTAATGCCTGAATATCTTTTTTTTCATAAAATATCAGGTCAAGGAATAATGTCATGGAAAGAGTACAAATCATTATTAATTGACAGTCCATATACTCTTGAATATAAGTGGTTGTTTGATAATGCTAATTCATCAAAGATACCCTCTGCATTTGTTTGGGTATTGAGACCAAAGAAGAAATATGCAAGAAAAAAATCTAGATAAACTATTCGACGGTGTTATAAAAAAATTAAAAAAATCCAATAGCATACAAAAAAGCGAAACAATAAGTAATACAACTATTATCAATGGAACAAATTCTCCATTTGATTCAGTTGCCTTTGTTGAGTTAACTACATCTCTAGAGGAAGATCTGGAAAAATTAACTAATAAAAGTTTTCATATTATATTAAATGATATACCTCAGTTTAAAAAAGGTGAAGGTAAACTTAAAATTAAAGATCTAAAAAACTATATTCAAAAAAAGATAAAAAAATAATTTTTTAAAATGAATATAATTTGTATAACTGGAGATACAGGAGCCATAGGTTCAGGTTTAATTGATAAATTGTTAAATTTTAACGATTGTAAAATTTATGGATGTTCTAAATCAAAAACAAAGTTATCTAAAAAAAATTATTTTCATGCAATAATTGATACCACAAATAAAAAAAAGGTACGTAACTGGTTTGATAAAGTTTACCAAAAAGAAAAAAAAATTGATGTTTTAATTTGTCTTTCAGGAACAACATTAGGAGGCAATTTAGTTTACAATTTTTCTGATGATGAGTTTAATAATAGCATTTCTTCAACTTTAAAAAGTACCTTCATCTGTAATCGAGAAGTTTTAAAATATTTTATTAAAAGTAAAGGCGGATCAATAATAAATATTTCATCTATATCAGCAAAAAAATATTTAGTAGGTTCAGCCGTATATTCCTCATCTAAATCTGCAATAACTACTTTCACAAAAATTCTAGCCAAGGAAAATATTAATTTTAATATAAATGCTAATGTTATTTTACCAATGTATATTCAAAACCAAGAAACTAAAAAACGAGGTATTACTTGGAAAAAGAATATTTTGTCAATGCAAGATAAAAAACAAAATGGAAAGATTGATCAATTTGTTAATCTTGTTAGGTTTTTATCTGATAAAAATAATAAGTTAATTACTGGTCAAGAGCTTTCTATTGGAACAATACTATGAAATATGCTTCTGGAATTATTGGTACTGGAGCATATCTACCAAAAAAAAAATTAGATAATTTAACCTTATCAAAATTGTGTAAATTAAATCATAATGAAATTTTTAAAAAAACAGGCATTAAATTCAGAAGGATTGCAAAAAAAAATGAAACAGCATCCTATATGGGTTTTAAGGCATCTATCCAGGCAATAAAAAATTCTAAAATAAAAAAATATGATATTGACCAAGTCATATGTTGTTCATTTAGTGGAGATTATATTTATCCAGCTTTAGCATGTAAAATTTCACAACTTTTAGATTTAAAACAACCAGGTTGTTTTGATGTAATGGCTAACTGTACGGGTTTTCAAACTGGACTAGATATAGCATTTGAAAAAATTAAAAACTCAAATAATGTAAAAAATATTCTTGTTGTAGCAGTTGCAATGCAATCTAGATATATTGATTGGAGAGATAGTAGTAGCTCAATTTACTTTGGTGATGGAGCCTCTGCTGCAATAGTATCAAAAGTTAAAAAAGGGTATGGATATTTAGGATCGTCTTTAATTAGTAATACAAAAGTTTACGATGCCGTAAGAATGAGGGGAGGTGGATCAAGTTTTGTAACATCTGATTATTTAAAATTAAAAAATACTCAAAAATACGAGATAAGCGGACTTGAAGTTTGGAAACAAGTTATTACAAATCAGCCTAAAAATATTAATTTAGCTTTAATTGATGCAAAACTAAAACTAAAGGACATAGATTTCTTCATTTTTCATCAAGCAAATTATAATTTAATTAAATTTCTTATGCATAGACTTGAAATTCCTTTAACTAAAACCTTTATAACAGCAAACAAATATGGAAACACGGCTGATGCCTCAATTGGAATAACAATGCATGAGGCTTTTAAAAATAAAAAAATAAAAAAGAATGATATAGTTTTGATCAGTGGAGTAGGAGCTGGTTTTATTTTTGGGACAACGATATTAAAATGGTCCTATTAAAATATTAAGATGAAAATAGATAATTTAAATATATCAAGCAAAAATCCATTTTTTGTTGCAGAAATATCAGGAAATCACGCTGGAAATAAAAATATATTAAAAAAAACAATTATTTCAGCAATAAATTCAGGCGTTAATGCAATTAAGTTACAGTCTTACACCCCAGAAGATCTGACTATTAATACAAAAAATAAAGATTTTTTAATTAAAGGAAGTAAAAATAAATGGGATAAAAAATATTTATACGATATTTATAAAAAAGGACAGACCCCGATCGAATGGTATAAAGTTGCATTAGAGATATGTAAAAAAAAAAAAATTTTATGTTTTTCATCTCCTTTTAGCGTTAACACTGTTGATAAGTTGCAAAAACTAAAATGTCCCGTTTATAAAATTGCCTCATTAGAGATTACTAATTTACCTTTATTAAAAAAAGTTGCCGAAACAAAAAAGCCTGTAATTATTTCTACAGGGGGAGCAACCCTCAAAGAAATAAAAAAAGCAGTAAAAATATTTGTTAAAAATAAAAATATTGCATTATTAAAATGTACAGTAAACTATCCTGCAAATCTTAAGGACTCAAATTTATTAACAATTAAAGATTTAAAAAAAAAGTTTCCTAAATGTGAAATTGGATTTTCTGACCACACTAAGGGAGAAATAGCAGCAATGACAGCAGTTTCTTTAGGCGCTTCTATTATAGAAAAACATTTTACTTTATCAAAAAAAATAAACTCAGTAGATAATTTTTTTTCTGCTGATGAAAAAGATTTTAAAAGAATAATTCAAAATTGCAAAAAAATTGTTATATGCAAGGGTAAAAATTTTTATGGACCTACTTTATCTGAAAAAAAATCTTTAAAATATAGAAGATCAATTTATGTATCTAAAAAAATTAAAAAAGGAGAAAATATTACTAAAAATAATGTTAAAATAGTCAGACCTTCGTATGGATTAAGTATTAATTATTATGAAAAAATAATAGGAAAAAAATCTAAAAAAAACCTTAATGTTGGTGATAAAATTTTATTAAAAAATATTTTATAATTATTAAAAATGTTATTTAAAAAGTGACTAAAAGATTATTAATTATTCCAGCTAGAACTGGATCTAAAAGAATAAAAAATAAAAATATAAGAAATTTTTTTGGCAAACCAATAATATATTATCCTTTGGAACAAGCATTAAAATCAAAGAAATTTAATAAAATTCATATTTCAACCGAGTCTAAGGATATAAAAAAAGTTTTAAAAAAATATCAAAAGTACATAGATTTTCTTAGACCTAAAAATTTAGCAAAAGATAATACCGATTTGATGAAAGTAATAAGATTTGTTGTTAAAAAATATCAAGATGTAGGTAAAAATTTTGATGAAGTATGGTGCATATTACCTTGCTCACCATTGATTACAGAAAAAGATATAAATGAGTGTTCAAAGATAATTTTAAAATATAAAAAGCCAGTAGTTGCTGCATCTCCTTTTCCAGTTTCTTTAAATTGGGCTTTCCAAATAAAAAAAGGTTTTATTTACAAAACATCAGAAAAAAAAATGAGAGACAAAAAATTATCAAAAATAAAATCATATTATGACTCTGGTCAAATATATTGTTTTCCAACGAAGTTTATTAAGAATAACGTTTTTAATTTTAATCAAAAAATATGTACATATAAATTACCAATAGAAAGATCTGTAGATATTGATACAGAAGATGACTGGAAACTTGCAAAAATTCTTTTTAAAGGAAATTATATGAATTAGTTTTATAATTTATTATGATTTTAACTTCATTTAAAACTAAAAGATTTGTTATAAAAAAGTTTTCATCAAACTTAGTAAAAAAAAATTATCTCGATTGGTTTAATGATGAAGATATAAGAAAATTTATTAATTTTAAACCAAAAAGTTTAATTGAACTTAGAAAAAATATTAAACAAAACTTAAAAGATAAAAGTACAGTTTTTCTAGCAATTTTTTTCAAAAAAAAACATATAGGAAATATAAAAATTCATAATATTAATAAAAAAAAAAATGAAGCATGGATAGGAGTCTTAATAGGGGAAAAAAAATTTAGAGGAATTGGAGCTTTTGTAGAAGTTCTGGAGAGAATAAAAGATTTATTAGTAAAAGAAAAAATTTATTTTTTAAAATTAAATGTAAACAAAAAAAACATTTCAGCTATAAAATCATATGTCAAAGCAGGTTTTTTAAATGAGAAAGTATATAAAAATTATATTACTATGAATTGTAATATTTTTACAAAAAAATTAATTTTAGGGCTTGCTCAGTTGCAAAGTAAATACGGTGTTACTAATTTAAAAAAAAAAATATTATCTAAAAAAAATAGTTATTTAATTCTTAATCAATTTGAAAAATCACAGATAAATGAATTAGACTCAGCTTTTTCATATACAGTTGATCTTAAATTATTGAAAAAAATAAAAAAAAAAACCTTGTTTAATACAAAGTTTTTAACATCAGATATAAAATTTTTGGATAAATGCGAAAAGTACTTAAAAAAAGTAAGCAAAATAAAGAATATTCAACTTAACACTTTATTTATTCATGATGGTAATAATTTAATATCAAAGGAAGGTTTTGAACTATTTAATAGAATTTTACATTTAAAAAAAAAAAAAATAATTAAGAAAATAGGAGTATCTTTTCATAATTTTAAAAATATAAAAAAAATATTAAATAATTTTAAAATAGACGTAGTGCAAATACCTTTCAGCGCTGTTGATCAAAGAGCTTTAAGAATTTTTAAAATTATAAAAAACAAAAATATTGAAATCCAAGCCAGATCAATTTTTTTACAAGGATCTTTATTAAGCAAAATAAAAACTAATAGTAAATTATCTTTAATTTATGATAAGATGTTATTAAAAAAAAAAGTTGATAGGGTTAATTCATTATTATCTTTTGTGTTAAATGAAAAAAACATTGATAAAATTCTAATTGGTGTTAGACAAGCAAGTGAATTAAGAATGATTTTAAATTTTAAAAAATTAAAATTTTATAAAAATGTTTATAATAATCTCAAAACAAAAGATGAAAGTATAATAAATCCATTAAATTGGAAAGAATTGAATTATCATGAAAAAAAAAAACTTTAGTCATTTTAACAACAAAATAATTCTTGTAACTGGCGGGACAGGATCTTTTGGAAGTATTTTAATCAGTGAAGTTTTGAAGTTTGCTAAACCAAAAAAAATAATAATTTTTTCTAGGGATGAGATGAAGCAGTGGAACATGAAGGAGGCATATCAAAATATAAAAATATTAAAATTTATCATTGGCGATGTTAGAGACAATGAGAGAGTAGAATCTGTTTTTCGTAATAATAAAATAGATTATGTTATTCATGCAGCAGCAACAAAAATAGTTCCAACAGCAGAGATAAATCCAGAAGAATGTATAAAAACTAACATTTTTGGAGCGATAAATATTATCCGTTGTAGCATATCCTATGGAATTAAAAAAGTTGTAGCGCTATCAACTGACAAAGCATCTAGTCCTATAAATCTTTATGGTGCATCCAAATTATGTTCCGATAAACTTTTTTGTTCTCAAATAAATAATACCTCCAAAACTATTTTTTCAGTTGTTAGATATGGAAATGTTCTTGGTTCTAGAGGATCTGTGATACCTTTCTTTTTATCTTTAAAAAATAAGAAACATCTTCCATTAACTCATAAAGATATGACAAGATTTTTTTTAACATTAAATGATGCTGTTGATTTTGTATGTTTTGCATTTAAAGAAATGAAAGGTGGTGAGATTTTTGTTAAAAAATTAAACGCGATAAAAATTTTAGAACTTGCAAAAATTATAAGTCCTTCCTCTAAAATAAAAATAATTGGTATTAGAGAAGGTGAAAAAATACATGAACAAATGATAGGAAAAGATGATTCTGAATTTACAGTTGAGTTTAAAAATCATTACGAAATTCTTCCCAATTTAACAATAAAAAATAAAAAAATAAAATTAGGTGGAAAAAAAGTAAGTAAAAACTTTTACTATGGATCAAATAATACAAACAAAATAAATAGAAATTATTTAATTAAAGAGATCAAAAATATTAAATTAAGACAGACATTTTGAAAAAAAAAATATTAGTTTTTGGTCATTCGGGAAATCTAGGTTCTAATTTTGTTCATTTTCTTAAAGATAGTTACAAATTTATATTAAATGTACACGAAACAAAAATCTATTTTTCAAATGCCGAATATATAAAATTTAAAAAAAATGATTTTTCAAATAAACTAGATTATCTTAAAAAAAAAATTAAAGAAATTTCGCCAGACATAATTTTAAATACAGCGGCTAGTGTAAATCTTGATTTTTGTGAGAAATATCCTGAAAGAAGTGTGTTTGCAAATGTCATTTTGCCAACAAGATTGGCTTTAATTTGCAGAGACCTTAAAATTAAATTTGTTCATATTTCTACTGATCATTTATACAAAAGTATTCGACCTTTCAAAAATGAGTCATTTTCAGTAAAAAAAGTTAATAATTATAGTAGTCAAAAAATTAAGGCAGAAAAAAATATTAAAAAAATAAATAATAAAGCGTTAATAATTAGGACTAATTTTTTTTCACATAAAAATAACTCTGATCAATTAGTTTATAAAGTTCAAAATTTTTTGAAAAATAAAAAGAAAATTAATTTATTTAATGATTATTTTTTTACACCAATTTATTCAAAATATTTGGTAAAAATTATTAATTTTTTAATTAAGAAAAATTTTAATGGAATTTTTAATGTTGTATCTAATGAAAGAGTATCCAAATACGATTTTTGTAAAATTTTAGTAAAAGAAAAGCAAGCCTTTAAAGATTTTGTTGTTGTGAGTAAGATTAAAGATTCTAATTTACATACTAAAAGATGTACTGATTTATCTCTTTCAAATACTAAAATAAGAAAGATATTAAATTTTAAAATTCCAACTTTAAGTAGTCAAATAAAAGAATTTATAACCAATGATAAAAAAATTTTAAAAGATTTATCTGTTAATTTTCCTTATGGTCGTCATTCTATAAATTCAAAAGACTTAAATGCAGTAAAAAAAGTTCTTAAAAGTGGATCTCTTACCCAGGGAAAATTCATTGAAGATTTGGAAAATGAAGTATGCAATTACCTTGGTGTAAAATATTCTATAGCTGTTTCTAGTGCAACAGCAGGACTTCATTTGTCTTATATAGCTTTAAATATTAATAAAAATAACAAAATAATAACAACCCCAAATACGTTTTTGTCTACGTCTAACGCAGCACTATTTTGTAACTCCAAACCAAGTTTTACTGATATTTCAAGTGAAACTTTAGGTATGTGCCCAGAAATACTTGATCAAAGTTTAAAAAAAGAAAAAAATATAGGTGTAGTTGTACCTGTTCATTTTGGAGGTTTGGCAGCAAATTCAAAAAAAATTTTTAATATTTCAAAAAATAGAGGATTAAATATTGTTGAAGATGCTGCGCATGCCTTTGGAGCCAAATATGAATGCGGTGCAAAAGTTGGTTCTTGTAAATATTCAGATTTATCAGTTTTTTCTTTTCATCCAGTAAAAATTTTAGCTGGGGGAGAAGGTGGTATAATTACGACTAATAATAAGAAACTTTATGAAATTTTAATATCTTTAAGAAGTCATGGAATAAGGAAGGATGACCAAGTAAAAAATATTAAAACTGGTTATACAAATAAAGTCAAAAACATATGGTATTACGAAATGAACAAATTAGGATATCACTACAGACAAACTGATATACATTCAGGTCTTATTATTTCGCAATTGAAAAGAGTTAATCAATTTCTTAAAAAAAGAAATCAATTGACAAAAATTTATGACCAAGAATTTTTTAATAAAATAAATATTAAATTGGTTCAAAATCAATTTAGAGATTTAAGCTCAAACCATTTATATGTAATAAAAATAGATTTTAAAAATATACATATTAATCGAAATGACTTTATGAAAAAATTAAGAAAATATAATATAATATCTCAAGTGCATTATATTCCTGTCCCAATGCAATATTTTTATAAGAAATTAGGGTACAGTATGAAATATTTAAATAATACCAAAGATTACTATAATCAATGTTTAAGCATTCCTTTATATTTTGATCTAAAATTTAATGAGCAAAAGTATGTTATTGATAGTATAAAGGAACTAACAAAAGAGATTTAAGTATTTTATCCAGTCAATCTATTAAAATCACTACTTGATTCTTTATTTTTTAATACTTTATAAATTAATTTTTTATTATTTTCACATTTTTTAATAGTTGAAAAAATTTTATCGAGTACTATTTGATATCTTCTTATTAATTTATTTGTATGTACAGTTGATATGTACATTTGGTTTGAAGCTAAAATGTTATTCTTTAACATTTCTTGAGTAATTAGCGTTTTATATTTATTTGAATTTTTTGATAAGATTTTAAAACATGGAATAGAATCTAATCCATATATTATTATTGGTAAATCATACTTATTTGAAATTTTCTTCCAAATACTTTTAATTTTTTTTCCTGTTCTTTTTACTTTTTCAAAAGTTTTATTTTTTTTCATTATTTCAATTGTTTTTAATGCAGCTACTAAACCAGATTTTTCTGTCCAAAAAGTACTACTTATAAAGCTCCTAGAAGCATACTTTAGATATTTTTTTTTACCAAGAACGCAAGTAATTGGATAACCGTTACCTAAACATTTACCCAATGTTAATATATCTGGGTAAATCCCATATTTTAGATGTATTCCTCCATATGTTTCTCTAAATCCAGATGTGCATTCATCAAAAATTAAAATTACCCCATTTTTATTGCAAAATTTCCTAATACTTCTTAAAAATTCTATATTTGGATCTTTTTCTCTTTGAACTTCCATTACAATAGCTGATAAATTTTTAATTTTAGTAATTTTTTTAAAATCATCAAAATTATTCAATCGAAATGGATAAACTGAATTTTTTAAAGATTTTGGAACTCCTACAGACTTTAAACCTTTTAATAAATGTGAATTTAAATTATTTTTAGATTTTATATTTGCAGCTAAGTACCAATCATGCCATCCATGATATCCGCATATTGCAATCTTTTCTTTATTATTTATTGATCTTGCAATTCTTGTAGCAATAACACCGGCCTCTCCTCCGGTTTTAGCAAAACGAGCAAAACCAGACCATGGATGAATTTTTATTAATTTTTTTGCTAACTCAACTTCTTGAAATGAATTTAAGCTTGCAATATTTCCAGATTTATTTGATTTTATTACAGCATCATCCACCTTAGAATTTGCATATCCAAGAACACTTTGACCTACTCCAAAATACATATCTAAATATTTTTTATTATTTAAATCCCACACATATGCACCTTTAGCTTTTTTAAAATATGTTGGCCATTTGTTTGGTAAATAATTTTCAGGTCTCTTAGAAAATAGCATTGTGCCACCAGGTATAATATTTTTGGCTTGTTTATAAAGTATTTGATTTTTATCTTTTGAATTTATCATTAATCAAAAATTTCGAAATTTGTTTTTAAATTACCTGAACTTTTTTTAAGAAGTATATTTTTTTTTGCTAATAGCGTAAACGATCCATAAAGAAAGTGCCTAAAGCCTTTATGATTTTTCATTTCACTAACATCATGCAGGCTGTCATAAGAATTTAAAAAAGTTACTAATCTTCCTGGTTTTGGTGAAAATTTCTGTAAAATTTTACAATCTTCTTCATAAGGTCTTGAAGGTATTTTTGTTTCTTTCTTAATATATTCAAATAATCTTAAGTCTCCACCTTCTCCTTCTTCGCTCAGACTATTTAAATACATGAGGAAAACAATTGTTCTTGAGTCAGAGTCTCTATGAATTTCTCTTTTGTAACCATTTGGAGATTTTGAATAATCGTAAAGCAACTCTACATATTTTTTATTTGTAAATTTATATTTTAAAATTCTATGCAAAGATCTAAAAAATTTAAATAGTAAGTAAAAAATTAAATTTAAATTTCCGATAGTTGAAATTTTTTGAGAATTTAATTTTTTATATTTATTTAAAAAAAAACCAGGATTTTTATTAAAAAAAAAATTTGTTATAACGAAATTCTGGTCATCTATTTCAAGATTTTTCATTAAAGTATTTAAAAATTCTTGAGAATTTAGCTTTTCATGAAGTGCATTCCAATAATTTGATTTTTTAAGTAGATTTGAAAAAAATAAGCTTGTTGATGGTAATAGCAATCTTTCGTTCAAAACTTTTATGTGATCGTTCTTTGAAAACTTTTCTGCATCCTCAATTAAATTATTACATAGTTCTTCGCTCAAAAAATTATCTATAACTTTATATTTCATAATTGATCACATCATGTATATATATTATTACAAATTTCAATTAAGAATATGGCATTAGTTATCTCAAAAAAATATAAATACATTTTTTTTCACTTACCAAAAAATGCAGGAGTATCAGTATCAAATGCATTAATTAATAAAGAGTATAGTTTAATTCTAAAAAAATTTTCAACATCAATTTTGAATAAATTTACTAGTAATAAAAATAATTATTATTTTTCATTAAAAAATAAAGAGTTCTTTTTTTTCAATTCTCATATTACTTGTTTTCAGTTTTATGAAAAATTTAACAAAAAAGACTTTGATAATTTTTATAAATTTGCAGTCATAAGAAATCCTTGGGATAGAATGGTTTCTAGATTTTTTTATTCGAAGAAAATTAGTAATAAATTTAAAAATTTTACTTTAGAGGAATTTATTGATTTTGATTTAAGATTTAACTCACATGTTTTACATCAGTATGAATTTTGCACAAAAGATAAAAAAAACTTTTGTCTTGATAAGTTGATAAGATTTGAAAATATAAATAAAGATTTTAAAAATATTTCTGAAAAAATATTTAAGGATGGAAATGATCTAAAGCATATGAATATGTCTGGCCATAGAAATTATAGAGAATATTATAATGATATTTTGAAAGATAAAATTTATAAAAACTTTAAAAAAGATATAGAATTTTTTAAATACGAATTTTAATGATTAAAACAAAAACTTATCAATTTAAATTTGATAGATTTCTAAATTCAAAAAATTCAGATTTTATATCTCATTCCATTAGTAAAATTAACAGTGCTTATGAATCTCAAAATATACAAAAGTTCAGTTTTAATAAATTTATTAATAGGATTTATAAATATGTTTTTGACAATCATCAACTAGATGAAAATTTAAAAAAAGAATCTGTCGATATTTTATTAATATCAAATTTTCTTGGCTATGACAGTTTTAACAATGACATATATTTTGGAAAATTAAACGAAAAGTTCAATAAAAAAAAAATAAAAAGTAAAAAAATATACAGAAATTTTTCTAATATAAATATTTCATCTCTTTCAAAAAAAAATTATAAAAACCAAGTTTTGGGAAAAAGACTTAATTTATCCGAGGAATTTAAAAATTTATTATTATTATTTAAGGAAATATTAAATTTTATTTTTTCAAAAAAATATAATTCAATAAGTGATCAAATTAAAATTTTTGATTTTTTTTCAATTTTAAAAAATTTACGGCATGTTAGTCAGTTAATGAAATGTATTTATAAATTAAAACCAAAAATTGTAATTTTTACTTTTGAGGGACATGCATGGGAGAGGTTATTAAATTATCAAATAAAAACTTTAGACCAAAATGTTAAAACTATAGGATATCAATTTTCAGTATTAAAAAAGAATCAAATTGGAATTCTTAGAAATTTAAAAAAAAAATATAACCCAGATTATATAGCAACAACTGGCAGTATAACAAAAAGTTATTTAAAAAATAAAATTAAATTTTCAGAAGTTTTTAAACTAGGCTCCTGCAAATGGAGAAAAAATCAAAAAAATTTAAATAATAATATTGTTATTGCACTTGATGATTTCGAAAATTTAGAAATTGAGATGATTAAATTTTGCAAAAACATAGAAAATAGCATCAATATAAAAAAAATTATTGTAAGGGTTCACCCAATAATTAAAAATAATAAAAAAAGATTTGGAGAAATAAAAAAAAAACTTCAGGGCAGTAAAAAGATAATATTGTCAAACAATAATTTGCATAATGATTTAAAAAATTCTAATTATATTTTGTTCGTAAATTCATCAATTGCTTATGAAGGATTATTTTATAACGTAATACCTCTTCACTTTAAAAATACTATTAAGCCAAATCTATTTGACGATAACTTTCCAAAAGAATTAATTATTAAGAACAATAAAAAATTTAAAAATATAATCTCTAAAAATATTAGATTTGAAAACATTTCATACCTTAGGAAATTTAAAAATTTTTATTTTGAAAAATTTAATATTAACAAAATTAAAAAAATATTAAATGAGTTAAATTAACTTTGTTATTTGTTTTAAATTTAATATAAACAATTTTTAATTATTGAATATTAATTTAAATTTTTTATTTTTATGTGTGGATTTTTAGGATCAATTAACAGCAAAATATCTCTATATAAATTTAATGACTCACTCAATTTAATTAGTCATAGGGGAAAAGATAATACTAGATCAATAGAAATAGCAGACAAAAATTTATTTATTGGATTTAATAGACTTTCAATTTTGGATGTTAGCAATAAATCAATGCAACCATTTATAAAAAAAAATAATCAAGTTTATCTTTTGTTCAATGGGATAATATATAATTTTAAAGAAATTAAAAAAGAACTAGAAGACGTTGGGGTAAAATTTGAAACTTCAAGTGATACTGAAGTGATTTATGAATCATATATAAATTGGGGATTTGAAAAAACCATTAACATAATTAAAGGTATGTTTTCATTTGCTATAATTGATTTACCAAAAAAAGAAATTTATCTTTGTGTTGATAAAATAGCATTAAAACCACTTAGTTATTTTTATAAAAATAATGAACTAGTTTTTTCTTCAGAAATAAAATCAATAATTCCCTTTATTGAAAAATTAAATTTTAATTCTGATAAGATAAAAAAAGATTTATTTTTTGGTAAACATTTTGATGAAGATCATATATTTGAAGATATTAAAAAAGTTGAACAAGGAAGTTATATTAAATTTAATTTTGAAAAAAATACATTTGAGAATATAAAATATTTCAAAATTGAAAATATTGTAAATAAAGATAAGTTTAAAAATATTAATTCAAATAAAAACATAATTGAACTTTATGACAAAGTATTTACAGAAACTATAAAAAAACATTGTCAATCAGATGTTCCTGTTGGAATAATGTATAGTGGTGGTATTGACTCTACATTGGTAGCATATAAATCAAAACAATTTATCGAAGGTAAAATACCTTTATTTTTTTATGAATCTAAAGATTATTCTCATTATCCTTATGCTAAATTAATTAATAAAGAAAAAAAATTTGAATTAATAAGAATCAAAGATGAAAACATTGATTTTTTGAAGCAATTAGTTGATTTCGCTTATTATTTTGAAAATCCTAACAAAAGTGAAGCGTTAGCTTTATCTAAAGTATCTGAAAAAGCGCACAATTCTGGTGTAAAAGTATTACTCGCAGGTGATGGTGCAGATGAAATATTTGGAGGATATGAATTTCATAATGATTTTTTTCAAAGGAATTTATTTTATAATAGTAAAAAATTTTTATTAACAAATAAATTTTTTAGAAAATATACAAGTTTAAATTTTTTTAACTTTTCTGAAATAAATCCAACTACAGACTCTTATTTATTTCAGCCTTTAAATTTTTTTAATTTAGAATTTTTATTTAATATAGTTTTAAACAAACCATATGCTCTATCTGATTGGAAAGAAAGTTTAAATCTATATAAATTTGTAAATAATAAATTTGAGAATGAAAATTTGTCTTTTATTTTTTACACTTTTAAAAATCGAATCCATTTATATAATCACAGAGCTGATCGAGTAGGTATGAGTAATTCTGTGGAAATAAGAGTTCCATTTCTTTATGAAGATTTTTTATCTTTAGCACTAAACACAAAATTGAAATATAAAATTAAAAAAAATTTTATATTACCAAATAATCAAAAATATATAATTAAACTTTTAGCAAAAAAAAATAATGTTCCAAATAGAATAATTAAAAGAAATAAAGTTGGTACGGAATTAAACTTAAATCCAATACTTGAAAATCTGATAAAAAATTTGGACTTAAAATTTTGTGAAGAAATTTTTAAAATTAAACAAAGTGATATTAAATACAACCTTTTGCAAAGTGGGAATATTCAAAAATATACATATCAGTTTTCCATAGTTATAATCGAACTATTTTGTAGACTTTTTAAAGAAAAAAAATCTAAAGAATTGTTGTATCAAGAGTTAAAAAATGCATACAAATCAACAAAATCTTAAGTAATATAAAAACTTAAAATTAGTTATTATTTTTTAACATCTTTTTGTTTAATATAATCTCCTAGTAAATTTTAAATACTCTGATAGTTAATTAATATCAAAAATGTTTTCATTAGTATTATCTATTGTTATTTTAACTACTTGCCTGTCCTTTTTTTCTAAATCTATTGGCGAAAAATTACAGTTGCTAGATATGCCAGATAAAGGAAAAATACACTCTACAGCGACACCAATAATTGGTGGAATAATAATTTTTTTATCATTATCTTTGCTATTTGCTTTTAGATTTAATTCAATTGAAAATAATCAAATTATATTAATTATATATTTGTTAAGTTTTTTTGCAGTTGGTTTTTTTGATGATAAATATAATATTTTCCCTTCAATTAGGATTTTAATCATACTAATAATTTCTTTAATTTTTATTTTATTAAATGATTTTGTTGTAATCGAAAAAATTTTTTTTGAAAATTTAAATTCTGAATACTATTTTGGTAGACTAAAAATTATTGTAACCCTAGCATGTATATTATTATTATATGTCGCAATGAATATGGCTGATGGAATAAATGGGTTGGTAATATTAATTTCAATAGGATCAATAATTATTATGAAAAACTTAATATCTATTAGTGGGTTAAATTTAATTGACATAACTTTGTTGAGTACATTGATTGCATTATTTCCTTTTAATTATAATAATAAACTTTTTTTAGGTAATTCTGGAACAACTATATTAGCATCATATTTTATATTTACTTCCATCGAATTAAATTATTATTCAAAAGTTGATGTTTTTTCTATTATTTCTATATTTTTAATCATGGGAATAGATATGGTCAGATTATTTTTTTTAAGGTTATTAAAAAAAAAAAGTCCATTTGCCAGAGATCAAAAACACTTTCACTATATTCTATTTAAAAAATTCAATTTGATTTATGCTAATTTAATTTATGTTTCTCTATCTTTTTTTCCAATTATTATTTCAAATATAATTAAAACTTCCGTTATATATTTTATATTTATTTCAATTTTTACTTATTTTGTATTAATATTTAAATTTGACAATTAAATGAAAGAAAAAATAAACAATTATATTGTTAATACTATATATTTTTCATTTGTTTTATTGCCACTTGCTTTAATATCTGGCCCTTTACTTTCTGATTTTTTAATTTCTTTATCAGCTGTGTTATTTATTACTTTTAGTCTTGTTAACAAAGAATATAAATATTTTAAAAATTGGTTTTTTTATATTTTTATTTTTTTTTATTTTTGGTGTTTAATCTGTTCTGTTTTTTCAGATTATAAATTCGTTTCATCATTGAAATCTCTAGTTTATTTTAGATTTTTTATTTTTGCATTAGCAGTTTGGTTTTTATTTGATTATAAAAAGGATGTTGTTAAATATATTTTTTATTCTCTCTTTTTTTGTTTTTTAATTCTAGTTGTAGACGGTTATATTCAATATTTTACAGGGGAAAATATTGTTGGTTATAAAATGCACAATGTTAGAATTTCTAGTTTTTTTGGTGACGAATTAATATTTGGAAGTTATTTATCAAGATTATTACCTATACTTATAGCATTATTTTATCTAAGCAAAATTTCTAGGATAAGGAAGTATGAATATATATTTATAGTATTTTTAATTTTTGTTTCAGTAATTATTTTTTTAAGTGGAGAAAGAGCATCTTTTTTATTTGTTATTTTTACTTTTTTTTATTTAATATTCATGCCCAATAAATATTCAAAATACTTATTGTTTTTAGTAATATTATTTTTTTCAATTATATTTATTTTTTCTATACAGGATAAAAGAATTTCAGATAGGATGTTTAAATCAACATTTGATCAGGCCGGTATCACTGATAATTTTTCATATCAACACAAAGGACATTTTTTAATTGCTCTTGATTTATTTAAATCAAACAAATTTTTTGGTGTTGGACCTAAAAATTTTCAAAACCATTGTAGAAATAATTTAAAATACCAAAAATTACCCTATGTATGCACAAGTCACCCACATAATACTTATTTTCAACTATTATCTGAGACTGGGTTAGTAGGTTTTTTTATAATATTTTCAATATTCTTATATTTATGCTTTCTTTCCATAAAACATATATTTTTAAAGATTAGAGATCGTTATTACTATTTTGATTTTCCTAGAATATGCATTTTGGCATCAATGCTTATTTCATTGTGGCCAGTAATACCAACTGGTAGCTTTTTCAATAATTATATAAATATTATATATTTCTTTCCAGTTGGTATATTTTTGTGGCTTAAAGATAGAAAAATTGATTGAAATTAATATTTTATTAAATGATTTTAATTTTTTTTAAATTATGAAATTAAAAAATAACTTTTCTGTTGTTATTTGCACCTACAATAGACCAAATAAAATAAAAAATTGTCTTAAGAATATATTAGAAAATAGCATAATTCCAAAAAAAATAATTATTGTTGATCAAAACAAAGATAAAAAAACAGAAAATATATCTAAACTTATATTAAAAAAATATAACTTTAAAAAATTTAAATTAGTAAAAAATTTAAAAAAAATAGGTTTAACAAAGTCAAAAAATTTATCTTTAAAGTTTGTTACGACAAAATATGTTTTTTTTATAGACGATGATATTATTTTAAAAAATAATTTTTTTAAGAATATCATTAAAGTAATCTCAAACAAAAAAGCCCATGGCGTATGTGGCGTTTTAACAAATTTTAGAAATGAAAAAATGAATAATTTTTTTTACAATTTAATGAATCATGGCGTATTCAAAGATAATAGATATTATTTTCAAAATTATAAAAAATTTATTAAAAATAAAATATTCTATAAAAAAATAAATTCTTTACCTGGTGGCATTACTTGTTTTGATACTTCGATTTTTAGGAAAGTAAAATTTGATGAAAAATATATTACTCACAATTATGAAGATGTTGATTTTTGTTTGAGATTTAAAAAAAAGTTTCCAGAATATAAATTTTATATATCATTGAACTCATTCTCCTATGATATATTGGATAAGTCTAAAAAAGAAAATTTGATTTTAAGAATAAAATTTATGTATCTCTTATTTCTTAAAAACAAAAATATTTACTTTTTTTTTATATTTCTTTTAAGTTTTTTTGGACTTATTTTATCAAATTTGAATAAATTTAATTTTAAATTAATAATAGATAGTTTTAAAATTTTTGTAAATGAAAGTGTAAAATAATTTTTTATTTTGATTTAAATAAAATCATGTATTTTTCTTTACCATCACAAAAATCTTTAATTAATAATTCGTAATTTTTATTAAAATTGTATGGTTTTTTAAAAATATTAATTTTTCTGAAATCTCCCGACTCTATATCTTTCACATTATTGAAATTATTATCTATTCCATTTGAATGACTTGTCATTAACAAATATTTATATTTTGATTGAAATAAATTTCTCAAAAATTTTTTTCCATCTTTAAAACTCAAATGAAATAATAAATCTCTACAAATTATTAAATCAGCCGATGGTATTTTATTCTTAGTTAAATCTAAAAATTTAAAATTAAAATTTTTTTTACTTTTGTATTCTATTTTATTTTTTTCTATTAATTCTGCAACAATATCTACTCCCAGATATTTAATTTTATTATTCTTGAATATATTTTTAATCCAATTGCAATCTCCACATGGAGCATCAGTTATGCTAGAAATTTTATATTCTTTTATAATTTTTTTTAATGCGATCCTTATGTTTTTAGAATTTTTTAGCGAAGAGCCTGGTCCAGAAACACTTTGAAAATCTCCCCAGTAGTTCTTTCTATAAATTTCATTAAATCTCTCAGACAATTTTTCTTTTTTTAAAATATTTGATTTTACAAATATTTTAATTGGAAAATTGAAAATTTTTTTTAACATGTTTATTTATACTAATTAACTAACAATTTTTTATTGTAAATTTAATATTTAAAAAATTATATATATTTAATAAATATAATTAAAAATGAAAATTACAGTAATTATTCCAGTTTTCAACGAAATGAAAACTATAAATGAAATTATTAGTTTGGTTCTTGATCAAAAAAAATTTCTATTAGAAATTATAGTTGTTGACGACTGTTCAGTAGATGGTTCAAGAAATATTTTAGAAAAATTTAATAAATATGAAAATATTAAAATTATATTTCATGAAAAAAATAAAGGAAAAGGTGCTGCAATAAAATCTGCCGTTAAGCATGTTACCGGTGAAATTGTAATTATCCAAGATGCAGATCTTGAGTATGACCCTAAAGATTTTGAAAAACTTGTAGCTCCAATAATTAATGGTGAAACAAATGTAGTATATGGATCAAGAGTTTTGGGTAGAGTAAAAAAAAAATATACAATAAAAGAAAAATTTAGAATTTTTGCTAATTTTCTTTTAACAATGGTTTCAAATATTTTTAATTCAAATAAACTTACAGATGCACATACTTGTTATAAAGTTTTCAAAACTCAAATATTTAAACAATTAAATCTTCAAGAAGATGACTTTGCTTTTTGTCCAGAAGTAACAACTAAACTTAGTAAAATGAGAGAAAAAATAATTGAAGTACCAATAAGTTATAGTGGAAGAGAATATAAAGAAGGAAAAAAAATTAGAGCTTTTGATGCAATTAGAGCATTAATTGTAATAATAAAATATCGTTTCTTCAATGTTTGAATATTTATTAATTACTTTATTGATATTATTATCATTAAATGGCTATGGCTTGCTAATATCAAAAATATTTATACAAGAGCATAAATATTTATCTATTAACGACACTCTAATCTTAAGTTTTTTTTCTCTATCTTTTTTAACCACTTTTTTTCATTTTTTTATTTCGATTAGTAACAATTTCAATTTGATATTACATTTCATTGGGGTTTTTTTAAATTTATTGTTTTTTAAAGATTTTAAATTTAAAATTAATAAACTAAAAATATTTATAATTACTTCATTACTATTTTTATCTTTAATAATGTTTTATGGTCATAATCCAAATGAGGATTTTGGATATTATCATTTACCTTATATTGTAAATCTAAATTCAGAAAAAATTATTTTTGGTTTGAGTGCATTACAATTAAGCCAAGGTTGGAATTCAATGTGGTTAAATCTGCATTCAATTTTTTATTTTTTTGAAGATGATTATAGACACCTTTATATTTTAAATTCTTTATTTTTTATAGCTTGTTCTTATTTTTTTATAAATGAAATAATTAATAACTATAATAAAAATAAATATGAGAATAAAATTTTATTTTTATATTCGTTTGTATTTTTAATTTATTTTATTGTAAAATTTTGTAGGGTTAATTCTTATGGTATAGATGTTCCTGGAAATTATATACTTATAATATCAATTTTATATTTTTTAAAATTTATTTTATTTAATGAAAAAAAATTATTATATTTTAAATTATTTGTTATTTGTTTAATTTTCTCTATTACTATAAGGATTAGCAATATTCCTATTTCTTTACTTATTTTTTACGGTCTCTATAAAATAAAATTTAAAAAAGAATTAATTTTTTCAAAATTTTCAATTATAGCCATCTTATTTTTTTCTTTTTGGACGATACAACAATACATTTATACTGGCTGTATAATATTTCCAAGTAAACTTACATGTTTAATTGAGCCTTCATGGTTTTATGAAAGTTTTATTAACGAGTTTAAATTTCACACTTATTTTGTTAATAAAAGTTTCGCAAGTTATACTGGGATTAAAACGTTAGAAGAATATCATAAAAATTTTTATTGGATACCTACATGGTTTGGTAGAAATTTAATTGAAATTATTGAATTTTTAATTGCTTTTTTGCTACCAATTTTTTTATTGAAAATTTTAGGTGGAAGAAAAAATTTTCTATTAAAAGAAATTAATTATATTTATGAATTTAGAGCAATACTTTTATCAATAATAATTTGTATTTTAGTTTGGTTTTATAATTCTCCAGTAATAAGGATGGGAAATCATTTTATAATGCTTCTAATATTTTTTTCATTATATAACTTTAATTTTTTTAATAAATATCCTTACCCATTTGAAAATAGAAAAAAATATTTAATAATTTTTATTTTATCTATATTTTTTTTTATTAATAAAAATTTTAACAGAATTAATGAAAATAGTTATCAAAAAAATATTTGGCCAAATTTGATGAAAGTAAAATTTGAAACTAAAAATAAGTTCGACCTTAACTTAAATAGAGTTATTCAAACCTCTGAACCAAAAACGCAAGTTTGTTGGGCAACTAAATTTGTTTGTAGACCTGGTAATTTTAATGATTTAGTTTTTGAAAGAAATAAGTATGGCTATCTATTTATCTTTAAAGTTAAATAAAACTTTTTCTTTAACATATTGTTCTTGAGTAATAACAGAAATTTTACCAAGCTTTCTAAGGTCATTTACATATTTAATTATATTTTCTAAAGTAGAAAAGGAATTTGGTGCAGAAATTAGATTGTGGGGATGAAACCACAAATGAAGAGTCTTATTTTTTTTAATTGTATCATTAATAAGACTTTTCCATCTTTCAAATGTAATAAATCCAGGAACTAAACTTCTTAAACCAAATTTTGAATTAAAAAAAAATCCACTAGGAATTGCTATTAATTCAGATATATTTTTATTATTTTCTTCCCTCAGTTTTTGAAAAATATTAAATTCATCCAAAAAGTTTTTAAATCTATTGATACTATTACCTTTATATTTAAGTTTATAGGCGTTTCTATAACCTATAAAATTAAATTTTTTTAAAATATGCAAATTGCCAATTTTATTTTCAGGAAATATAAAAGTTTTTAAACTTAAATTTTTTATACTGGATGCTTTTAATGAATTTCTAAATTCATTTTCAACTTCTAAGTTGTTGGCAAGATCATCGCATAAAAAATGAGTAAACCCATGAGAGGCTATCTCTATATTATTATTTTTAATAATTTCATCAAATATTTTGGGTTCGAGCCAACCTTCAATGTTACCTTGTTTTTTTGATTTCCAAAATTCTTTAAGGTAAAAATTATTTTGATTTTTTTTTTCTATACTTAAGCATTCAAATTTTTTTGCTTCTTCTTCACTTAAAATAAAAGCCATAACAAATGCAAACGTAGCAGGCATTTCATATTTTATTAGAAGATTATTTATTTTTTTATAAACAAAGTTTAAATTTTCAGAATTTATATTCTTCTGTATTTCTTTAAGACCTATGGTTCCCCATTTACCTTCACAATCTAATGAAATTATAAAATTTGGTTTATTATTCATTTTTTTGCAGTCAAAATTAAATGACCAGCAAAAGGTTTGGTTAATTGATAAGAATGAAATTTATCATCAAAGTTATCAAGTTTTTTAGCAAGCCAATAACCTATACTTTTATTTAACTTATAAGCAATTCTTAAAATGGCAAACATGTTTCCGTGTGATTTTACTTCTACAAATCCTATTTTTCTAAATAAATTTTCAGCATTTTTAGGTGTATAAAATTCACAATGAGGGTTTATTTCATCAATTGAGGATTTTTTAAATATTTTTCTTAAATTCTGAAATATAAAAAAAAAATCTAAAGACCATTTATTTACAAGTGTTACAATTATTTTTCCTCCAGGTTTTAAAACTCTTCTAGCTTCTTTTAAAGATTTTTCGATATCCTGTTTATCTAAATATCTCAAAACCTCTACCATTAAAACAATATCAAAAAAGTTGTCTTCAAATTCCAAATTATTAGAAATTCCTTTTTTTATTTTAATTTCTGGGTAACTATTTTTTGCAAATTTTATCATATCTTCTGCAGGTTCTACACCATAAGCATCGTAATTATATTTTTTTGCTAAGTTTAAATGTTCCCCTGTGCCACAACCTACATCAAGAAATTTACTATTTTTTTTTTCGTTATGAATTAATTCTTTTATTAAGTTATCTAACTTATATCTTCCATATGTGAAGGCATTTTTGTATTTATCTTTTTTTAGTTGTTCATAATAATTAAAAAATTTTTCAGCATATTTGTGATGATGATTAACCGCAATTTCTCTTATTTTGTTTTCTTTGTTCATATGAATAAATATTATTAAATTCTATGATTTTAAAGTAAAAATTGGTCTAATAAAATTAATTAATAAAATAAGATTTGACGAATTGTATTTACAAAATTAAAAAAATATATATAAAGCCTGTGCCTGGTGATTATTGCGAAAGGGTAATACCCGATTCCATTCCGAACTCGGAAGTCAAGCCTTTCTGCGCCGATGGTACTTTGTCTTAAGACATGGAAGAGTAGGACATTGCCAGGCTTTTAACTCAGATGAAAAATATAATTGTAGTTACTGGTGGATCTGGGTTTGTTGGATCAAATCTTATTGAGTTTTTACTAAAAAAAACAAAATTTAGAATTATTAGTTTAGATAATTATTCATCAGGAACAAAAAAAAACCATATTATTTCAAAAAGAGTCAAATATTTAAAAGGAAATACTTTAAATATTAGAAAAATTTTATTCAATAATAAAAAAAAAATATCTACAATTTTTCATTTTGGAGAATTTTCAAGAATTTTTCAAAGTTTTAAAAAATTTCAAGAATGTTTCGACTCAAATTCAATTGGAAGTAAAGAAGTTTTCAAGTTTTGTTTAGATAATAAAATAAAATTAATTTATTCAGCCACATCTGCATCTTTAGGAAATAAAGGAAATGATAAAAATTTATCACCTTATGCTTTTACCAAATCAAAGAATCTTGAGTTATTAGAGAATTTAAAAAAATGGTTTAATTTAAAATATGAGGTTATATATTTTTATAATGTTTATGGCCCAAGACAAATTAAAACTGGAGAAATGGCTACAGTTATTGGAATTTTTGAAAATCAATATGAGAATAATAAATCCTTAACTGTAGTGAAACCTGGAAATCAAACTAGAAGATTTACACATATATCAGATACTGTAAAAGTTTGTTATGAAGCATGGAGATTAAATAAGTGTACATATTATAGTATTTCTCATAAACAATCTTATTCTATAAAAAAAGTTGCAAAGTTATTTAATACTAAAATTAAGTATTTACCTCCAAGATTAGGGGAAAGATATGCGTCAGCTTTGACAAATATGTCATTTAATAAAAAAGTTATTAAAAAATTTGGAAAAATAAGTTTGAAAGATTATGTTTCTTCGTTTATTAAAGGAGTTCTTAAATAATATGAAAATTGCAAGTTCGTTAAAATCTTTAAAAAAAAGAGATCTCAATTCTAAGTTGGTTAGAAGAAGAGGCAGGGTTTATATAATTAATAAAAAGAATCCAAAATTTAAAGCAAGACAAAAATAATTTTTTTATTTTATGATAATTGGATCTGTATCAGAAAATAAAGAAATAGAAAAAAGAATTTCTATTACTCCTGAAATAGCAAAAAAATATATTTCAAATGGTTTTGAAATTTTGATTGAAAAAGAATTTGGATCACATTTAGGAATTTCTGATGAAAAGTTTAAGCAAGAAGGTTGCAAAATTCATAATAAAAAAGAAGATGTTTTAAAAAATGCTGATATTATTTTGCAATTAAACTTACCCAATGAGTCTTATTTTCAATATTTAAAAGAAAATAGTATTATGATTGGAAATTTTAATTCAAATCAAAATTTAGATAAAATAAACAAAATAAAATCAAAAAATACTTCAGTTTTTTCCTTAGAACTTTTGCCAAGAATTACAAGGGCTCAATCAATGGATATTTTATCATCACAAGCAAATTTGTCTGGTTATAAAGCTGTAATAGATTCTTTTGCAATATTTAAAAAAGCTATTCCAATGATGATGACGGCTGCTGGAACAATTTCTGCAGCAAAAGTTTTAGTTGTTGGGGCCGGAGTTGCGGGTCTTCAGGCAATAGCTACAGCTAAAAGAATGGGAGCTATAGTTTTTGCTACAGACGTGAGAATTGCTTCAAAAGAACAAGTAGAAAGTCTTGGAGGCAAATTTTTAGTTGTTGATGGTGCTGAAAATTTAGAAACCGAAGGAGGATATGCAAAAGAAGCTTCTGATGATTTTAAAAAAAAACAGGAAGATTTAATTACAGAAACACTAAAAAAAATTGACATAGTTATTTGTACTGCATTGATTCCAGGCAAAAAGGCTCCAAAAATAATAACTGAAAAAATGTTAGAAAATATGGAACCAGGATCTATTGTATATGACTTGGCAGCTTCTCAAGGAGGAAATTCAGCTTATACAAAAGTAGATGAAATAGTTGAAAAAAATGGGGTAATAATAATAGGAGAAAGTAAAATATTAAATAAATTACCATCATCAGCATCAAACTTATATGCAAAAAATTTATTTAACTTTGTGTTAAATCTTTATGATAAAAAAGAAAATAAAATTAATATTAATATGGAAGATGAAATTATAAATAAAACCTTAGTAAAATAACATGGAAATAGATCCTTTTATATTTAGATTCAGCATATTTATATTATCTATATTTATTGGATATTATGTTGTTTGGAGCGTCACTCCTTCACTTCATACTCCTTTGATGTCAGTAACTAATGCAATATCATCTGTAATTATAGTTGGAGCAATAATTGCGGCCCTAGCAGGCTCAAGTGAGGAAATATTTGAAACATCTAATGTTTTTGGATTTTTAGCAATAATATTGGCCGCGGTAAACATTTTTGGAGGCTTTTTAGTAACCCAAAGAATGCTTCAAATGTATAAAAAGAAAAAGAAATAAAAAAATATGTCAGCAAATTTATCAGCATCTTTTTATCTATTATCAGGAATATTATTTATTTTGGCTTTAAGAGGTCTTTCATCACCAGAGACTTCAAGACAGGGTAACTATTTTGGAATTGCAGGCATGATCATAGCCATCGTAGTAACATTTCTATCAGTAGGAAACTTTGGAATGGGCTTTGTGTATGTTTTGATCTTTTTGCTTGTTGGGGGATCAATAGGTGCAGTTATAGCATTTAGGATACCAATGACAGCAATGCCAGAATTAGTTGCAGGTTTTCACAGTCTAGTGGGTTTAGCAGCAGTATTTGTAGCAATATCTGCTTTTTTAAAACCAGAAGCATTTGATTTGGGCACTGTTGGTAATATCAAACTTGCAAGTTTAATTGAAATGTCATTAGGAGCGGCCATTGGTGCAATAACTTTTTCAGGTTCAATAATTGCCTTCTTAAAGTTAAGGGGAATTATGTCGGGTGCTCCAATTACATTTAGAGGTCAACATTTATTAAACCTTTTTTTAGGAATTTCTGTAATAGTATTGATTTTTTACTTATGTAAATTCCAATCAAATAATTTGTTTTGGGCAATTGTAGGAATATCCTTTTTAGCAGGAGTTTTATTAATAATACCTATTGGTGGCGCAGATATGCCAGTAGTCATTTCTATGCTTAATTCATACTCAGGTTGGGCTGCTGCGGGCATTGGCTTTACTTTAGAAAATACTGCTTTAATTATAACTGGTGCGCTAGTTGGATCTTCTGGAGCCATACTTTCTTATATTATGTGCAAAGGAATGAATAGATCTTTCTTTAATGTAATTTTAGGAGGATGGGGCGCAACTGATCAAGCTTCATCATCTCAAACAAAAGAACAAAAACCAGTTAAAAATGGAAATGCAGATGACGCAGCTTTTTTGATGAAAAATGCATCATCAGTTATTATTGTGCCAGGTTACGGTATGGCAGTAGCACAAGCTCAACATGCTTTAAGAGAAATGGTTGATGCTCTCAAAAAAAATGGTGTTAAAGTTTCTTATGCAATTCATCCAGTCGCTGGTAGAATGCCTGGTCATATGAATGTATTACTTGCAGAAGCGAACGTACCATATGACGAAGTGTTTGAACTAGAGGAAATAAATAATGATTTTGCAAACTGTGATGTAGCATACATTATTGGAGCAAATGATGTTACCAACCCTGTGGCTAAATCTGATCCTCAAAGCCCAATTTTTGGTATGCCAGTTCTTGATGTTGAGAAAAGCAAATCAATATTATTTGTAAAAAGAAGTTTATCACCTGGCTATGCTGGTATTGATAATGATTTATTCTACAGAGATAATACTCTTATGTTATTTGCAGATGCAAAAAAAATGACAGAAGAAATAGTAAAAAGTCTGTAAAAAATAGATAATCAAAAATTTATTAAATTGGTTGCGGGGGACGGATTTGAACCGCCGACCTCAAGGTTATGAGCCTTGCGAGCTACCAGGCTGCTCCACCCCGCGATAATTAAATTCTGTTCTTTAATTTGTTTAATTTTTTTACTCTTTTAATATTTTCTTGGAGTATTCTTTTCTTTTTTTCTGAAGGTTTTTCATAAGTATTTTTAATTTTAATAATTTTAAAAAACCCATCCCGTTGAAGTTTTCTTTTTAAAACTCTCAACGCTTGCTCAACATTATTATCTTTAACTTCTATTTTAATAACAACCTCCAAAAAATGGCATTAAGTATCATTTTATAAATTATTTGTCTATTATATTTCATTGTTTTTTATCAAGATAATTTTTTTTCTTTTTCTTTTTTCTCTCTTTTTAACCTTCTTTCAGCTTTCTCAGTTGCTTCTATAAGTTCTTTTTGTGTGAATAATCCCATTGCAACAGGATCTTTTGGATTTAAGTTATTAAAATTCCAATAACTTTTGTTTCTAATTGCAGTAGTAGAATTTTTAGTTATTCCAACTAATTTTGCAATTTGCGAATCTTTTAAAATTGGATGTTGTTTTATAAGCCAAAGTGCTGAGTCTGGTTTATCTTGTCGTTTTGAAAGTGGTACATATTTTTTTGTTTTTTTTTCAGGACTTTCAATTTCAATTTCATTTGTTTTTAAATTTAAAGGTCTTTTATTGTCTTCTGATGAAAGATTAATTTCTTCTCTTGTCAATTGACCTGATATGATTGGATTATAACCAACTATACCTTTTGCTACTTCTCCATCAGCTATTCCTTGAACTTCAACTTCATGTAATTTACAAAATTCTGCAATCTGGTTGAAAGTTAAAGAGGTATTTTCAACTAGCCAAACAGCTGTTGCCATCGGCATTAAAGGTGCTTTTGACATTAATCTTTTTTCTCTGATCTAAAATTTTGAAATTTTTTGTTAAATTTACTAACTCTACCTTTGTCTAAAATTTTTTGCTTTCCACCAGTCCATGCAGCGTGAGATTTTGGATCTATTTCAAGTTTCAAAATATCACCTTCAGATCCCCAAGTTGATCTTGTTTCAAACTGCGAGCCATCAGTCATTTCAACTTTTATTATGTGGTAGTCAGGGTGTAAGTTTTTTTTCATAGACGGGTTTATAGCAAAAGTCTTCACAAAAACAATTAAAAGTTCTCTAATTTTTCTATCATTTTAGAGTAAATACTACTGCTTGCAGCTCTTATATTTACATCATTTATCTCAAATAAGTTTAAATCATTAACTTTACCACCGGCCTCTTCAATGATTATTGCTCCAGCCGCAACATCCCAAATATTAATTTTATTTTGAAAAAAACCATCTAATCTTCCCGCGCCCACATATGCTAAATCTAAAGCCGCACATCCAGTATATCTTAAGTTTAAATCTGAATTTTTAGCACCTACATGATTTGTGGCAAAAAGACATTCTTCAATATCATTTTTATTTGAGACTCTAATTCTTTGATTATTAAAAAAAGAACCATTATTTTTTTCTGCAAAAAATATTTCATTTTTTATCGGGTCATAAATTACTCCACATTTTATTTCATTATTAAATTTTAAAGCAATCGAAATTGCAAAATGTGGAATGCCATGCAAAAAATTAGTAGTACCATCTATTGGATCTATTATCCAAAAAGTATCCTGGTCTGAATTTTTTATCACTCCTGTTTCTTCAGTTATAAATGAATAATTTTTTTTATTTTTAGATAGCTCTTCAATTAAAATTTTTTCTACTCGTTTATCTGTTTTGGTTACAAAATCTTTTGGTCCTTTTTTTTTTACTTGTAAATTTTCTAATTCACCAAAATCCCTAATAATAACTTTTGAAACTTTTTCACAAGCTTTTATCATTATATTTAAATGAGGCGATATTGAATTCATGATTTCAAATTTTTTTTACATATTCAATTGATCTTGTATCGACAACAATTTCATCTCCATTTTCAACAAATGGAGGAACTTGTATTTTTATTCCATTATCTAGAACTGCAGGCTTGTATGATGATGAAACTGTTTGCCCTTTGAGAGCTGCATCAGTAGAGTCTATTTTACAATTTATTTGATTTGGAAGTTTAATTAATATTGGTTTTTCATTGTGGAAACTTATAGTCACTTCAAGATTTTCTTTTAGAAATTTTCCTTTTTCTCCAACAATATTTTTTTTTATGTTTATCTGCTCAAAAGTTTTTCCATCTATAAAGTAATATTCATTTTCATCTTCATATAAATATGTAAATTTATTTTCCTCAATACTTGCCTTTTCAACAGTATCGCTTGATCTAAATCTTTCATTTAATTTAGTATTTTTATTAATACTTTTCATTTCAACCTGGTTGAAAGCGCCACCCTTTCCAGGTTTAACATGTTGAGTTTTTAAAACTTCCCACAAATCATCTTTATGTTCAATTAACATTCCTGGTTTAATTTCTATACCTAATATTTTCATTTTAATTTTTTTAAAGCTTTTTCTGGACTTAAAATTTTATTTTTCCAAATGTAACCTGAAATAGCTAAAAATTTTGCTTTATTCAATAAAACTTTTTTATAATTTTGATAGTTTATACCTCCAATTGCAACAACATCAATTTTTGAAAACTTTTTGACTATTTTTAATGTGTTAAAATCTGCAAAAAATTTTACTTTTTTTGTTTTAGAACGAAAAAAAGAACCTAGAGCAATATAATCTGCTCCATTTTTAATTGCTTTACGCGCTAAAATTATGGAATTGTGACAAGTAACTCCTAATATTTTGTTTTTTAATAATTTTCTAGCTTTTTTGATATCGAAATCTTTTTGCCCGATATGACAACCTTCAGCACCAATTTTATTTGCTAGATGAGGATCGTCATTAATAATTAACTTTACATTGTATTTTTTAGTAATTTTTTTTACTTTTTTGGCAATTTTTATTATTTTATTTTTTCTTTCATTTTTTAATCTTAGTTGAAAATAATATATTTTTTGTGTTTTAAATAGTTTGGTTAAAATTTTGTAAAAATTTTTTGATAAAATTTTGTTTGGAGAGATTAAATAAATAAACTTTTTAGTTTTTTTCAAGCTCTTTTTTCCACTGTCCTTTTGCAGCAAGAGTACACATTTTTGCTCTATGGTTAAAAACTTCTTGAGTTCCAATAATGTCATCCTGATTATTAGCCCAATATTTTAGCGCACTTTGTTGAAGAGCTCTTCCATATGAATAAGTCATTGTAAAATTTGAATTATTTTTTAAATTTATCATATTTAAATTTTCTGTAGCTTGAAATTCAGATTGGCCTCCAGATAAAAATGCAATACCAGGAACTTCTTTTGGTACACTTTCAATTAAGCATTTTATTGTAAGTTCCGAAATTTGTTCTGGATCAATTTCTTCTTTTGATTTTGTGCCAGGTAAAATCATATTAGGTTTAAGTATTACACCTTTTAAATCTACTTTTTGTAATATTAATTCCTCAAAACATTTTTTGATTACTTCAGATGTTTTTTGATAACATTCTTTAGAATCGTGATTTCCATCCATTAATACTTCAGGCTCTACTACAGGAACCATTCCAGCTTCTTGAACTAGCGATGCATATCTTGCTAATGCATGTGAATTAGTAGAAATCGCTACTTTACTAGGAAAAGAATTAGAAATTTTATACACAGCTCGCCATTTTGTAAATCTTGCGCCTAATTTATAATAATCTTTTAATCTCTCTCTTAATCCATCAAGACCTTCTGTTATTTTTTCTTCTGTTGAACTAGATAATATTTTCGCGCCCGTATCTACTTTTATACCTGGCACAACATCTGAACTAGATATAATTTTGCTAATCAAAGTTGAATTGATTGTTTGTTTAATAGTTTCATCATATAAAATTACTCCTCCCACGCAAACTTTCATTGCATCTGCTGAAAAAAGTATATTTCTAAATTTTAATCTACTTTCAGTATTTGAAACTACATTTACACTTTCAAGTCTTTTTGTCATTGTAGCTGTACTTTCATCAGCTGCTAAAATTCCTTTACCAGAAGAGATTATTTTTATTGCTATGGAGTTTAATTCTGACATTAATTTAAAGCACTTATACCAGGTAAATCTTTACCTTCAAGATATTCAAGAAATGCACCACCAGCAGTTGAAACAAAATTAAAACTACTAAATAAATTTATTTTTTTAATTACTGAAACTGTATCACCACCCCCAATAACTGAATAAATTTTTCCATTTTTTGTATTTTCTGCTATTTCTTTAGCTATTTCGTAGCTTCCATTTGCAAAATTAGAATTTTCAAAATATCCTGCGGGCCCATTCCAAAAAACAGTATTACTAATTTTAATTATATTTTTAATTTTTTTAATAGTTTCAGGTCCAATGTCTAAAATCATGTCATCTTTTTTAATATCTGTAGATAATTTTATTTTTGAAACATCTGCTAAGTTTTTACCTACTAATACATCTTTAGGATAAATAATTTTACATTTTTGTTTTTCTGAAATAGAAAATATTTCTTCAACTATCTTTTTACAGTTTTCTTCTTTTAATGAATTTCCAATTTGTAAGCCCTTATATTCAAGAATATTATTTGCCATTCCCCCAACAATTACAATATTGTCAAATTTGTAAATTAGGTTTTTAATAATATCAATTTTAGTCGATATTTTTGAACCGCCAATAATACATGTGATAGGTCTTTCAATTTTTGAAGTTAATTTTTTTAAAGCATTTATTTCAGTATTTAGCTGTAAACCAGAATAAGAAGGAAGAAATTTTGGAATCTTATGAATTGAAGAATGTGTTCTATGAGAACAAGAAAATGCTTCATTTACATATATGTCTCCCAAACTAGATATGAGTTTTGCAAAGTTAGTATCATTTTCTTCTTCTTCTTTATAAAATCTTATATTTTCAAGCATTAAAACTTTTTCATTTGGATTATTAAATAAATCACTAGCTTTAATTTCATTTATATTTTTTGTTATTAATTTTATATTTGTGTTTATTTTTTTTTTAATATCATCACATATCGGTTTAAGGGAAAGTTCATTTAAAATTTTACCTTTTGGCCTTCCAACATGAGATATAATTATTATCTTTGAATTATTTTTTAATAAAAAATTAATTGTGGGAATAATTTTGTCTATTCTGGTTGTATCTGTAATATTGCCATTATTTAAAGGCACATTTAGATCAAGTCTAAGTATTATTTTTTTTTGATTTAAATCTACATTATCATCTATGCTTTTCATTTATTTTATAATTTATGAAGATATTCAACAATATCGCACATTCTATTTGAAAAACCCCATTCATTGTCATACCAGGCAGAAATTTTTCCCATATTTTTTCCAACAACATTTGTTAAAGAGGAGTCAATAATTGCAGATGCAGAGTTATGATTGTAGTCAATAGATACCAATTTTTCTGCAGTAATTAATAATATTTTCTTTAATTGTTTTTTAGATGCTTTTTCAAAAGATTTATTTATTTTTTCTTTGGTTAATGTATTTTTAGTACAAAAAACAAATTCGATTAGAGACACATTTGGTGTTGGCACCCTCAAGGCAACACCATCAAGTTTTCCTTTTAATGATGGTATTATTTCACCTATATATTTTGTGGCTCCTGTAGAGGTTGGTACGATTGATTGAGTTGCTGACCTTGCTCTTCTTATATCTTTGTGAGAATTGTCTAATATTTTTTGATCAGAAGTAAATGCATGAACAGTTGTCATAAAACCTTTTTCAATTATAAAATTTTCGTTTAAAACTTTTACGACTGGAGCTAAGCAATTTGTAGTACAAGAAGCAGCGGAGATAATTTGATCCTTTTTTGTAACTTTTTTTTCATTTACTCCAAATACTATCGTTTTATCTGCATTTTTACACGGAGCAGATACAATTACTTTTTTTGCTCCATTTTTTATATGAGTTATTAATTTTTCTTTTGAATTAAATTTACCAGTACACTCAAAAACGTAGTCAACATCAAATTTTTTCCAGTTTATATCATCTATATTTGACTCTTGAGAAAAAGAAATTTTTTTTTTGTTAATAAACAAGTTATTTGAATTATAAGATAAATTTGCATCAAATTTTCCATGTATAGAGTCATATTTGAGTAGAGCTGAGGTAATTTCCGAATTAGTCCGATTGTTAATATGTTTTATAATAATTTTTTTATTTTTACTTTCCACAATTGCCCTAACAACCATTCTACCTATTCTTCCCATTCCATTAATTCCGATTTTTATCGTCATAAAATTTATCTAATTTTTTTCTTTATTTTTTCAGAAATATTTTTACTTGTTAAACCAAAATGTTTATAAATCTCTTTATAAGGAGCACTTTTTCCAAAAGTATTAATTCCAAAATCTAAACCATCTGGGCCAATATATTTTTTCCACAAGTTTGATGATCCGGCCTCCAAAGAGATTTTTAATTTTGTTTCTCCTAGAATTTTATTTTTATAAGCTTTAGTTTGTTTCTCAAATATCTCAATACATGGCATAGATATAACCTTTGAATATATTCTATCTTTGGCCAATTTATGACTTGTATTAATTGCTAAGTTTACTTCAGACCCTGTTGCCAGTATTGTTAAACTAATTTTTTTGTTTGTTCTTAATACTTCATAAGCACCAAATGAACATTTATTTGACTTTAAATATATTTTTCTAATTGGATTAAGATTTTGCCTCGTTAAACACAATACACTAGGAGTTTTTAAATTTTTCAGAGCTAATTCCCAACATTCAATAGTTTCAACTCTATCTGCTGGTCTAAAAACATTTAAGTTGGGTATTTCTCTCAGTCCAGATAATTGTTCTATAGGTTGGTGCGTCGGTCCATCTTCACCAAGTCCTATTGAGTCATGCGTCATTACATAAATAACTCTTTTTTTCATCATCGCAGCTAATCTTATTGAAGGCTTACAATAATCTGAAAATATTAAAAAAGTACCACCATATGGAATAAATTTACTGTGTAATGCAAGTCCATTCATAATTCCACACATGGCATGTTCTCTAACTCCATAATGTATATAATTTCCCTCAAAGTTACCTGGCTTAATTATTTTATGATATTTAGTTTTAGTATTGTTCGAGCCAGCTAGATCTGCAGACCCTCCAATTAACAAATTACTTCTTTTTATTAATGCATTTAAAGTTAATTCAGAGGCTTTCCTTGTAGCCAAGCTTTTTGCTTCTTTGATGGCATCTTTTTTTTCAATTTCTAAAAATTTATATATTTTATTATTGAATATTTTATTTATATAATTTTTTTTCTTTTTATAATTTTTATTCCATCTATTTTCAATTTTGTATCCTTTATTACCAATCTTTCTCCACTCATTTAAAATTTTTTTTGGAATTTCAAAAGGTTTATAATTCCAGTTTAATTTTTTTCTTACAAGTTTAATTTCATCATCGCCAAGAGGACTACCATGTGAGGAAGCCTTTCCAACTTTATTAGGAGAGCCAAAACCTATTTTAGTTTTGCATGAAATTACAGTAGGCTTATTTGTATTCTGAACATTTTTTAATGCATTAAAAATCTCATTTCCATTATGCCCATTTATAAGGATATAATTCCAACCATAACTTTCAAATCTTTTTCTATATTTATCTGATACAGCTAAATTAGTTGGACCATCAATTGATATTGAGTTGTTATCAAATAACATTACCAAATTTTTTAGTTTCAAGTGACCAGCAAGACTCATTGCTTCATGACTTATTCCTTCCATTAAACAACCGTCTCCAGCCAAAAAATATGTTTTATGATTTATTATTTTTTTTCCCAATTTATTTTTTAAAATTTCTTCACCAATAGCAAAACCAACGGCATTTGAAATTCCTTGACCAAGTGGCCCTGTAGTTGTCTCAATGCCTGTATTGGGAAAATACTCTGGATGGCCCGCACAAATAGAGTCCATTTGTCTAAAATTTTTTATATCTTTTAAAGAAATACTTTTATAGCCCGTTAAATAAAGTAATGAGTATAAGAGCATTGATCCATGACCTGCAGATAAAACGAATCTATCTCTATTCAGCCAACTTGGATTTTTAGGATTAAATTTTAGAAAATGTTTAAATAAAATTGTAACAACATCAGCCATTCCCATTGGCATTCCAGGGTGTCCAGAATTGGCTTTCTGTACCGCATCCATTGATAGGAATCTTATTGCATTAGATAAAATTTTATTTTTTTTATTCAAAAAGCTATCCTGTATAGACTTAGGTGATTCAATTTAATAATATAGATATATATATGAAAACAATTGATGCAAAAGAAAAAAAACTCAATAATGTTTTAAATAAGTTAAAAAATTTAGAAGTTGTGAATTCAAATAAAATATTAGAGCTTGAAAATTTGGAAATCAAAAAAAATCAATTAGAAATTGAAAATGAAGAATTACAAAAAAAATATAAATCTTTAGAACAGGAAAACGAAAATCTAAAAGAAAAATTTGATAATTTTAAGAAAAAAGAGATTGAAGAACAAAGAAAAGAAGCCGAATTTTCAGAAAAAATAGATGAATTAAATCAAGAAACAGATAGTTTAATGACAGAAATCGAAAAATGGCAAATGTAAATATAAAATTTAATGGCAAGGATTTTTTGTTATCTTGTGAAAATGGACAGGAAGAGCACCTTGAGGAGTTATCAAATTTTTTAAATGAAAAATTTGACAATTTAAAAAATTCTCTAGGGAATATTGGTGAAAATAAACTTTTACTAATTACTTCCATTACAGTTATGGACGAATATTTTGAAACAAAAAAAAAAATAGATCAACAAAAAAATGAAATAAATAAAATTACTGAGAAGTTTAAGGAACTTAAGTCTTTAGTTTATGACTATAAAGATATAAAAGAAAAAGAAATTTCTAATTTGAGCGAACATCTTACAAATATAAAAAATGAGCTTGAAACTTATAAAATTAATTATGAAAATTTAGTTGATAAAGCAACCTCAGAAATTGAAAGTTTCATAAAAAAACATGACACTGATACACAAGTGCAATAAATAAAAAAGTGTCTAAAAAAAATTTAAGAAAAAAATTATTAAATTTAAGAGAAGAAAAATTTAGGTTTTTAAATATCAAATATTCATCAATTAAATCAATAATTAAAAAATCTAATTTACAAAGAATTAATACAATTGGAGCCTATTATCCAATTAATTATGAAATTGATTGCTTAGAAATTTTAAAAAAAATTGAAAAAATTGGTTATAACATTTGTTTACCAGTTACAAAAAAAAAATTTGAAATGGATTTTTTTAAATGGTCATTTAATGATCCTTTGAAAATTGGAAATATGGGAGTTCCAGAACCTCATAAAAATAAAAAAATGTATCCAGATCTTTTAATTGTTCCTTTGCTTGCTTTTGATAAATTTAAATATAGATTGGGTTATGGTGGCGGTTATTACGATAGATATATTAAAAAAATAAATAAGATAAAAAAAATTATTACTGTTGGATTATCTTTTTCTTTTCAAGAAGTGAAAAAATTACCAAAAAATAATTATGATAAAAAATTAGATTTTATTTTAACTGAAAATAATATCAAATAATGAAAATTTTGTTTCTAGGTGATATAGTTGGAAATTCTGGTTGCAAGGCAATCAAAGAAAACTTGCCAAATATAATAAAAAAAAAAAAAATTGATTTTGTAATTGTTAATGGAGAAAATGCTGCACAAGATGGAATGGGCATAACAGAAAATAATACAAATGAATTACTTAATTCTGGAATCGATGTTATTACAACGGGAAACCATGTTTGGGATCAAAAAGAAACTTACGAATTAATATCAAGACAAAAAAGATTGTTAAGACCATTAAATCTTCCTAACAATACACCAGGTAAAGGTTTTGAAATATACAATTCACAAAAAGGATTTAAGATTGGTGTATTGAATTTAATGGGAAATATTTTTATGAAAAAATGTGATGACGTTTTTAAAATAACTAACCAATTTTTAGAAAAAAATAGACTTGGAGATAAATATGATTTTTTAATAGTGGATTTTCATGGAGAAATAACTAGTGAAAAAATGGCAGTAGGACATATTTTTAACGGTCGAGCAACATTAGTGGTCGGAACTCATACACATGTTCCAACAAACGATGGAAGGATTTTGAACAAAGGAACTGCTTATTTAACAGATGCAGGAATGTGTGGCGATTATAATTCTGTAATAGGCATGAATACTGAAAATTCTATAAATAAATTTAATAAAAAAAATTCAGTTAAACATTTTCCTTCTGAGGGCGAAGCTTCTATTTGTGGAGTTATAGTTGAAGGCAATACTGAAAATGGCTTAGCAATTAATTTAAGTAGTTTTATTTTCGGTGGAGATTTAAAAAATATAGAATAAATTATGGCAGGTCATTCTCATTGGGCTGGAATAAAACATAAAAAGGGTAGAGCCGATAAACAAAGATCTACAATATTTTCTAAACTATCAAGAGAAATTACTGTTGCAGCTAAGCTGGGTGATAAAGATCCCGATTTAAATGCAAGACTAAGATCTGCAATCCAAGCAGCAAGATCAGCAAATATGCCAAAAGAAAATATAAAAAGAGCAATAGATAAATCAAATTTTGCTGCAGACTCAAATTTTGAGAGCATAAGATACGAAGGCTTTGGCCCCTGCAAAACAGCAGTTATCGTTCAGACATTAACAGACAATAAAAATAGAACCGCATCTAGTATAAGAACTTTGTTTCAAAAATATGGAGGAGGTCTTGGCACTCAAGGATCAGCATCTCATAATTTTCAAAAACAAGGTGTGATAAAAATAGATAAAAAAGAAATCAATGATGAAAAAATTTTTGATTTAGCCATAGACTCAGGTGCAAATGAATGTATTTCATATGAGGAAAATCACGAAATTCAAACTAATCCAGATGAAATATATGATGTTAAAAAAAAATTAGAAAAAAATATTTTAAATTTTATATCAACTGAAATTGAGTGGATACCAACTAACTTTGTCAATATTGGAGGAGAAGATAAAGACAAAATGATAAAATTTTTAGAAATGATTGATGAAAATGACGATGTTCAAAATATTTTTACTAATGTTAAATTTGATAATTAAATGTTAATAATTGGAATAGACCCTGGGATATCAGGAGCAATTTGCTTTTTTGAAAATGGAGAAGTAAAAGATGTAATTGATATGCCGGTAATGGCAGAGGGAAAAAAAAACAAAAAGCAAGTAAATGGCAGTCAAATATTTAACGAAATATCAATAAGAATTAAAAACTATAAAATCGAAGATATAAATGTTGTAATAGAACAAGTTTCTGCAATGCCTGGTCAAGGAGTAACCAGTATGTTTAATTTTGGACAGTCCTTTGGTGTATTAAAAGGAATTTGTGCTGCAATGCAACTATCTATATTTTTTGTACGTCCTGCGAAATGGAAAAAACATTTTGAACTAATAAATTCTCAAAAAGACTCTAGCAGAACAAAAGTGATTCAAATGTTTCCAAAGATTTCATCTCTTCTATCAAGAAAAAAAGACGCAAATAAAGCTGATGCCATATTAATCGCAAGTTTTCATGAAAATAGTATGAAAAAAAGCAAATAGTTGAGTTATCTAGACAAATTCATGACACATTTTAGTGTGAAATCGAATAGATGGAAGCTGATATAACTTCACAAGCTGTAGGATTAGCAAGCAATACTGATTTTTCGATAACAAGTTTATTCTTAAGAGCTGACTTTATTGTTAAGTCGGTAATAATTATTTTAATTGCCAGTTCAGTTTATTCATGGGCTATTATTTTTGATAAATTTATGATGTTCCGAAAAATAAATAAGGAGTCAGAAGAATTTGAAGATAAATTTTGGAAATCTAAATCAGCAGAAACATTCTATAATAGTCTGCCTTCAAATTTAGAAAATCCAATGGCACAATTATTTAAAGACTCAATGCAAGCCGTTATGAAATCAAGGTCAAAAACAAATCTTAGTCAAAGATTAGAGAACATTTTAGAGGTAAATGTTGAAAAACAGATGAACGTTGTAAATGCTAAATTTACTTTTCTTGCAACTGTAGGCTCTACTGCTCCATTTATTGGATTATTTGGTACTGTATGGGGCATAATGAATTCATTTCAATCAATAGCAATTTCTAGAAATACAAGCTTGGCAATTGTTGCACCAGGAATAGCTGAAGCACTGTTTGCAACTGCTCTAGGCTTATTAGCTGCAATCCCAGCTGTTGTTGCTTATAATAAGTTTGGAAACGATTCAAAAAAATATTCTCAGAAATTGGAAAATTTTTCTAAAAGATTTATTTCTATAATTTAGCATGGCATTTAAATTTAGAAGTTCTGAACAAGATCCTATTAGTGAAATAAACGTAACTCCCTTTGTAGATGTGATGCTTGTACTCTTAATTATTTTTATGGTAACGGCTCCATTATTAACAGTAGGAGTCCAAGTTGATTTACCAGAAACTTCCGCTGACACACTTCCAGAAGAAAACGAGCCTTTAACACTAACAATTAATTCAAAAGGAGAAGTATTTATCCAAGAAACAAAAATTGAATTTAACAATATAATCCAAAAAATTCTTGCAGTGTCAAATAATAGAACTGATACAAGAATATATGTAAGAGGAGATAAAACTATTAATTATGGAAGAGTATTAGAAATTATGGGATTGTTGTCGGGTTCAGGATTTACAAAAGTAGCACTTATTTCTGAGCCTAATAAAGAAAGATAATAGTGTACAAAAGTTTATTAGCTTCTTCTGGTTTTCATATTGCTATAATTATACTTAGTATATTTACTTTGCCTTTTTTGGCCAAGAAACCAATTGATGTTCCCCCTTTAATTTCAGTTGAACTTATACAAGTATCGGATTTAACAAATATTCCTTACGCTCCTAAAGCAGCAAAAATAATTGATAAAGTTAAAAAAAAAAAAGAAAAATTATTATCAGATCAAGCTCCTCCAAAAAAAATAAAGAAGGAGAAGGTAAAAGAGACAAAATTAGATCAAAAAAAAGACACTATTAAAAAAGATAGTATTAAAAAAGTAAATTTAGATAAACAAAAAGATGATATTGAAAAATCAAAATCAAAAAAAACTCCTACCCCAGAAAATAAAAAAGAAATTTTAAAAAAAGAAAATGCAGATGCAGTTCCTATGCCTGATAAAAAGAAAGAAAAAATAATAGCACAAGAAGAAAAAGAGCAACAACCTTCAAAAGAAAAAGAGAAAAATTTGCTTAAAGAGGAAAAAAAACTTAAACCTGAAAAAAAATTAAAAGATGATAAAGTGATTAAAAACTTTGCTAAAACTAAAAAACCAATAAAAAAAGATGAAAAAGTAATGCAAGTCTCAGAGTTTGAGAAAAAAGAATTATTTGATCCAAATAAAATCAAAGGTCTTATAGACAAACAATCTGAAGAATTGGGTCAGGTTAAGAAAAAAGCCAAAGGTATTACCCAATCAGATGATCCAACAATGTTAGATATTGATAAATTAACTTTGTCACAAATAGACGCTGTTAAAAGCCAGTATTTTTTTTGTTGGGCAGTTCCAGCTGGGTTACCATTAAATGATAGTTTTTTGCTAACAGTTAAACTTAGTTTAAAAAAAACTGGTGAATATGAAAAAATTGAAGTACTTGAACGTGAGAGAATGGGTATAGATAAAAGATTTAAAGCTTTTGCGGATAGCGTTATAAGAGCTATCAGACTGTGCAATCCCCTTAAACAACTCCCAACAGCTACTTACGAAAAGTGGAAAGTTATGGTATTAAGATTTAGTCCATTAGAAATGCAAGGAAGTTTATGAAAAATTTAAAACTTTTAATAATAATTTTTATTTTAACTATATTTAAGTTTAATTATTCTTTTGCTTTGGTAGAAATTGATATTACAAGAGGTAATCTTGATCCATTACCAATTGCGATTTCTCCTCTTTCTCTTGATGATAAATCTAAAAATGATTTCAAAAATCAATTAAATTTAGAAGACTTAGGTTTGGAAATTTCAAAAGTAGTTGAAAATAATTTAAAAAATACAGGTTTGTTCAATACAATTAACAGAGAAGCTTATTTACAAAAACCTGATATAGCACACTTAAAACCAAGGTTTGAAGATTGGGCCTTAATTAAAGCACAAGCATTGATTACTGGAAAAGTGTCTTCTTTAACATTAGACGAAAAAAACATGCTTAAGGTTGAGTTTAGACTTTGGGATGTATTAGCTGCCAAGGAAATGATGGCTTTGTCTTTTACAACTACACCTAACAACTGGAGAAGAGTTGGTCATGTGATTTCAGATAAAGTCTACGGCACATTAACAGGTGAAGAAGGTTACTTTGATACAAGAATTATTTATGTGGCTGAAACTGGTCCGAAAACTCAAAGAATTAAAAAGCTTGCAATCATGGATCAAGATGGATTTAACACAAAATATTTAACTTTAGGCAACGAGCTTGTATTGACCCCAAGATTTGATCCTACTAGCCAAAAAGTAGTATATATGTCATTTTTTAAAAATAAACCTAGAGTTTATTATTTAGATATTGAAAAAGGAGAACAAAGAGTTGTTGGAGATTTTCCAGGAATGACATTTGCTCCAAGATTTTCTCCAGATGGAAAAAAAATAATTATGAGCTTAGCTAAAGACGGAAATTCTGAGATTTGGACAAGAGATCTTGAAACAGGGATTCAAATACAATTGACTAACCATCCTTCTATAGATACTTCGCCTTCTTACTCTCCAAATGGAAAGTTTATTACTTTTAATTCGGATAGAAGTGGTTACCAACAAATTTATGTAATGAAAAATGATGGTTCTTCGGTTAAAAGAATATCTTTTGGGAAGGGGATATACGGAACTCCAGTATGGTCACCGAGAGGAGATTTAATTGCATTTACAAAATTACATAAAGGTGAATTTTATATTGGAGTGATGAGAATAGACGGAACTGGCGAAAGACTTTTAACAAAGAATTTTTATCAAGAAGCCCCATCCTGGGCTCCAAATGGAAGAGTAATAATTTTTTATAGAGAAACTAAAACAAATGAAAAAGGTGAAGGATTTAGCGCAAAATTGTGGTCAATTGATTTAACCGGATACAACGAGAGGTTGGTTAAAACCGAAACGGATGCTTCAGACCCATCTTGGTCATCTTTGCTAGGTAATTAAGCGATTTTATTTAAAATTATATTTAAATTAAGTTGATTTTTATGCTTGAAACATCTATTTACTTGTGAATAAATAAGTGCAAATATTCTAATATTTATTAAGGAGCAGTAATGAATCTAAACAAAATTTTAAAGAATGTTTTTTTGGTGATCATTTTCGGTTTAGTGGTAACGGCTTGCGCAACTAAAAAAACCGTAAAAACAACAGACACATCTTCTTCTTCTTCAACGACGGCAACGACTGCAAAAGAAGAGAAAGCAGAGCCAATTAAACAACTTGGTTCTCTAATGCAGGGGGATGTTTATATAGGATCTGATACAGTTGGAGAGTTAGCTAGCGGAGTTCCAGATAGAGTTTTCTTTGCAACAAACGAGTCAATTTTAACAACTATGTCTAGAGAGACACTAAGAAAACAAGCGGCTTGGTTGAGACAGAATCCAGGTGTCACAGTTGTTGTAGAAGGTCATGCCGACGAGAGAGGCACTAGAGAATATAACTTAGCATTAGGTGAAAGAAGAGCAAATGCTGCAAAAGATTATCTAATGACTTACGGTGTTTCCTCTGACAGAATTCAAGTGATAAGTTATGGAAAAGAAAAACCAGTAGACTCTGGTTCTAATCCTTTATCTTGGTCAAAAAACAGAAGATCTGTTACAGTAAAAGCTAATTAAGAATTTAAAATTTAAAATTAAGACCTTGTCTTTAAAACTTTTAGACAAGGTCTTCTTTTGGCCACTTTTTTAAATATTAATCATTAAATGATTTTAGATCTTAAGAAAGTTTTCAGTTTTTTTCTTATTTTGCTATTTTTTTACGCTCTAACTTTTGTAAACGCTAAAAGTGAAGAGGTGAAAGAAATTTTAGAAAATATTCAGAAAGATCTAAGGACGTTAGAAAGAGCAGTTTACTCAGAATCATTTTCTTCATCATCAAATAATTCAGAAAATAGACAAACAGTTTCCAAAGAAGAGGAACATGCCCTAACTAAGCATTTGCTAAAAATAGGTGAAATTGAAAAGCAATTTCAGGAATTAACCAATAAGTTTGAAGAAATAAATTTTAAATTAGATAAATTATCATCAAGACTTTCTAAACTTCAAGCAAACAATCAATTAAGATTTGAACAATTAGAGAATAGTACTAAGATTAATGAAACAGACAATTCATTAACCTCTCTTACCAAATCAGAAATCAATAAAAAAAAAATATTACCAGGAACATCTCAACCACAGCAGCTAGGAGAAATATCATATAAAGATATGACAGATGATAGTGATACTCAAGTATTGAAATCTGTGGAAACCACTAATGCTATAGTACAAGAAGTTTTTGAATCTGAGGAAAAAATATTACCAGAAGGCACTCCTCAAGAACAATATGAATTCGCAACAAGTTTTTTAAAAGTGGGAGATTATAATATGGCAGAGAAAGCATTTAGAGAATTTGTTTTAATAAATCCAGATAACAAATTATCTGGTAATGCTCAATATTGGTATGCTGAAACTTTTAGAATAAGACAACTATATACAGATGCAGCTTCTGCATATTTAGAAGGATATCAAAAATATCCTAAAAGCGAAAAGGCTCCTATAAATTTATTAAAACTTGGAGTATCGTTAGTTCAAATAGGAGAAAAGGATCAAGGATGTTTAATGATTGCAGGTGTCAAACAACAGTATCCAAATGCAACTCAATCAGTGCTTCAGAAAGCAAAATATGAAGAAAAGAAATTTGAGTGCAAAAAAGAAAATTCATAGTTTTTATTTAAAAAATTTAAAAATTAATAAAATATACTTTAAATTTAAAAAAAAATTAGATAGCGAAAAAGTAAAAAGAATAGCCGTAGCTATTTCTGGCGGATCAGATAGCATTGCTTTGGCTTATTTATCAAAGTGTTATTCATTAGATAGCAATAAACAATTTTTTTATTTTATTGTTGATCATAAAATTAGAAAAGATTCTACTAGAGAAGCAGAAACAACTAAAAAGAAATTAAAAACATTTGGAATAAATTGTAAAATTTTAACTTGGAAAGGTAATAAAAAAATTTCTAATTTACAATCTATTGCTAGAGAAAATAGATATAATTTAATTTTTAAAGAATGTTTAAAAAAAAAAATTAATTTAGTTTTAACAGCTCATCACAAAAATGATAATTACGAGAATTTTTTTATTAGATTGATTAGAGGTTCAGGCTTAAAAGGATTAAGCTCATTTAATAGTTTGAAAACCAAAATAAATAAAGACAAAAATGTTTATATTTTTAGACCATTGCTAGATATTTCAAAATACGATTTAGAATATGTGGTAAATAAAACATATGGTTTTTTTATAAAAGATCCTTCAAATGAAAATGAAAAATTTTTAAGAATTAAAATAAGAAAATTAATAAATAAACTTGATCAAGAAGGTTTGAATTCAAGTAAATTCGAATTAACTCTTAAGAATCTTTACGCAAGTAATCAAACAATCGAATTTTACGTTAAAAAAAATATTAATAAAAATTCAAAATTTTTAAAATGTAAAAAAATTATTATTAATGAAAATTTTTTTAATCAACCTGAGGAAATAGTTTTTAGATCATTTTCAGAAATAATCCATAAAATTGGAAATAGAAACAAGCTAACAAGAGGTAGAAAAATATTAAATTTGATTCATGAAATTAATTTTTCTAAAAATTACAAAAAAAAAACACTTTCTGGATGTATTTTTGAAAAAACCAATAAATCAATCATTATTTCAAGAGAAAGATAAAAAATATAGAGATTATGTCGCAAAATGACACTTGTTAATTTAATAATAATTCTTACTTTATAACATTATGAATTTCAAAAATTTAGCAATGTGGGGAATTATAGTTGTATTGACTATTGGTCTTTATAATATGTTTAAAAATCCACAAGGATCTGTGAGTCAAAAAAATAATATTATTTTTTCAGAGTTTTTATCAGAAGTAGATAATGGAAGAGTTGTTCAAGTTGAAATTCAAGGAAAGAATATTAAAGGAGTAATGTCTAATGGAGAGCAATTTATTACCTATGCTCCCGATGATCCAAATTTAATTCAAAAACTTAGTGACAAAGGTGTTAGCATTTCAGCAAGCCCCCTTGAAGAAAAAATGCCTTCATTGTTAGGCATATTACTTTCTTGGTTTCCAATGCTTTTACTTATTGCTGTTTGGATATTTTTTATGAGACAAATGCAAGGCGGAAAAGGTGGAGCAATGGGTTTTGGAAGATCTAAAGCTAAAATGATGAATGAAATTAAAGGTAAGGTTACTTTTAACGATGTTGCTGGAGTTGAAGAAGCAAAGGAAGAAGTTGAAGAAGTTGTTGAATTTTTAAAAGACCCAAGAAAGTTTAGTAGACTAGGTGGAAAGATACCAAGAGGATGTTTACTTGTAGGTCCTCCAGGAACAGGAAAAACATTATTAGCAAGAGCAATTGCTGGCGAAGCTGGAGTACCTTTCTTTACAATATCAGGATCTGATTTTGTTGAAATGTTTGTAGGTGTTGGAGCGTCTAGAGTAAGAGATATGTTTGAACAAGGAAAAAAACATTCTCCTTGCATTATTTTTATTGACGAAATAGATGCAGTTGGAAGAAGTAGAGGTGCGGGTCTCGGTGGAGGAAACGATGAGAGAGAACAAACTTTAAATCAATTATTAGTTGAGATGGATGGTTTTGATACAAACGAAGGTGTTATAATAATAGCAGCCACAAACAGACCAGACGTTTTAGATCCAGCTTTGTTGCGACCTGGTAGATTTGACCGACAGGTAGTAGTATCTTTGCCAGATATAATTGGTAGAGAGAAAATATTAAAAGTTCATGCAAAAAAAATATCTATGACTCCAGATATAAATTTACGAACGATTGCAAGAGGAACGCCAGGATTTTCAGGAGCCGATCTTGCTAATTTAGTAAATGAATCAGCATTACTTGCTGCGAGAAAAAATAAAAGAATAGTTACATATCAAGAATTTGAGGAAGCAAAAGATAAAGTAATGATGGGTGCCGAAAGAAGGTCTATGGTAATGACTGAGGAAGAAAAAAAATTAACAGCATATCATGAAGCAGGTCATGCAATAGTTACTATTAATGAAAAAGCTGCCTATCCAATACACAAAGCAACTATTATTCCAAGAGGAAGAGCATTGGGTATGGTAATGCAGTTACCAGAAAAGGATGAAGTTTCACAAACAAGAGAACAGTTACATGCACAAATGGCCATTGCTATGGGAGGGAGAGTTGCAGAGGAATTAATATTTGGTTATGATAAAGTTACCACAGGAGCTTCAAGTGATATTGAGCAAGCCACAAAAAGAGCAAGAGCCATGGTTATGAGAGCTGGTTTAAGTAAAGAATTAGGGCCTATAGCCTATGGGGAAAATGAAGAAGAAGTATTTTTAGGTAGATCGGTTGCAAGACAACAAAATATGTCTGAAGAAACAGCAAAAAAAGTAGACTCAGAAATTAAAAAATTTGTTGAACAAGGCTACGAAAGAGCAAAAAAGGTATTGAGTGAAAAAAAAGATGACTTGCACAAATTAGCAAAAGCATTACTTACTTATGAAACTTTGACTGGCTCAGAAATTGAGGATTTAATCAATAAAAATGTATATCCAGCTAATAAAGAAGATTTAAAAGTTGAAGATGATGACCAAAGTTCAGCTTTAGGTTCTATTGGCCTTAAACCAAAAATAGTACATTAGCATTAATGCAAAAATATTACACAAGAGCGTGTAATTTTTATTATAACAAAACTTCAAAAGAAAAAATTAAAAAAAAATTGTCATTATCTGTAGGTGGCAGTGACTCAATATCTTTTGACTGTATTGAGATAATTTCTCGAAAATCAAAAAAAATTATAAATATTAAAAATATTAATAAACTTCCAACTAAAATTAAAAAAAAAGTTTTAGTTGATATTAAAAATATTTGTAAAAATAAAAAAATACCAGGATTAAATCCAAAAAAATTTCCGATATTAATGGGCATTATAAATATTACTCCTGATAGTTTTTCTGATGGTGGTAATTTTAATAAATTTAAATTAGCAAAAAAACAAATAAATAAACTAATAAGGGACGGGGCAAACATTATTGATATTGGGGGCGAGTCAACAAGACCAGGTTCAAAAGAAATTAAAGAATTAAGTGAATGGAATAGAATAAAAAATTCTATGAAATATTTAAAAAAGAAAAAAATTTTTGTTTCTCTAGATTCTAGAAAAAGTTTTGTAATGAAAAAAGCTTTAAATTATAAATTAAATTTAATTAATGATATATCTGGCTTAAGCTATGATAAAGATACAATAAAACTTTTAAAAAAAAGTAAATTACCATTTGTTCTTCATCATATAAAGGGTACACCAAAAACTATGCAAATTAATCCTAATTATAAAAATGTTTTGCTTGATATATATGATTATTTTGAGGAAAAATTGAAACTAATTAGAAAAAAAGGCATTAAGCACAAAAGCATAATATTAGATCCTGGAATTGGATTTGGTAAAAATTTGAAACATAATATTACTCTAATTAATAATATTTCTATTTTTCATTCCTTGGGTTTTCCAATAATGTTAGGTCTCTCTAGAAAAAAATTTATAAAAGACATATCGAGATTAAATGATAGTGATAAAAGAATTGGTGGTACAGTTTCATCTTGTATTTTTAGTATACAGCAAGGTGTACAAATATTGAGAGTGCATGATATTAATGAAATAAATCAAGGGATTAAGGTATTTAAAAAATTAAACTATAAGTAATGAGTAAAAAATATTTTGGAACTGACGGAATAAGAGGAAAAGTAAATCAAGAAAAGATAAATGGAGAAATGTTTTTTAAGTTTGGATTGGCAGCCGGAACATATTTTAAAAATCAAAAAAAGAGTAAACAAATTGCTATTATTGCTAAAGACACTAGATTATCCGGATATACATTAGAACCAGCTTTAGTGTCTGGATTGGCCTCTACTGGAGTACATGTTTATACCTTTGGACCTTTGCCAACTAATGGATTGGCCATGCTTACAAAAAAAATGAAAGCTAATATGGGTATAATGATCACTGCATCTCATAATCCTTACTATGACAATGGACTGAAATTATTTGGTCCGGATGGCTTAAAATTATCTGATAAAATAGAAAAAAAAATAGAAAAGCTTATTGATTCAAGAATAAATGATAAATTATCAAAGCCAAAAATATTAGGAAGAGTAAAAAGATTAGAGAATGGTTCAGAAAAATATACCGAAATTTTAAAATCAAACTTTCCAAGTCAATTTAATCTAAGAGGTTTAAAAATCGCTATAGATTGTGCAAATGGAGCAGCTTATAAAGTTGGGCCAAAATTATTAAGATCATTAGGAGCAGTAGTTTATGAAGTCGGGACTGCACCTAATGGACTTAATATAAATGAAAAATGTGGGTCTACTTTTCCAAATAAAATTAGATATTTAACAAAAAAAACTAAGGCACATATTGGAATTTCTTTAGATGGAGATGCAGATAGAATCATTATATGTGATGAAAAAGGTAATATTATAGATGGTGATAAAATAATTGCAATGTTGGCAGAAAGATGGAAAAGAAAAAAAATTTTAAAAGGAGGTGTTGTTGGAACCTTAATGTCTAATTATGGTTTAGAAAAATTTTTTGCTAAAAATAAAATAAAATTTTTAAGATCGAATGTTGGTGACAGATATGTAAAAGATTTGATGAAGAAAAAAAAATTTAACTTAGGTGGTGAGCAATCTGGCCACATAATTCTAGGTAAATTTGCAACAACAGGAGATGGATTACTGGTTGCTTTAGAAATATTGTTTTCAATGAGAAAAGGGAAAAAAGCGAGCGACCTATTTAAGAATTTCATACCAACGCCACAATTACTTGTAAATATAGAAGTGAAAAATAAATCAGTAATTCATAGTATTAAATGCAAAAAAGCAATAAAAAATGCAAATAATTTAGTCAAAGGTAAGGGCAGAATGTTGGTTAGAAAATCTGGCACAGAGCCAAAAATAAGAATAATGTGTGAAAGTGAAAATAAAGCTTTGCTTAACAAATGTGTAAATATTGTAAAAAAATCAATTAAGTAACTTGAAAATAAAATCTAAAGTTTTAATTATTGCAGGATCTGACTCATCTGGAGGCGCGGGAATACAAGCAGATATAAAAACAGTTACTTCTCTTGGCTCTTATGCAATGTCGGCAATAACCGCAGTCACTTCACAAAATACAACTGGTATTTCATCTATAATCTCTATTCCTGCAAAGGAAATATCAAGACAAATTGAATTTACTTCTACAGATATTAAACCAGATGCAATTAAAATTGGAATGTTGCACACCCCACCAGTGATTAATTCTGTAATTAAATCTTTAAATAAAATAAAGATTAAAAAAATTATTTTGGATCCTGTTATGGTAGCAAAAGGAGGAACTAAACTTATTGATAAAAAATCAATTCAAATATTAAAGAATAAATTAATTAAAAAAGTTTCTTTGATAACACCAAATATTCCAGAGGCAGAAATACTTTCGAGTACAAAAATATTAAATATTGAAGATATGATATTTGCAGCAAATAAAATCTTAAAACTTGGTGCAAAAAATGTTCTTATTAAAGGAGGACATTTGAAATCAAAAATAGTTACTGATATTTTTTTAAATAAAAATGAAATAGTAAAGTTTCATAGCAAAAGATTTAATACTAAGAATACGCATGGTACAGGTTGTACATTATCAAGTGCTGTAGCCACATTCTATTCTTGTGGAAAAACTCTAAAGAAATCTTGTGAAATGGCCATTAATTATGTTAACCATGCAATACGTTCAGGGCCTAAATTTGGCAAAGGTCATGGACCAATAAACCATTTAAATACATTTACTATTAAAAAAAAACTTAAATGAAAAATGTTGTAGTAGTAGGTTCTCAGTGGGGAGATGAAGGAAAAGGAAAGATAGTTGATTGGCTTTCGAGCGAGGCAGATATTGTTATAAGATTTCAAGGAGGACATAACGCTGGTCATACTTTAGTCATTGATGGAATAACTTATAAATTAAGATTATTACCTTCAGGCATTGTTAGAAAAAATAAAATTTCCGTAATAGGAAATGGTGTAGTAATTGATCCTTGGGCTCTTCTTGACGAAATAGATGAAATAAAGTCAAAAGGAGTCAATGTAGATGAAAATAATTTAATAGTATCTGAGTCAGCAACTTTGATATTGCCATTTCATAAAGAAATGGATGAAATACGAGAAGACTCAGCAGGAAAATCAAAAATTGGTACTACCAGAAGAGGAATTGGACCAGCATACGAAGATAAAGTTGGAAGAAGATCAATTAGAGTTATGGATTTAGTTTCAGAGAAAAATCTTGATGAGAGATTAGATAACGTATTAATACATCACAATGCAATTAGGAAAGGTTTAGGAAAAGATATTTTTACAAAAGAAAATTTAAAGAAAGAATTGTTAAAGATTGCACCAAAAATACTTAAATTTTCTAAACCGGTTTGGAAAAAAATTGAAGAATTTAAAAAAAATAAAAAAAAAATTTTATTTGAGGGAGCGCAAGGAATATTGTTAGATGTAGATCATGGAACATACCCATTTGTAACATCTTCAAATACAGTTGCTTCATCAGCAGCAACTGGTTCTGGTTGTGGTCCAAATTCTATAAATTATGTTTTAGGAATAACAAAAGCATATACAACCAGAGTGGGAGAAGGACCTTTCCCAACAGAATTAAAAGATGATATTGGAGAAATTTTAGGCACAAGAGGAAAAGAATTTGGAACTGTCACAAGTAGAAAAAGAAGATGTGGATGGTTTGATGGTGTTTTAGTTAGACAAACTATTAAAATATCAGGAATTGATGGAATTGCTTTAACCAAACTTGATGTTTTAGATGAATTAGAAGAAATAAAAATGTGCGTGGCGTATGAAATAGATGGAAAAAAAATAGATTATTTGCCGTCAGCTGTTAACGAACAAGTCAAAATAAAACCGATATACAAAACATATAATGGATGGAAAACATCTACTGCAGGTATCAAAAAATTTGAGGATTTGCCTGATAATGCAAAAGTTTATGTCAAAGATTTGGAAAAATTTTTAGAAACAAAAATTTCAAGTATATCAACAAGCCCTGAAAGAAATGATACTATATTACTTGAAGATCCTTTTAAAAATTAGTTTGCTGGGAGCAAATTTTTTGATTTTGCAGAATTAAGCATATGCTTTTGTAGTTTTTCAAATGCTTTATTTTCTATTTGTCTTATTCTTTCTCTACTAATTTTAAATTTTTTACTTAGTTCATCAAGAGTAATCGGATCATCGGTCAATCTTCTTGAATATAATATTTTTTTTTCTCTATCATTTAAGATTTTAATTGAGTCTGTAAGCAAGTCTTTTCTTTGCTCCATTTCTTCATTTTGCGCAAATTTAAGTTCATGATCCATTTCTTTATCAACTACCCAGTCTTGCCATTCGTCTCCATCTTCTCCTATAGGCGCGTTCAAAGACTGCTCTTTTCCTGAAAGTCTTCTATTCATAGATACAACCTCTTCTTCACTTACATTAAGTCTATTTGCGATATCTTTCACATGTTCGTCTCTTAAATCACCCTCTGATTTTGGTGCAATCTGATTTTTTAATTTTTTTAAATTAAAAAATAATTTTTTCTGAGCAGTAGTTGTTCCAATTTTTACTAAACTCCAAGAACGTAGTATATATTCTTGGATCGAAGCTTTGATCCACCACATTGCATAAGTAGCTAATCTAAAACCTTTTTCTGGTTCAAATTTTTTTACAGCTTGCATTAAACCAACATTGCCCTCAGAAATCATTTCATTAAGTGGAAGCCCATATCCTTTGTAGCCCATTGCTATTTTAGCAACTAATCTTAAATGACTAGTAACAAGTTTTTCAGCAGATTTAACATTTCCGGTTGTTTGCCAGTTTTTGGCTAACATATATTCCTCTTCTGCATCTAACATAGGAAATTTTTTTATTTGTGCCAAATATATAGCCAAACCACCTTCATTAGATAGAGTCGGTAAGTTATAAGTTGTTGTACTCATTGGAGATATTTATTTAATAAAGATTAAAAATATTACAACATCTTTATTTACTAGTATTTCTTAGCTTTTTTAAAATATTTTCTAATTCTTCTGGCAATTTTGAAGAATATCTTAAATTTTTTCCAGATCTAGGATGTTTAAATCCAATAGTTTTGGCATGCAAAAATTGTCTATTTAGATTTAAAATAGATTGTTCTAAATCAGGATCTATATTTTTAAATTTTTTATATTTTTTTTTATACTTTTTATCACCTAGTATATTATTTCCTTTATAACTCATATGAACTCTAATTTGATGAGTTCTTCCTGTTTCAAGAACACATTCTACTAAACTAAAAGTAGGAACTTTATTATTTTCAAAAACCTCTATTGTTTTATAATTTGTGATTGATTTTTTTCCTTTTTTTATTCCTACCTCCATCATTTGTCTATTTTTTGAGCTTCTTGTAATTAATGTTTCTATTATTCCATTTTGTGGTCTCAACTTTCCCCATATTAAAGCCTGATAAACTCTAGATATAGTATGATTTGCAAATTGATTTGATAAATGTTCGTGACTTAGATTATTTTTAGCAATTAAAACTAAACCCGAGGTATCTTTATCTATTCTATGTACGATTCCAGGTCTGAGCTCATCACCTATGTTTGATAATTTTTTTCCGTTATAATTTATTAAAGCATTTACCAAAGTATTATCATAATTTCCTGCACCTGGATGCATAGATATTCCTGAAGATTTGTTAATTACAATTAAATCTTTATCTTCATAAAAAATATCCAATTTATAATTATAAGGTTTTAATGATGCTTTTTTTGGCTCTGGTATTTCAAAAATTATTTTATCTCCCTTTGATATTTTCTTTGATGGGTCTTCTATAATTTTATTATTTATTTTTAGATTTTTTGCTAAAATTAAATTTTTTATTCTAGTTCTGCTTAATTCTTTTTTTTTAGATAAAAATAAGTCTATTCTTAAATTTTTATCTTGATCTTCAGCTATTAAATTAATGATATTTTTCATAATTTATAATACTAATACTATATGCGTCCGTAGCTCAACTGGATAGAGCGCCAGATTTCGGCTCTGGAGGTTCAGGGTTCGACTCCTTGCGGGCGCACGATTTATTCCCCTACATTGATTAATGTACCTTTTTTTCTTGCTTGAAAAAAACAATAATAAAACAAAGATACTGAAATCGATAAATATAATAAATTTAAACCTAGGGCTGTTAAAATATTATTTATATTTACTGTTTGATTTATTAGTATATTTCTTGCTTCTTCAAAAATATAAACTAGGGGCAACCCATAAGCAATTTTTTGAAAAAATTCTGGCAAGATTTCAATTGGATAATATATGCAGCCGAAAGGTGCCAATAAAAACATTGTTGACCAAGCAATATTTTCGAAAGAAGGTCCAAATCTTAATAGTCCCGCTGAAACTAATATTCCTAGCGTTACACCAAATATATATAAACTAAGAAAAAGTAAAAAAAGATAAATGCCTAAATCTAATATTGATATACCAAAAAGAGGAGATGTAAGCAGTATTGCTGGTATCAGCCCAATTAAAGCCCTTATTAAGGCAGTAAATACTAAACAAAAAATTATTTCTCGAATTTTTATTGGGGCAATAAATAAGTTTGTAAAATTTCTGCTATAAATTTCTTCTAAAAATAACATATTAAAACCAATACTTGTTCTAAAAAGAAAATCATAAAGTATTGCGCATGTTAGGATTACTCCAACTCCGTTGTTATAGTAAGAAGAACTAGATGCAAAAAAAATTGATATAAATCCCCACAAAGTAATTTGAATTGTTGGCCAATAAATTAAATCTAATATTCTTGGAAAAGATCTAGTAATTAAATAAAAATGTCTTAAAAATAGACCATACATTCTATTAAAATTCACCATTACTCCTTGTAAGTTTTAGAAAGACTTCTTCTAAGTTTTTTCTTCCATGTTTTTTTATCAATTCATTTGGATCACCTTTGTCAATTATAATTCCATCTTTCATCATTAATATTGATTTACAAAGTCTTGTGACTTCATTCATATTATGTGAAGCCAATAAAATTGATATTTTATTTTCCTTCTTATAATTTTCCAAAAATGTTCTTACAAAATCTCCAATTTCTGGATCTAAGGAAGCAGTTGGTTCGTCTAAAAGTAATACTTCAGGGTCATTTATTAATGCTTTAGCTAAACTAACTCTATTTTTTTGTCCTGATGACAATTCTCCTGTGACACTATCTAATAAATCTTCTAACCTTAACTTTTCAACAAGATAATTAATTCTTTGATCTAAATTTTTAACAGAATATAATTTTCCGTAGACAATTAAATTTTGTTTTACTTTTAGTTTTTTTGGCAATTCTATATAAGGAGAAATAAAATTTATTTTTTTTAGGATCTCTATTCTATTTTTCTCAATATTTACTCCATCAATTAATATTTCCCCATAAGATGGTTTTAACAAACCAAGCATCATACCTATAGTTGTAGTTTTCCCTGATCCATTGGGTCCAAGCAATCCTATAATTTCATTTTGTTTGATATTAAATGATATTCCTTTTACAGCTTCTTTTAATCCATAATTTTTTTTTAAGTTTGTTACTTTTACTAAATCTTTCATAAAAATTTTGATGCTCTGATTAATCTATCATTAATTGTTTCGCCCAGTCCTTTATTTGGAATTTTTTCTATTGCAATACTCTTAAATTTATTTTTTTTTATTTTCCTTAACACGCTATATAAAT